>JANPBI010000357.1:0-39472 GCA_031430315.1 Rhodobacterales bacterium | reverse complement strand
CCGCCGGGTGGGCAAGCAACCGCAGTTCTAAGCGCTTTATGGTTCAACACCTCCCGCCGATGTTCTGCTGGTGACGCCCCGGAATGCCCGCCCGAGGGGGGCGGTCGGGCATTGCCCGGCGTGCTTCGCACTTGATTCCGGGCTGAAGACAAGAAGGGCCGTTTCGACCAAGCCCGATCCCGCTTCGGCGCAACCCATCCCCTCCCCCTCGTGGGGAGGGTTAGGGTGGGGGGCCTCGCCCAACTGTCATCCCCCCCGCTCACACCTGTCATCCCCGTGAAAACGGGGACCCAGCCTTGACCCATCGCACCACGCTGAAAGATGGGTCCCGGCCTGCGCCGGGATGACAGTTGCGCGCGCCCCCCCGATTCTCCCCAAATGGTTAACGCCCCACCCGCCCCCACCCGTCTGCACAGATGCCATACACCTGGCACACGTTTGGCATACACTTCGCGCACACCCATTTTCCGGCAAACCCACCCCCGATTAACCCATCGTTCCCAACCACTTACCCGCCCCGCTGCAACTTCACCGGCTCGCTCCGCCCCAGCCGCAAGAAATGCGCCATATACGGCCGCGCCGCATCCTCTTCCCTTGTGCAGGCGAACAACCTTCGCATCACGTTCCCCGGGGCCAACGCGCGCGTCACATAGTCCGCGTTCGACCGCACATCCCGGATTACCCAGTCCGGCAGCACCGCCACCCCTCGGTTCGAGCCCACCAGCATCAGGATCACGGCGGTCAGTTCCACCTGCCTTTGCCCGCGCGGTTCGACCTTGGCGGGGGTCAGAAGGTCGGTGAACACGTCCAGCTTGTCGCGGCCGACCGGATAGGTAATCAGCACCTGATCTCGCAAATCCTCGGCCTCGATCATGGACTTGGCGGCAAGGGGGTTCTGGGATGAGGCGACGAATGTGGGCGCATAGTCGAACAGCGGATTGGCGACGATGCCGGGCAGGGGCTCAGGGTTGGACGATATCACCAGATCCACTTCCTCGCGCGCCAGCGCCGGAAAGCTGTCGAACGCAAGGCCTGCGCGGATGTCCACATCGACCTCGGGCCAGGCATGGCGGAACTGTTCCAGAACCGGGAAAAGCCAGTCGAAACAGGCATGACACTGGATCGCGATATGCAGCCGTCCCGTCTTGCCGGATCGCAGGCTGCGGAACTCATCCTCCATCGCGTCGATCTCGGGCAGGATGCGCTCAGCCGCCCGTAACATCCTGATTCCGGCTGCAGAAAGCGTCATCGGCTTGGACCGGCGGACAAAGAGTTCCATCCCCGCCTGATCCTCCAGCCCCTTTACCTGATGGCTCAGCGCCGACTGGGTCATGTTCAACATTTCCGCCGCCCGGCCAAGACCCCCGGCCTGATGCACGGCGCGGATCGTGCGCAGGTGGCGCAACTCGATATACATGGGGTAAACCTCATAAAGATCGTGAGTATTATGAATTTGTCTCACATCACGGGATTTGCGACAAGAGGGTCAGAACATAGGTGACCCATGACCAAAACGCCCCGCATCAGTTTCGAATTCTTCCCGCCGCAGACGCTGGACGCGTCGTTTCGCCTCTGGGAAACCGTGCAGGCGCTGGCCCCCTTGCGCCCGGATTTCGTGTCAGTGACCTATGGGGCAGGCGGCACCACCCGCAAGCTCACACATGAGGCGGTGACGGCGATCCGGCGGAATTACGGGCTGAATGTCGCGGCGCATCTGACCTGCGTCGATGCCACGCGTTCAGAAACGCTTGAGATTGCAGAGGCTTACGCCGCCGTGGGAGTGACCGAGATCGTCGCTTTGCGCGGTGACGCGCCGCACGGGGCCTCGCGGTTTCAGCCGAACGCTGACGGCTTTACCTCGTCGGTCGATCTGGTCGCGGAGCTGGCCAAGACGGGCAAGTTCAAGATCCGCGTCGGTGCCTACCCCGAACAACATCCCGATGCCGACAATGGCAATGCGGACGTGACCTGGCTCAAGGCCAAGATCGACGCCGGGGCCACTTCGGCCATCACCCAGTTCTTTTTCGACGCTGACACGTTCTTCCGGTTTCGCGACGCAGCCCATGCCGCAGGGATCACTGCGCCGATCATCCCCGGTATCCTGCCGATCACCAGCTGGGCCGGGGCCAAGAAATTCGCTGCGCGCTGCGCTGCCCGCGTTCCGCCAAAACTGGACGAGGCCTTTGCCACTGCCGCCCGTGACGGGCGCGAGGAATTGCTGGCGCTCACCCAATGCACTGCCCTTTGTGACAAGCTGATCCAGGGTGGCGTCGAGGATTTGCATTTCTACACGCTGAACCGCCCTGATCTGACGCGCGAAGTCGTGCGCGCGCTGGGCGTCAGCCCGGACGTGCAACTGGAAAAGGTCGCCTGACGCCAGGCCACTTCACGATGTCTCCCTTGGCGGTTCTTTTGCAGCTGGCTGCAAGGACCGCCACTTTTTTCTGCCCGGCACCCTGATCGTCTTGTTCCCCGAGGTAGATCGGCTATGGTCGGCGCGTCCCCGAGGTGGAGCCCGCAGATGCCCAAGCTGATCACCATTCTGAACGGCCCGAACCTCAATCTCTTGGGCCAGCGCCAGCCAGAGATTTATGGTAAAGAAACGCTTGAAGACGTCGCTGCCGCCTGTTCGGATCTGGCCGACGAATTGGGCCTTGCCGTCCGGTCGCTCCAGTCCAACCATGAAGGCCAGCTGATCGACTGGATCCAGGAGGCGCGGGGCAAATCCGCCGGTATCATCATCAATGCGGGGGCGCTGACGCACACGTCCATCGCGATCCCTGATGCGCTCTATGCCTATGACGGGGTCGTCATGGAGGTTCATATCTCCAACATCCACAAGCGTGAGGCATTCCGCCACCATTCGCATGTCAGCCAGCGCGCCGATGGAGTGATCGTCGGTTGCGGGACAGATGGCTACCTGTTGGCACTGCGCCGGATTGCCCGTCTGGTCGGCGGGAAATGAAGCTGCCGGTGAATGCCTTCAAGGCAGCGCTGCGCGCGGGCCGCGCGCAGGTGGGGATCTGGAACACCATCCCGGGACCGATCGTGGTCGAAATTCTGGCGGGAGCTGGGTTCGACTGCGTCGTGATCGATACCGAACACTCGCTGACCGATGTGCCCGACGTTCTGGCGATGCTGCAGGCGTTGGCGGCCTATCCGGTGGCCCATGCCGTGCGGCCGGCCGCCAATGACCCGGTGCTGATCAAGCGCTTTCTGGATATCGGCGCGCAGACATTGATCATTCCCTATGTCCAGAATGCGGATGAAGCGCGCGCAACCGTGCGCGCCATGCGCTATGGCCCGCACGGAGTTCGCGGGGTCAGTACGGCCACGCGGGCCGGTCGCTATGGCGCGGTCGCAGACTATCTCCAGATTGCCGAGACAGAGCTTTGCCTGGTCGTGCAGGTCGAGACGGCCGAGGCCATGGACCAGATCGAGGCCATTGCCGCTGTCGATGGCGTTGACATGATCTTTATTGGGCCATCGGATCTGGCGGCCTCGATGGGATATCCGGGCCAACTCGGCCATCCCGAGGTCAAGGCTGCGGTCGAGGACGGAATTCGCCGGATCACTGCGGCAGGAAAACCTGCGGCGGTACTGACCGCGGATGCAGCCTTTGCGCGACGTTGCATGGAACTGGGCAGCCTTTTCACCGTTGTTGGCGTGGATATCCCGATCTTGACGCAGGGGGCCAAAGGGCTTGCGGGCAGTTTCCGCTGAGGTGCATTCTCGCAGTGAAAAGGCCTTCGGCGAGGATGTTTGGGCAAAGATGAGGGCCGATCAGTTTCACTGGCACAGGGCCGCGCGATTATTTGACGGGCAAGGGCGCGAACAACGCCCCTTGCAACCGACCTTGTCCTTGATCGTCGACCGACCGTCGAGTTTGGCGCTGGCCTGCGCGTTGGCTTCGGCGGGGCAGGGGTTTCGCATCGGAGGCACGGGGCCTGCACCGGCCCCGGACAATGCGCCGATCTTTGAAACCCTTACCGGTGGGTCGACCGGCGCGCCGCGCCGAATTCGTCGCACCCAAGCGTCGTGGATTGCCAGTTTTGGGGTAAATGCCGGACTTTTCGGCATCGGCCCCGGATCGTCGGTCGCTGTGCTGGGACGGCTGGTCCATTCGCTCGCCCTGTATGGCGCAATTGAAGGGCTGCATCTGGGGGCGTCGGTTCACCTGCTCGATACGCTTCGCCCGGACCGGCAGGGACGAGCACTGGTGGCGCGCAAGGTTACCCACCTTTACGCGACCCCTACCCAGTTGCGCCTGCTGGCCGAAGGCGCGACACCGATGCCCGATCTGACCTGGATCATTGTCGGGGGATCGAAACTGGACCCGGCGCTTCGGAAAAGGTTGAAGCAGATCGCCCCAACGGCCGCCGTCCGCGAATTCTATGGCACTGCCGAGACAAGCTTCATCACCCTTTCCGATCCCACCACCCCCATCGACAGCGTCGGCACACCCTATCCGGGGGTCGAGCTTGACATCCGTGCCGGGGAAATCTGGGTGCGCAGCCCCTATCTGTTTGACGGCTATGCGTCTGACACGGGCGTGGTCCGCCGCGAAAATGGCTGGCTGTCCGTGGGCGAGATGGGGAAATGGCAAGCCGAATTCCTTGTCCTGTCGGGCCGTGCGGGGCGCATGGTGACTGTGGCGGACCAGAACGTCTTTCCAGAAGAGATCGAGGCCTTTCTGACCGCGCTGCCCGGCATTGCCGAGGCTGCCGTGATCGCAAGGCCCGATGGTTCGCGCGGTCAGGTATTGCATGCCGTGCTCATGGGTGATCCTGCCTGCGGTCCGGCCGCGCTGTCTGCATGCCGGTCCCGGCTGGGGACGCTCAAGGCGCCGAAATCATTTCACTTTATTAGCGACTGGCCCCGGCTGCCTTCCGGCAAGACCGACCTTGCCTCGATCCAGCGGGTCCTGCCGTGACGGCCTATGTCATCGCCGCGCGCCGCACCGCTGTTATTCCCCGCGGCGGGGCCTTTGCGCGGCTTTCCATCGAGGATCTCGCAGCGCCAGTGCTCCGGGCCTGCATTGCGGATGCCGGGCTGGATCTGGACCGTGTGGACGAGGTGATTGTGGCCAACGCGCTGGGCGCAGGTGGCAATCCGGCGCGGCGCATCGCCCTGGCAGCGGGATTGCCGGAACGGGTGGCGGGCCTGACCATTGACCGGCAATGTGCGGGAGGCCTTGACGCGATCCTGCTGGCCCGCGCGATGATTGAGAGCGGCCTGGTCGAGGTCGTCCTGGCAGGCGGCGTAGAAAGCTATTCGCGCCGCCCGTTGCGGCTGGCAACAGATCCGGGTGGTGGCCCGCCGGTGGCCTATGACCAGGCCCCGTTCACGCCCTGGCCTGACCGCGACCCCGGCATGACCGAGGCGGCGGCGGGTCTGTCGCTTCGGTTGGGCATCCCCCGCGGCGAACAAGATGACTGGGCGAGGGCGAGCCACGCTAAGGCCTTGGCGGTGACGGACTGGCCCGAGATTGTCCCGCTGGCCGGTCAGCTGCGCGACGCCTTTGCCCGGCCGCTGACCTCCGCAATCGCCGCCCGTGCGTCCGTAATTTGCGGCCCGATCACCGCGGCGAATGCTGCCGTCGCGGCGGATGCTGCGGCCTTTGTCCTAGTCGTGTCCGAACGCATCGTCCGGACCGCGCAGAAAGCAGCTGCCCTTGGCCCCGGCGTCACGATGGGGGGCGATCCGACGCAGCCCGGTCTAGCGCCGGTGGCGGCGATTGAAAAGGTGCTGCACAAGGCCGGCCTCGGCCCGGCGGATCTGGCAACTTCGGAAATCATGGAGGCCTACGCCGTCCAAGCCATAGGCTGCGTCAGAGGCGCGAGGCTGGACCCCGACTTGGTCAACCGCAAGGGCGGCGCGCTTGCGCGGGGGCATCCCATTGGAGCGTCCGGCGCGATCCTGGCGGTCCGGCTGTTTCATGACCTGACCGGCGGCGTGGGCCTTGCGGCCATCGCCTCGGCGGGCGGTATCGGGACGGCCCTGCTGCTGACCGCGTCAGGCCCGTGACAACAGCACGCCCGGACGCATCCGTGCCAGCGACGCCGTGACCAGACCAGCCATCACCGATTTGAGCACATCCCCAGGAATGAACGCGCCCAGATTGAACAGCGCCTCACTCGGGGTGATCCCCATCCGGATCACCATGCCCACCAGACCAAAGGCGTAAAGCACCGCCATGCCGCCGATCAGCGCGCCCGCAAAGGCAGAAAATCCGACCGGCAGCGATGTCCGCTCCATCACCCAGCCCGCGACAAAGGCGGCAACCGGAAAGCCCAGCACGAACCCGATGCGCGGCGTGCCCCAGACCGCCCAGAGGTTTGCGCCCCCGGACAAGAGCGGCAGGCCCACGGCCAAAAGGGCCAGAAACAACAGGACCGCCAGGGCACCCCGACGCGCGCCAAGGATGGTTCCGCACAGCATCACACCCAGCGATTGCGCCGTGATCGGCACCCCTGTGGCAAGCTCGATGCGCGGCACGAAGCCAAGGACCGCAATCAGCGCGGCAAAAAGTGCGATATAGGCGATGCTGCGTTCCATGACGGTCCTTTGTCCCTTGCCCGCAATGCCGCGGTGCATTTTCTGCCGCGCAGTTAGCCTGCGCCGCCCCTAGCACGCAAGGCCTCGGCGACGTGGTCGGCTGTGTCGATGGCTGCCAGCGTCAAAGGGGCGATCAGACGATGATGTGCCCTCCCCGCAGACCGCGCTCGCCATGCCAGTGACAGACGGTCGGCCGCCTGCATCAGGTCCGGGATGAACCGGATCGCCAGCGCCACTGCCAGCGCAAACCGGCGGGGCGGCAGGCCGATTGCCGCCAGAGGGGCGGCAAGCCGGGTGATGACGGCGATCATGTCATCCAGCCGGGTCGTCATGGTGACGAGATTGGCCAGCATCACGGCTATAGCCATCCTGACCAGCACCACTACACCCAAGTCAGGCGTATCTCGCCAGACATGCCAGCCCGCAATCATCAGCGCAAAGGGCCAAAGCGGCCACAAGAGCCGAAGGCCAAACGCCAGAAGACGCACCCCGCTCCCGAGGTAAAGCCCCGTGACGCCTGCCAACGCCAAGATGAGGATCCAAGGGCTGTTGATCCAGAAAACCAAACTGCTGGTGATCACCAGTGCCGCCAGCTTGGCCCCTGCGGGCAGGCGGTCATAGGGCGTGTTAACCGGCGAGGTCAGTGTCAGCATCGCCCCCCCCGATCCGGTCCATCGCCGTGGTGAAGTCCGCCAAAACTGGTCCGGGCGGACCGTCTGCCTTGACGCGCCCTTCGTCCAGCCAGATCACCCGGTCGGCTTGGGCGACAGCGGCCGGATCATGGCTGATCGTGATCACGCGCTGATCCAGCGTGGCCAGACGGCGCGATATCCGCTGAATGGTCGGCAAGTCCATGCCGGCAAAGGGTTCGTCCAGCAATAACGTCCTTGGCCCCATCAGCAACACCGACATCAGGCAAAGGTAATGCCGCTGGCCTTGGCTCAGGGTATGCGTTGCTGCCCCCGCCCAATGTGCGCGCCCCTCTGCCGCCAATGCAGCGCGCGCCTTTTGTCGCGCCACATCGTCCGGCTGACCCATCTGGCGCAGGCCAAAAGCAAGTTCCTCTTCGACGGTCGGGAAAAGGATCATGTGATCGGGATTCTGAAACAGGATGCCGATCTGTCCCATGACCGCCTTGCGATCACCAGCAGGATCAAGCCCGCCGACTTGGACCCGGCCCGATGTCGGCGCGATCAATCCCGCGATCACCCGCAACAAAGTAGTCTTGCCTGACCCGTTGCGCCCGACGATGCCGATGCGGGGTGCCGACAGGTCCAGTGTGATGTTGGACAGGACCGCGCGACCCGACAGGGTCACGCCGACTTGGTCAAGGATAATCCCGTTGGGGGCAGAAACATCGGGCATCATGGCCTTTGGCAACACTTGCGGCTCGCTGGGGTTTAGCCGCTGAAGCCACGAGGCGAAAGGGGCAAGCCTATGGCGCAAGTGGGTGGGCCAAGGACCATGAAAAATCGGGCGGCCTTGCGGCTCGCCCGATCATTCCTTGATGCCACCGGTATCGGTAAGGTCGTTACTGGCAATCTGCGATGAACTGACGGCCATTGCGGTCGCGGTAATAGCACTGACCAGAAGTCCCGGTCGGCTTGATCAGAGTGGACCCGGCAACGCCGACCGCAGCCCCGACTAGGGCCCCCGTCAGCTTGTCGTCACCGCCGGAAACGGCCGCACCCAACGCGGCACCCCCCAGTGCGCCAGCGGCGGCGTTTTGTTCAGCTGTCTGACAGGCCGACAGCGATAGGGCCACGAACGGCAAGATCAGCAAGGTGGTTTTCATCGGAAGCCTCATTTGAAAAAGTGGAATACCGACAATAACGCCGAAACGCGCGAACGGTTCCCGGTCGCGGTCAATCCGGCAGATTGCCGCCGTTTCGGGCGGGGAATCCCGCCCATCTGCCGCCAACAGCGGGCCATCATCCGCTAGCGCATTGCCGAAGATCGGACTCAGGCGATCCGCGCTGCAGCCACGGATTCCTCAAGAATATCCATGGCTTCGGCGAAATGCGCATCCGGGATGGTGATCGGCGCCAGAAACCGGATCACGTTTCCGTAGACGCCGCAGGTCAACAGGATCAGCCCACGCTTCAACGCCTCGGTGCGCACCCGCCCTGTGAAACCGGCATCGGGTTCGTGGGTCTTGGGGTTCGCAAATTCCACCGCCACCATGAAACCCGGGCCGCGAATATCGGTGATCTCGGGGGTGACGGACCGGATCGCCTCCAGCCGCTGCTTCAGTCGCCCGCCCAGTTCGTTGGCTCGCGCGCAAAGATCCTCTTCCTCGATCACGTCCAGCACGGCATTGGCCGCGGCAATGCCCAAGGGGTTGCCGCCATAGGTGCCGCCAAGCCCACCGGGATGGGCTGCGTCCATCAGCTCCGCCTTACCGGTGACGGCAGCGAGGGGCAGTCCACCCGCCAGACCCTTGGCCATCGTGGTAAGGTCTGCAGCAACGTCATAGCCGTGCATCGCAAACAGGTTGCCAGTGCGCGCGAAACCGGTCTGCACCTCATCGGCGATCATGACTATGCCATGTTCATCACACAGCTTGCGAATGGCGCGGACGAGTTCCTTGGGCGCGGGGTAAAAGCCACCTTCGCCCTGGACCGGTTCAAAGATGATCGCGGCAACGCGGGTAGGGTCGAGGTCTGCCTTGAAAAGCTTGGTGATCCCCGCCATCGCGTCGTCAGCGGTGATGTTGTGCACCTCTTGCGGAAAGGGCACATGCCAGACATCGGGCATCATTGCGCCGAAGCCTTTCTTGTAGGGCTCCACCTTGCCGGTCAACGTCATGCCCATGAAGGTCCGCCCGTGGAACGCACCGCCGAATGCGATCACACCGTTTCGGCCTGTCGCGATGCGCGCGATCTTGACCGCAATCTCGCAAGCTTCGGCACCGGTGGTGACAAAGATGGTCTTCTTGGCAAAATCGCCCGGCACGGCCGCGTTCAGGCGTTCGGCAAGGCGGATATAGGATTCATACGGCAGAACCTGGTGGCAGGTATGGGTGAACCTGCTCATCTGTTCGGTCACCGCCGCCATCACCTTGGGGTGGCAATGCCCGGTGTTCACGACCGCGATTCCGGCGGCAAAGTCGATGTAGCGGTTGCCCTCGATATCCCAAACCTCGGAGTTGAGCGCCCGGTCCGCGTAGATCTGCGTCATCATGCCGACACCGCGAGAGATCGCGACATCACGGCGTTTGGCGACTTCGGCATTCAGCATCGGACGATTCCTCGGACATGGTAAGGGGCGCTTGATATGGCTATTTGATCAAATTTCGAAGGCAGGATCAATCCGCGATCTTTGAAGGTCCGCGTGGTAAATCTTCACCATTCGTTAACCATCGGCGCGCCATTTTGGGCGCGGAACTTTGGGCAGGTGTGCGACCGACATGATACAGGCCATGGCCACTTCGACGCGGTCCGAAGACGACACCGTGGCGCGCCTGCGATTGATCCGGTCGCGCCGCGTTGGCGCAGTGACTTTTCATCGGTTGATTGCAGAACATGGCTCCGCCGAGGCCGCCCTTGATGCCTTGCCCGGAATCGCGAGCGCTGCGGGGATCGAGCGGTACGAGGTCTGTCCTATCGGCGTGGTCATGGCGGAACTGGCAAAGGGGCGCGCAGCCAAGGCGACACTGATCGCGCACGGCGATCCGCGCTATCCAGCGTTGCTGGCGCATCTGTCGGACGCGCCGCCGGTCCTGTGGGTGCAGGGTGATGCAGGCCTTCTGGCGCGTCCGATGATTGCAGTCGTGGGGTCGCGCAATGCATCCTCGCTGGGCCTGCGCATGGCCAAACGACTGACTGAGGGGCTGGGCGCGGCGGGTCAGGTTGTCGTTTCAGGCCTTGCCCGGGGCATTGATGCCGAGGCGCATCGCGCCGCTATGGCCACCGGTACTGTCGCGGTGCAGGCGGGCGGGGTTGATGTGATCTACCCGGCTGAGAACGCGGAACTCGCCGCCGAGATCGCGGCCAAAGGCTGCCGCATTTCCGAACAGCCCATGGGTGCCGAACCCCAGGCGCGCCATTTCCCCCTGCGCAACAACATCATTGCGGGCCTGTCGCGGGCAGTGGTGGTGGTTGAGGCCGCTGCCCGGTCCGGCAGTCTGCTGACCGCCCGCGCCGCTCTTGACCTGGGGCGAGAAGTGCTGGCCGTGCCCGGGCACCCGTTCGATGCCCGCGCTGCCGGGTGCAACATGCTGATCCGTGACGGCGCGATCCTCGTGCGCGGGACAAGCGATGTGCTAGAGGCGATCGGCGCAAGTGCCGAAGCCGTTCCGACAGTCGTGGCCGAAAATTTGCCTGTCCATCCGCCGCTGCCGGGACCGACACCAAGCGCGATGCCACTTGCTACCGCAAGCGCGCTACATTCCCAGATTCTCGCCCGTTTGGGTCCCAGTCCCTTGGCCGAGGACCAGCTGATCCGCGACCTAGCCATGCCCGCTGGACATATCACCCCAGCCCTTCTGACCCTGGAGCTGGAAGGGCGGATCGAACGCCAGCATGGCGGGCTCTTGGCGCGGGTCGGCTGACGCTTCGGGACAGCATTGCCGCAGGGCGATTGACAATCCAAGCCCGCTCCCCCCATGTTGCCGCGCTGTTCAGCCATCGTCATTTGCCGGGGAATGCATGCCAGTCGTTGTCGTCGAATCGCCTGCCAAGGCCAAGACAATCAACAAATATCTCGGACCTGGGTATACCGTGCTGGCATCCTACGGCCATGTCCGCGACCTGCCTGCAAAGGACGGCTCCGTCGACCCTGAGCATGGATTCGGCATGCTGTGGGAGGTCGCTCCCGAAAGCAAAAAGCATATCAAGGCGATCACCGAGGCGCTGAAGACCGACGACGAGTTGATCCTTGCGACCGACCCTGATCGTGAGGGCGAGGCGATCAGCTGGCACCTGCAGGAAACACTGGCAAGCACCCTGAAAAAGGGCAAGAAGGTCAGCCGCGTCACGTTCAACGCCATCACCAAGGATGCCGTGACCGAGGCGATGAAAAAACCGCGCCAAGTCGATCAGCCGCTGGTCGAGGCGTATCTTGCCCGCCGCGCACTGGACTATCTGGTGGGGTTCACCTTGTCGCCAGTGTTGTGGCGAAAGTTGCCGGGCGCGAAATCTGCCGGTCGCGTGCAGTCCGTGGTCCTGCGTCTGGTGGTCGAACGCGAGATGGAGATCGAGGCGTTCGGTGCCCGCGAATTCTGGACCGTCAAGGCGGTGCTTGTCACCCCACGCGGACAGGAGTTTGAGGCGCGGCTGACTGTCCTTGGCGGCAAGAAACTGGACAAATTCGACATCGCGACGGCCGCAGCCGCTGAAATCGCGGCGCAGGCTGTCACTTCTCGCGCATTGACCGTCTCGGCGGTTGAATCCAAGCCTGCGACCCGCAATCCCTATCCGCCCTTCATGACCTCCACACTGCAGCAAGAGGCTAGCCGCAAGTTCGGTATTGGTGCCAAGGCAACGATGTCAGCAGCCCAGCGTCTTTATGAGGCAGGCCACATTACTTATATGCGCACCGACGGCATCGACATGGCGCCCGAGGCCGTGATGGCCGCCCGCGACGAGATCAAGACGCGGTTTGGCGCGGCCTATGTCCCCGACAGCCCCCGGATGTACAAAAACAAGGCCAAGAACGCCCAAGAGGCGCATGAATGCATCCGCCCGACGGAAATGTCCGCGAGCCCCGACAAACTGCGCCTGACGGAAACCGACCAGCGGCATGTCTATGAGCTGATCTGGAAACGAACCCTTGCCAGCCAGATGGCCGCCGCCCGGATGGAACGTACCACGGTTGATGTCGGCAGCGCGGACGGGCAGGTGGTTCTGCGCGCGACCGGGCAGGTCGTGATGTTCGACGGGTTCCTCAAAATCTACGACGAAGGTCGCGATGAGGAAGGCGAGGACGAAGGTCGTCTGCCGCAGATCATGCAAGGCGAACCCGCCGAAAAGCGCAGCGTTCTTCCCGAACAGCATTTTACACAACCGCCGCCCCGCTATACCGAAGCCACGCTCATCAAGCGGATGGAAGAGTTGGGGATCGGGCGTCCGTCCACCTATACCTCCATCGTCACCACGATTCAGGACCGCGAATACGTCCGCAAGGACAAGAACCGCCTGATCCCCGAGGACAAGGGGCGGCTGGTGACAGCCTTCCTGTCGAACTATTTTCACCGTTATGTGGAATACGATTTCACCGCCGATCTGGAAAACGAACTCGACGATGTGTCGGCTGGCGACCGCGAATATCGTGACGTCCTCGCACGGTTCTGGAAGGATTTTTCTGCCGCCGTGGCCGAAACCGCCGACCTGCGCATCGGCGAAGTGCTGACGAAGATTGACGAATTTTTGGCGCCACATCTCTATCCGCCGCGCGCCGATGGCTCTGACCCGCGCATTTGCCAGACCTGCGGCACGGGGCGTCTGCATTTGAAGACGGCCCGGTCCGGTGGCGCGTTCATCGGATGCGGCAACTACCCCGAATGCCGCTATACACGGCCTCTTTCCGGTGTCGAAGATGGCGCAGGGTCGGTTGACGGTCTGGTGCTGGGAGAGGATGAATCGGGCCAGAAAATCTCTATCCGCGCGGGCCGTTTTGGCCCTTATGTCCAGCGCGGTGAGGCGACCGAGGCGAACCCCAAACCCGACCGCGCCAGCCTGCCGAAAGGCTGGGCGCCGGAAAGCCTGACGCTGGTCCGCGCCATGGACCTGTTGAACCTGCCGCGCCTTGTTGGGCCGCACCCTGACGACGGTCAGCCGATCGAGGCCGCAATCGGACGGTTCGGTCCGTACATCAAGCATGGCTCTGTCTATGCCAACGTCACGGATGTTGAAGAGGTCTTTACCATCGGCATGAACCGGGCGGTCGAGGTTCTGGCGCAAAAGGCGGCGCGTGGTCCGGGTGGCCGGGGCGCTGCGGCAGGACCGCTTCGTAGTTTGGGCGAGCACCCGTCGGGCGGCGAAGTGCAGGTCATGCCCGGCAAATATGGGCCTTATGTCAAATGGGCCAAGGTCAACGCGACCCTGCCCAAGGAGATGACTCCCGAAGGCGTGACGCTGGAAGAGGCACTGGCCCTGATCGCGGAAAAAGCGGGCAAGGGCGGCAAGAAAGCCCCGGCGCGCAAGGCGGTGGCAAAGCCTGCGGCGAAAAAGGCCGTGGCCAAGAAGCCTGCGGCAAAGAAAGTCGTAAAGGCCTGACAAAGTGAAATTTCTTCGAAGAAACCTGCCAAAGGTCTTCGAGGCTTTTTGTCTCAGTTGCCGCGCGGATTGATCAGTTTCGCCATCAGGCCGGCGGTGCGGATCAGGCCCAGGTTGCGGCCGTGTTCCTGTACCACCATTTCGGTTACGCCATCCCGCATCATCGCCATGATGTCCTTGACCGGGGTTTCCGCCTCTAGCACGCGGGCGGTGGCGCTGGTGCCGGGTTCCATTACGTCGCGCGCCGTCAGCACTGACAGCGGGTTCATGTGCGCGACGAAATCGGCGACATACTCGCTGACCGGATTGGCAATGATCTCGCGCGAGGTGCCGCATTGAACGATGCGTCCGCCTTCCATCAGGGCAATGCGGTCGCCCAGCTTGAATGCCTCGTCAAGGTCATGGCTGACAAAGATGATCGTGCGTTTCAGTTTGGCCTGCAGGTCCAGCAATTCGTCCTGCAACTTTGAGCGGATCAAGGGATCCAGTGCCGAAAACGGCTCATCCATCAACAGGATCGGGGCGTCGGTGACAAAGGCACGGGCCAGACCCACGCGCTGTTGCATGCCGCCAGACAACTCGCCCACCTTGCGGTCGGCCCATTGCGACAGGTTCACCAGGGCAAGTTGTTCATCGACCTTTGGGCGGCGGTCATCGGGCGAAACGCCCGCCAATTCCAGGCCAAGGCCCACGTTTTCGCGCACAGTGCGCCAGGGCAACAAGCCAAACTGCTGAAAGACCATGGCAATCTGGGACAGGCGCAAACGGCGCAAGGTATCGGGATCGGCCTTTGTGACCGACACCATCTTGCCGCCATCCTGGACCCGGACCTCGCCGCGGACGACCGGGTTCAGGGCATTGACACCACGCAGCAAGGTCGATTTTCCCGACCCTGACAGCCCCATCAGAACCAGAATCTCGCCTTCGGCGACGGTCAGGCTGCATTCGTGGACACCCAGCACCTGACCGGTTTGTTGTTGGACCTCGGCGCGGCTGAGGCCTGCATCCATCAGGGGCAAGGCCTTGGCCGGATTGTCCCCAAACACGATCGACACGCGGTCGAATTCAACGGCGGGCAGGGCGGTCATGCGCGTTTCACCCTCAGCATACGGTCCAGAAGAATGGCCACCACCACGATGATGAACCCCGATTCAAATCCCAGTGCCGTGTTGACGGAGTTGAGCGCGCGTACTACCGGCACGCCAAGTCCGTTGGCCCCAACGAGGGCAGCGATCACCACCATGGACAGGCTTAGCATGATCGTCTGGTTCAGGCCCGCCATGATCTGCGGAAAGGCATAGGGCAGCTCGACCTTCCACAGCCGCTGGCTCGGCGTGGCCCCAAAGGCGGTTGCGGCCTCCAGCAGCGCCTGGGGTGTTGTCGAGACGCCAAGATGGGTCAGCCGAATGGGCGCAGGCAGCACAAAGATGACGGTCGCGATCAGGCCGGGCACCATGCCAAGGCCAAAGAACACAATGGCCGGGATCAGATAGACAAAGGTCGGCAGGGTCTGCATCAGGTCAAGCACCGGCACCATCGCCCTGTAGAGGCGCGGTCGATGGGCCACCGCGATGCCGATGGGAACCCCAAGCCCCATGCAGACCACGCAGGCCGACAGGATCAGCGTCAGGCTTTCGGTGGTTTCTTCCCAATAGCCCTGGTTCAGGACAAAGATGAAACCAAGGAATACGCCAAGACAGACTTTCCAGTTGCGCTGCAAAGCCCAGGTCAGGGCCACGAACACGGCGATGATGATCAGCGGATGCGGGGTTTGCAACAACCACAGGATGCCATCGATCATCGCCTCCATCACGGCAGAGATGGCGTCGAACAGCCCGCCCAGATTGTCGTTCATCCAGTCGAAGACGGCTTTGGCCGATTTGCCGATGCCGATTTTTACCCCGTCATCGCTCATCAGGTCGATGAATGCCTTGGGATCAGTCAGCCATTCCATCTCATGCCTCCGCGCAATTAAACAGTCCCCGGATCGCTCCGGGGCCTAGGGTCGACTACTGCAGCGCCGCGGTCACTGCGGCCTTGGCATCACCGCCGTCCTTGGCGGTCACACCTTCCAGCCAGGGCTCCCAGGCGGTTGGGTTGGCAACAAGCCAAGCCTTGGCGGCATCGGCCGGATCGGCCCCGTCGTTCAGGATCGCGCCCATGATCTCGTTTTCCATTGGCAGCGAAAAGACTAAGTTGGACAGCAGCTTGCCGGTGTTCGGGCATTCCGCGACATAACCCGCCCGCACGTTGGTCGCGACCGTGGCGCCGCCGAAGTTCGGGCCGAAGAAGTCATCGCCGCCTGTCAGGTAGGTCATCTTGAAGTTCGCGTTCATCGGATGTGGTTCCCAGCCAAGGAAGACGATCGGCTTGGCATCTTCGGTCGCCTTCTTCACCTCGGCCAGCATCCCCTGTTCGGAGCTTTCCACCACTTCGAACCCATCAAGGCCAAAGGGGCCTGTGTCGATCATGTCGATGATCAGGCGGTTGCCGTCATTGCCCGGCTCGATCCCGTAGATCTGGCTTTCCAGCGCGTCCTTGTGGGTCGCGATATCCTTGAAATCGGCGATGCCGAGCGCGGCACCCGCTTCGTTGGTCGCAAGGGTGTACTTGGCCCCTTCGAGGTTGGTGCGGACGGTCTCGACCGTGCCCGCGTCGCGATATGCAGCGATGTCGGCCTCCATCGTCGGCATCCAGTTGCCAAGGAAGACGTCGATGTCACCGCCGGCAAGACCAGCATAGGTCACCGGGACGGACAGGATCGACGTCTCGGTTTCATATCCCAGCGCCTCAACCACCAGGGTCGTCGCCGCGGTGGTGGCGGTGATGTCGGTCCAGCCGACGTCAGAGAACACGATCTTGTCGCAGCCTTCGGCGAAGGCGGACCCGGCAAGGGCGAAGGTCACGGCGGTTGTCAGCAGTGTTGATCGGATGGTCATGGCGGCTTCCCGTTTTTTGTTGATTGACGAGTCAATAAACTTCACGCATCTCTGTCTTGGCAAGCATTTTTTCCAAGAAAGTCTCACCAGATGCCAAAGCTTGGAATGGAGCCTATCCGCAAGCAAGCGCTGGTGAAAGCCACGATTGTGGAGATCGGGCGCACCGGATCTCTGGATGTCACCGTCAGCCAGATCGCCAAGCGTGCAGGCATGTCGTCGGCTTTGGCGCATCACTACTTCGGATCGAAAGAGGACATGTTCCTGGCGGCGATGCGCCATGTCCTGACGCTTTACGGGGCCGAAGTGCGCGGCGCTCTCGCTGTTGCCGAAGGTCCGCAAGGCCGCATTCGGGCTATCCTGCGTGCCTCGTTCAGCCCCGGCAACTTTCGTCGCGAGGCGGTGGGGGCCTGGCTGAACTTTTGGGTGCTTGCGCAGTCGGTGCCCGAAGCGAAACGCCTGCTTGCGGTGTATCAGCGCCGGTTGCAGTCGAACCTGATTGCGGGCTTGCGCCCCCTTGCCGGGGACCGCGCCCCGGCCATTGCGGTGGGGCTTGGCGCGCTGATCGACGGGCTTTACCTGCGGGAAGTGCTGAAATCCGGACCGCCCGACGGTGCCGCTGCCGTTGCCGTTGCAATGTCCCATCTTGATGCCGTGCTGTCGCGGACGTCCTGACATGCATGCAGACTACATCATCGTCGGCGCAGGGTCCGCCGGGTGCGCCATGGCTTACCGGCTGGCCGAGGCTGGCAGGCGGGTCACGGTCATCGAACACGGCGGATCGGATGCGGGACCGTTCATCCAGATGCCCGGGGCGCTAAGCTATCCGATGAACATGGGGATGTACGACTGGGGCTTTCAGACCGAGCCGGAACCGCATCTGGGGGGGCGCATCCTGGCCACACCGCGCGGCAAGGTGATCGGCGGATCGTCGTCGATCAACGGCATGGTCTATGTCCGGGGACATGCCCGCGACTATGACACCTGGTCCGAAATGGGGGCAGATGGCTGGGCCTATGCCGACGTGCTGCCGTATTTCAAGCGGATGGAGGCGGTCCATGGCGGTTCGGGCCCCGATTACCGTGGCACCGACGGCCCTTTGCACATCACGCGAGGACCGCGATCCAATCCGCTGTTCGAGGCCTTCATCGCGGCTGGGCGCGAGGCAGGCTATCCCGCTACAGCCGATTACAACGGCGCGCAGCAAGAGGGCTTTGGCCCGATGGAGGCGACGATCTGGAAAGGCCGTCGCTGGTCGGCGGCCAATGCCTACCTCAAACCCGCCATGGCCGGTGGCAATGTACAGGTGGTCCGCGCTTTCGCCCGCCGCGTGATCATTGAAAACGGCCACGCCACCGGGGTCGAGGTGGACCAGGGGGCTGCCCCGTTTGTCATCCGCGCGAACCGCGAAGTGATCTTGGCGGCCTCGTCCATCAATTCACCCAAGCTTTTGATGTTGTCGGGTGTCGGGCCTGCGGCTGAACTGGCCACGCATGGCATCACCGTCGTGTCCGACCGCTCAGGGGTCGGGGCCAACCTGCAAGATCACCTGGAAATCTACATGCAATATGCCGCCGCCCAGCCGGTCACGCTGTTCAAATACTGGAACCTCTGGGGCAAGGCGACGGTCGGTGCTCAATGGCTGTTCACCGGCACCGGCCTTGGTGCGTCCAACCAGTTCGAGGCCTGCGCGTTTATCCGATCGCGGGCGGGGATCGACTACCCGGATATCCAG
This sequence comes from Rhodobacterales bacterium, assembly GCA_031430315.1. Taxonomy (GTDB): domain Bacteria; phylum Pseudomonadota; class Alphaproteobacteria; order Rhodobacterales; family Rhodobacteraceae; genus JAJNPS01. Next base: position 21,026 of record JANPBI010000357.1, on the reverse strand, counting down.
TACCATTTTCTGCCCATCGCTGTGCGCTACGATGGCAAGGCGGTTGCCGAGGGTCATGGCTTTCAGGCCCATGTCGGCCCGATGCGATCGAAATCGCGCGGCTCGGTGACGTTGCAGTCGTCTGATCCCAAAGACCACCCCGTGATCCGGTTCAACTACATGTCGCATCCCGAAGACTGGGAAGAGTTCCGCACCTGCATCCGCCTGACACGTGAGGTGTTTGGACAGGCGGCGATGGAACCCTTTGTGAAATCCGAACTGCGCCCCGGCCCATCGGCGCAGACGGATGCGGAATTGGACGACTTCCTGCGCGCCCATGTCGAAAGCGCCTATCATCCTTGCGGGACCGCCCGGATGGGGCGGCGCGACGATCCGATGGCGGTCGTCGATCCGCAGGGCCGCGTGATCGGGGTCGAAGGCCTGCGCGTCGCAGACAGTTCGATTTTTCCGCAGGTGACCAACGGCAATCTGAACGCGCCTTCGATCATGGCAGGCGAAAAGATCGCCGATCATGTGCTGGGACGGCAACCCCTGGCACCGTCCAACCAGCAACCCTGGGTCAACCCGAACTGGCGCACCGCGCAGCGCTAGGCGCCGGTCAGGCCCAACTGCCGCTCGCGAGCATAAACCCAGGCCACACAAACAAGCGATGCCAGCGACGAGGCCAGCATCAGCAGGATCAGGGGCATCGTGCCCGAGGACGGCGTCAATACCCAAGCCGCAAGTGCGGACAAAGACGCGCCGCCTCCGATCATCATCGCCCCGCCAAGGCCGGCCGCAGCCCCTGCCAGCGCAGGACGTACCGAGAGGAACCCGGCATTGGCCGAGGGCAGCATGACCCCGTTGCCGAGGCCAACAGATATGATCAAGCCGAAAAACACCTGTGGTCCGCCCAGACCCAGCAGCGTCAAAAGCGCCAGCGCAGTTAGCCCGATGGTCGTGATCAGCCCGCCCAGCACTACCATCTTTTTGACCCCGACCCGAGCCGCATAGCGCCCCGACAGGAAATTTCCTATCAGGTAACCCACGGCCGGGGCCCCGAAATAAAAGCCGACGGTCGCGGCATCCATGCCAAAGATCCGGTCGCCGACATAAGGCGCGCCCCCAAGAAAGGCAAAGAACGACCCCGACGCAAAGGCCGCCGCCAGCACATAGGCCCAATAACGCTGCGACTTCAGCAGGCCCGGATATTGCCGCAACTGGTCAGCAAACCCCCCCTTGCGGATCATCGCTGTCTCGCCCCAATCGGCCCAGATCAGCAGCACCGTCGCCGCCCCGGACGCCGCCAGCAGCACAAAGGACGCCTGCCAGCCAAACACCTCGTCCAGGCCGCCGCCGATCACCGGGCCGATCATCGGCACCACCGACATCCCCATGGTGACATAGCCGATCATCGACGCCGCCTGATCCTGTGCCACGGTGTCGCGGATGACCGCGCGCGATAACACAAACGCGGTTGCGATGGCCGATTGGACCATGCGACACACCATGAAGGTCACGTAATCCGGGGCAAACAGCGCCCCCAGCGATGCCAGCGTAAAGACGATCGCCCCGACCAGCATCACCCGCCTGCGCCCAAAGGCGTCCGAGATCGGCCCGACCGTGATCTGGATCACCGCCGTCGCCACCAGATACAGCGGCAAGGACAACTGCATCGCCGGGTAATCCACACCAAAATGCTCGGCCATCGAAGGCAAGGAAGGCAGGAATACGTTCAAGGACAGGGCCGCCAGCCCCGCCATCAGGATCAATGTGGCAATATGTGGCGGGGTTGTTCGGTCCAGAAACCGGGGCGGCGAAAAGGGGGTCATGGTGCAGCGCTACGCCTGTTGACCGGCCTTGTCCATGACCCGAACATGCCGGTCTAGGTCCATTTGTGAAAGATGAAGAACGCCCCCAGCCCGATGCAGGCAAAGCCCAGGATGTGGTTCCAATGCAGTGGCTGTTTCAGGTAATAGACCGAAAAGACGGCGAAAACCGTCAGCGTGATGACTTCCTGGATGATCTTGAGTTCGGCTGCGGAAAAATGGCCGTGCCCGATCCGGTTCGCCGGCACCATCAGGCAGTATTCAAAGAAAGCGATGCCCTAGCTGACCAGGATAACCGTGACAAGCGCAGTCGACTTGAACTTCAAGTGCCCTTACCAGGCAAAGGTCATGAACAGGTTGGACGCAAGCAACAGGCCGATGGTCAGCAGGGGAACGGGCAGGGTGGGCATGTCGGACCTCGGAATGGGGCAGGCTGGACATATTCCCGATCCCGACGCAGGGCAACGCGACTGTGGCATACGCCAACAGATCCGCGTAATTGACGACGCAATAAAATTGCTTTCAGCCGGGTTCCCCGGTCGCTATGTTGCGGAAAATTGCAGCACTGGGACGGATATGAACGACATTCTGGCAGAGCTTGAGGCGCGCCGTATTGTGGCCCGGGCGGGGGGGGGAACCGCTCGCGTGGCCGCCCAACATGCCAAAGGCAAGCTGACTGCGCGCGAACGGATCGAGCTGTTGCTGGACGAGGGGTCGTTCGAGGAGTTTGACATGTTCGTCCGCCACCGCTGCACCGATTTTGGGATGGCGGACGCCAGCTATCCCGGCGATGGGGTGGTGACCGGTTGGGGTACTGTAAATGGTCGGCTGATCTATGTCTTTGCCCAGGATTTTACCGTGCTTGGCGGATCGGTGTCGGAAACACATGGCGCCAAGATCTGCAAGATCATGGACATGGCGATTCAGAACGGTGCTCCGGTCATCGGCATCAACGACAGCGGTGGCGCGCGTATCCAGGAAGGCGTGGGGTCATTGGCGGCCTATGGCGAGGTGTTTCAGCGCAACATCCTGCCTCGGGTGTCGTTCCGCAGATCAGCCTGATCATGGGGCCCTGTGCGGGGGGGGCGGTCTAGTCCCCGGCCATGACCGACTTCATCTTCATGGTGCGGGACTCGTCATACATGTTCGTGACAGGTCCGGATGTGGTCAAGACCGTCACCAACGAACAGGTGTCGGCCGAAGAGCTGGGGGGCGCATCGACCCATACGCGCAAATCCTCGGTCGCCGATGGGGCGTTTGAGAACGACCTGGAGGCGCTGGCCGAAACGCGTCGGCTGATCGACTTTCTGCCGCTGAACAACCGCGACAAGGCTCCGGTCAGGCCGTTCTTTGATGATCCCGGCCGGATCGAGATGTCGCTGGATACGCTGGTGCCGACGAACCCGAACCAGCCCTACGACATGAAGGAACTGATCCTGAAGGTCGCGGATGAAGGCGATTTCTTTGAAATCCAGCGCGATTTTGCAGCCAATATCATCACCGGCTTCATCCGGCTGGAAGGTCAGTCCGTTGGGGTTGTGGCCAACCAGCCGATGGTGCTGGCCGGGTGTTTGGACATCGACGCCAGCCGCAAGGCCGCGCGCTTCGTGCGGTTCTGCGACGCGTTCGAAATTCCGATCCTGACCTTTGTCGACGTGCCGGGGTTCCTGCCCGGTGTGCAGCAGGAATTGGGCGGTGTCATCAAGCATGGTGCAAAGCTTTTGTTCGCCTATGGAGAGGCGACGGTACCCAAGGTCACGGTCCTGACCCGCAAGACTTATGGCGGGGCTTACGTCGTGATGTCGTCCAAGCACCTGCGCGGCGATTTCAATTATGCCTGGCCCACGGCGGAGGTCGCCGTGATGGGGGCCAAGGGCGCGGTGGAGATCCTGTATCGCAGCGAACTGGGCGATCCCGCCAAGGTTGCCGCCCGCGTCAAGGATTACGAGAACCGCTTTGCCACCCCCTTTGTCGCCGCTGAACGCGGCTTCATCGACGAAGTCATCATGCCGCATTCCACCCGCCGCAGGATTGCCCGGGCCTTTGCCAGCCTGCGCACGAAAAAGCAGCAGAACCCATGGAAAAAGCATGACAATATTCCGCTTTGAGCTTGCAAGGCCCGGTGCCGAACGGATGCAATGGTTGGGCTTTGCGGTGGCAGCAAGCCTTTTGTGGACCGCCTCATCGCTTCAGGCCCAGGATGGCGGCGTCACGATCATTCCAGCCGAAGATACCAGCCTCGTTGACGTGCCTTCGGGCCAGCCCCTGACCTTGATCGAGGTCATCTGGAATGTACCGGGACCTGCAGGTACTGCCGTGCGTTTTCATTTTCTGGCGCCCGAAATCGCGCCGGGCGGGTCGATCGGCTTTGACGTTGCCTCTACCGACATGGCGGCCCTGTGCGACACCTATGCAGTGCCGCGCGTGGAGGAGGCGGGTGCCACGCCCGACCAGATCATCATTGCGATGTCCGACCGAGTGGTGCCCTTTGGCCAGACCGATGCGGACGCTACCCAGTTCTTCGAGGCGTACAGCCTGCAGGGCGACACCTGCGTCTGGGAGATGTTTTGATGTCTGTGTTTCAGGGTCCCGGCGACCCGCTATGGCAAAAGGCCGCTGATGTAGGATGGTCACAGGGCCTAAACTTGGGCGTTTTGGCGTGTCAAAAGCCTGGAGATTCGGCTAAGGTGCCCAGGGGTCGGACAAAACCGGCCTTTTTCTCAAGACGGGGACGGGGGATTGCGATTGCACTCTCTGCGCCACCCCAAGAATACAGGAGTCGAGGATGTCGAAGAGCACGAACGTTATTCTGGCGCTGGCAATGGTCGGTCTTATGGCCGCTTGCGCAAAGAAAGAAGAGCCTGTTGTTTACGTGGACGAACCCGTTTCGGTCGAACCGACCTACACCGGCAAGTACAAGTAATCAGACCGGGCGGGCGCGGTCGGTCAACCGACCAGCGCCTGCCCGATTCCGGGCGGCCGGACCCTTTCAAAAGATCGGTGCGCGCAACAGCCGGCGGGTGATGTGGGCCGGATTGCAACACGAGGTTGTAAAGCGACCCCCGCGGGATTACGCTTCATGCGACGTTTTCTCTTTCGCATGGAGGATTGAATGCAACTCAGAACAAAGGCGATTGCGGCCCTTATCCTTGGACTGGCCCTGGCATCCTGCGCGCCAAAGCCGGAACCCATCGCCCCGGAAGTCATCTATGACAAATACGGCGAGGCCATCGTCAACGAATGCAGACCGTCCACCATGCTGGTCAGCCCCAATTACCCTGAGCGTCTGCCGATCTGCGAAGAGCGGTGTCCCCCGGGGACTGTGCAGAACCCTAATGCCTCTGTCGCAGCAACTACACTGCCGCAATGCGTGCCCATCCCCGATGATGACGACGACAATCCGCGGCGGGGACAGACGATCAACTGATCTTCTTGCAACCTGGGCCGGGCGCCATGCCCGCCTCGGTGATCGGACGAAACCGAACCGGGCGCCGCGATGATCAAGCATCGTGGTTTTCCCGGTCGGTTGCCCGGCACGGATTTTCAGTTCACGATCCGGCGCGCCAATCTCAAGGACGGTGCGACCCGGATCACCCGGCGCGAACGCTATCGCGACCGCAAGAACGCCGACCGCCTGGCGGATAGCGGTTTTCTGGGTGCCCTCTGGCAGCTTTTCGGCGAAGATCCCTTTGAGCGCGGCAATCTGGACGCCGGGCGGATCAGTTGGCTTTTCGGACGCGAGGTGGTCCCGGCCGAAGATCCGTTCGATCCTTGCTCTTATGATGCATTGTTGCGGATCGACCGCGCGCGGGCCGAGGCATCGTTTCCTGAAGTGTTTGCAGAGAATGCGCCCGTTTTTGATGCCGATGACGCAGATGACGGGGATGAATAGGCATGCTCCCGCTTAGGCTTCTGGTTTCCCAGCAAGGTTCTGCCGAAGCGATTTCAAAGGTGCCGAAACATTTTGCATCGCATATTCCGTCGGGACATTCTTGGAATCAGGCAGCGTGTCCCAACATGTCTGCCTTCCTCTATCACGATTGTACCCCTTCCCCTTCTCTGCGGTCTGGTCCCTTTGGGGCCAGACCGGCTTCTAGCCTTGGGGGCCGGGCTGGTTCGGGTTCGGCATGGCGAGGGGTTCGATCCAGACAAGAATTCTGTTTTTCTTTGACCGAATGTGTCGTAAGATATCGCATAATAACAAATCTAAACCGAGGCAGGAAATCATGGTCAAGTCAAAGCTCGTTCTGGGCGCTCTCTTTGTTCTTTCGCTGGCAGGCTGCATGCAGGACCCCGCGACGCGCGGCCTGGCAGGCGGGGCTGCCGGTCTGGTTCTGGCCGATGCGCTGGACACCAACCTTGCCACGGGTGCCGTTATCGGCGGCCTTGCAGGCGTTGCATCTTGCGGCATCGACATTGGTCTGCCGGCCTGCAACAACTGACCTGAACGGCGCGGCGGGGCAAACCCGTCGTCCCCACTTTTCAACGCCATCCTGGGCCCACACCCCGGATGGCGTTTTCACATGTCCACTGGCCAAGGTGTCCTGATCCGATGTTCAAGAAAATCCTGATCGCCAACCGGGGCGAGATTGCCTGTCGAGTCATCAAAACCGCTCGCCGGATGGGGATCGCGACGGTTGCGGTCTATTCTGACGCTGACCGGGGCGCGCTGCATGTGACGATGGCGGATGAAGCGGTGCATATCGGGGCGTCGCCTGCAGCACAGTCCTACATCGTCATCGACAAGATCATGGCGGCGGTGCGCGCCGCGGGCGCCGAGGCGGTGCATCCTGGCTATGGCTTCCTCAGCGAAAACATGAACTTCGCGGCGGCGCTTGAGGCAGCAGGTGTGGTCTTCATCGGCCCGCCCAGCCCGGCGATCGAGGCGATGGGAGACAAGATCACTTCGAAAAAGCTGGCGATGGCAGCGGGGGTTTCGACGGTTCCGGGCCACATGGGGCTGATTGCAGATGCCGACGAGGCCGCGCGGATCGCGACCCAAATAGGCTATCCGGTGATGATCAAGGCCAGTGCCGGCGGCGGCGGCAAAGGCATGCGCATCGCCTGGAACGATGCCGAGGCGCGTGAGGGGTTCCAGTCCTCCAAGAACGAGGCCGCTGCAAGCTTTGGCGATGACCGCATCTTCATCGAAAAATTCGTCACGCAACCCCGCCACATCGAGATTCAGGTCCTGGCCGACAAACACGGCAATACTGTCTACTTGCACGAACGCGAGTGTTCGATCCAGCGGCGGAACCAGAAGGTCATCGAAGAAGCGCCTTCACCCTTTCTGGATGAGGCCACCCGCAGGGCAATGGGCGAACAGGCCTGCGCCTTGGCGCGTGCCGTGGGCTATACCAGCGCCGGCACGGTGGAGTTTATCGTCGACGGCAACCGCAACTTCTATTTCCTGGAAATGAACACCCGGTTGCAGGTCGAACACCCGGTGACCGAACTGATCACCGGCGTCGATCTGGTCGAACAGATGATCCGTGTGGCGCATGGCGAAAAATTGCCCTTTGCCCAGGATGACTTGAAAATCAACGGCTGGGCCATGGAAAGCCGCCTTTATGCTGAGGACCCTTACCGCAACTTCCTGCCCTCCATCGGTCGGCTGACCCGCTATCGCCCGCCCGTCGAAGGGGCAACCGCCACAGGGTTCGTGCGCAACGACACCGGTGTCTACGAGGGTGGCGAAATCAGCATGTTCTACGACCCGATGATCGCCAAGCTGTGTACCTGGGCACCGACGCGCGGACAGGCGATCCAGGAAATGGCGTTGGCCCTGGATACGTTCGAGGTCGAAGGGATCGGCCACAACCTGCCGTTCGTGTCGGCCGTGATGGACCATCCACGCTTTCAATCCGGCAATATCACCACGGCCTTTATCGCCGAGGAATATCCTGACGGGTTCAAGGGTTCGGTGCTTGGCAATGCAACAGTGCGTCAGGTAGCCGCCGCCGCTGCTGCGATGAACCGGGTCGCCGAGATCAGGCGCACCCGGATTTCCGGCACGATGGACAACCATACCCGCAGGGTCGGAGATGACTGGGTTGTCGGCCTACAGGGCCAAACCTTTGCTGTCCATGTCGATGCCGATGCTGATGGTTCGACAATCCGTTTCGTCGATGACAGCAGCACCCTCCGTGTGACCTCCGACTGGACGCCAGGCCAGCCACTGGCGCGACTGATGGTCGACGGAACGCCGGTGGTCATCAAAACCTCAAAAATTCCGATGGGCTTTCGCATGCGGCTGCGCGGCGCCGACCTCAAGGTCCATGTCCGCACCCCGCGCCAGAACGAACTGGCGGGCCTGATGCTGGAAAAACTGCCGCCCGATACCTCACGCTTTCTGCTTTGTCCGATGCCTGGCCTGATCGTCAGCATCGCGGTGGCGGTGGGTGACGACGTTCAGGAAGGCCAGCCGCTGGCGACTGTGGAGGCGATGAAGATGGAAAACATCCTCAAGGCCGAACGCAATGGCGTGGTCAAGGCGATCAACGTCGCTCCGGGGGCCAGTTTGCGGGTCGACGACGTGATCCTGGAGTTTGAATAGCGATGGTTTTCTCCAACACGTGGTTCGCACGCATCGCAGTTTTTCCATCACTAGGTTTGGGAGTCGCAACCTACGACATCTCCGGCTTGCCGAGCGGCATCTCCTTGCCCAGCCTCACCCCACTTCTTGCTGCGCTGGCATCGTTCTGTATTGGCACGCTGGCTTTCTTCTTGTCCTTTGGTTTGCTCACTACGCATTGGTTCGGGTGGAAGTTCTGGTTCGGCGCTGCAGTCTGGGGCGCGATCTGGCTGGGGGCTTTTCGCTACCTTGGGAGCGATTGGCTTTTGGCCCTCGGCCTTACCTTTGCCGCGCTGACGCCATTTGTCGTCGGCTTTATCGTACCAGACAGCGAGTTGAACGACCGACTGCAGACAGGGAGGCGAAACTGATGTCAGCGCCCCGCCGCGTTCTGCTCCAGCAGTTCCTGCCGCCGCGACGGCAGCTTGTCGATGGCATGGGTGATCTCGCGGACGTCCCAAGGGATCGGTTTGCGGATCACCGGCTTGAGGTCCTTGTCCAGGATCACCATCGAAAATCCGCGCGGCCGCAGTTTTTGCCGCCATTCCGATTTTGCCGCAGGATCGGTGTCGGTGACCACGATCACGTCGCGGGCCATCAACGCCGGATAGGCCTTGGCCAACAAGTCCATCTGCCGGACATAGCTGGGATCGTTGGGAGAATCTGCGAACACCACAATGGGGCGCGTCTGGTAAAGTTGGTCCACAAACACGACATCCGCCGCAGCCTGCGGCGCAAGGATGTCCTCGGCCATCGCCTGGATCGGCAGAAATGTCGCCAAAACAAGAACGTATAGCGTTTTCATCAGGCACTCCTTCCCGCTTGATATAAGGCGGTTCCGATGAAAACCCAAGGCCGCTGCACCGGTTGACACTAGGGAAGATCGCACAATGTCACAAAAGCTGACCGAATGGGAAAAGCTGGCAACTGCCGAGCTGAAAGGGGCCGCACCCGAAAGCCTGTCCTGGGCTACGCTTGAGGGCATCACGGTCAAGCCGGTCTATACCGCAGACGACCTTGTTCCCCTGACGCATCTGGGAACCCTGCCTGGCGCTGCCCCCTATACGCGAGGCGTGCGCGCCACGATGTACACCCACCGTCCCTGGACGATCCGGCAATATGCGGGTTTTTCGACGGCGGAGGAATCCAACGCCTTTTACCGTCAGGCGCTGGCTGCCGGGCAACAAGGCGTGTCGGTCGCGTTCGATCTGGCCACCCATCGCGGCTATGACAGCGACCATCCACGGGTGGAGGGCGATGTCGGCAAGGCAGGGGTAGCCATCGATTCCGTTGAAGACATGAAGATCCTTTTTGAGGGCATTCCCCTCGAAAAGATCAGCGTGTCCATGACGATGAATGGTGCCGTGATCCCGATCCTCGCCAGTTTCATCGTTGCAGGCGAAGAACAGGGCGTGGCGCGTGCCGCCCTGTCCGGCACCATCCAGAACGACATCCTCAAAGAGTTCATGGTGCGCAACACCTATGTCTATCCGCCTGAGCCCTCTATGCGGATCGTGGCTGACATCATCGAATACACCGCCGCCGAGATGCCGAAATTCAACTCGATCTCGATCTCGGGCTACCACATGCAAGAGGCGGGCGCGAACCTTGTGCAGGAACTGGCCTACACCCTTGCCGACGGTCGCGAATATGTCCGCACGGCTATCGCACGTGGGATGAAAGTCGACGATTTCGCCCCCCGCCTGTCGTTCTTTTTCGCCATCGGCATGAATGTGTTCATGGAGGCCGCGAAACTGCGCGCCGCGCGCCTGTTGTGGCACCGCATCATGACCGAGTTTGACGCAAAGACCCCGACCAGCCTGATGCTGCGCACCCACTGCCAGACCAGCGGCGTCAGCCTGCAAGAGGCCGACCCCTACAACAACATCGTCCGCACCGCCTATGAGGCGCTGGCGGCAGTCCTCGGCGGAACCCAATCGCTGCACACCAATTCCTTTGACGAGGCGATGGCCCTGCCGACCGAATTTTCCTCCCGCATCGCCCGCAACACCCAGCTGATCCTGGCGGAGGAAACCGGCATTACCCATGTCGTCGACCCCCTTGCCGGGTCCTACTATGTCGAATCCCTCACCGCCCAGATGGCCGACGAGGCGTGGAAGCTGATCGAAGAGGTCGAAGCCATGGGCGGCATGACCAAAGCCGTCATCTCCGGCATGCCGAAACTGCGCATCGAAGAGTCTGCCGCCCGCCGTCAGGCCGCCATCGACCGGGCGGATCAGGTGATCGTCGGCGTCAACAAGTACCGCCTCGCAACCGAGGACAAGATCGACGTTCGCGATATCGACAATGTTGCCGTCCGCGACGCCCAGATCGCCCGCCTGAAACATGTCCGCGCGACCCGCGACCCGGCCGCCTGCAACGCCGCGTTGGCGGCACTTGAAACCGCCGCGCGCAGCAACGGCAACCTGCTTGCCGCCGCCGTCATCGCCGCCCGCGCCCGTGCTACAGTCGGCGAAATCAGCCACGCCATGGAAAACGTCTTTGGCCGCCACAGCGCCGAGGTACGCACGCTGGCAGGTGTCTATGGTGCCGCCTATGAAGGTGATGCCGGATTTGCCGCCATCCAGGAAGACGTCGATGCCTTTGCCGCCAAGTCGGGCCGCCGCCCCCGCATGCTGGTCGTCAAGATGGGCCAGGATGGCCACGACCGGGGTGCCAAGGTCATCGCCTCGGCCTTCGCCGACATCGGGTTCGATGTCGATGTGGGCCCCCTGTTCCAAACCCCGGACGAGGCTGCGCGCGACGCCATCGCCCAGAATGTCCACGTCATCGGCATCTCGTCACAGGCCGCTGGCCACAAGACACTGGCCCCGCAACTGGTCGAGGCACTGAATGCGGCGGGGGCAGGGGACATCCTGGTGGTCTGCGGCGGCGTCATCCCGCAGCAGGACTACGATTATCTTTACGACCGGGGGATCAAGGCGATCTTCGGGCCGGGTACCAACATCCCCGCGGCGGCGGCGGAAATCCTGCGCCTGATCCGCACGCCACGAAACTGAACAAGGGCTAAAGCTCAATCCCTTCAGGCTTCAGCTTGTCGAGCAAGATTTCTTGCTCGGTCTTGCGGCGCATGATGATGTCGCCGTTGGGCAGCTTTTCCGGCGCATGGTAATTCTGGAGATCACCCACCAGCGCCATCAGCTCGCGCAGTTTTGGCTGCAGCGCTTCAAGCCCGGGCTTCACCTCGTCCAGCGCCTTGCCCATTTCGTCCAGCGCGGGCTCCATCTCGGACATGATGCCGCGCATGAACAACTTGGCGCCTTCCTCCATCAGGCTGAACCCGTCATCGGTCCCGGCATCGGGAACAACAGGGGTTTCTGCGACAAGCGGGCTTGCGCAAAGGGCGATCAGGGCGAAGGGGGCGATGAACTGGCGCATGATATCAATATGCGCCTTCCGGGCGGATTTTTCAACCAAGCCCGGGTAAATCCAGGGTGACAGGAAAATGATCCGACGCCTGCAACAGCGCATTGCGCAGATCTTCGCGCAGAAAACACGCAGGGTCATTCAGCGGGTGCCAGATGCGCCATTCCGGGGATGGGGTCCGCTTCACAAGATCATCCGACACCATGATGAAATCCAGCAGCGCCTCGAAGTACCGCTTTTTCGGCGCGAGGTAGAACCGCGCCGTCGTCGGCATCGCGCCGATCTTCTGGCTCAGCGCCATGCTGGCATGCGGGTCGTAGAGCGCACCGCCATTTGTGCCAGGCTCTCCCAGTACGATCTCCACCCCCGACCGGCCGAACAGCTTTTCGTATTCATCGAGGCCCGGCCCGTCGTTGAAATCGCCCGACACGATCAACGTCTCGCCCGCTGCAAGATGTTCGTCCACCCGACGCCGCAGCCAAACGCACTGTGCCAACTGTTTGTGGCGGTTTACGATGGACAGACGCGCGATGGCGGCGTCCCCCTTGGCCCCGTGCGGGGCCTTGGATTTGGCATGAACCGCAATGACCCGGAACGCGACCCCGCCCTTGGTCGTTACGGCGATTTCCAGCGGCGGTTTGGAAAACGTGATCGGTTCCGATAGGCCATCGGAATCAAGGTCATAATGAAAAGTGCCGTCAAACCTTGGGGCTGCCCCCTTGGCCACAAGGTCAGACGCGCCACCCTTGGGGTCATGTCGTGCCGACAGCTTGTCGGGGTCAAAAAGGAACGCGATTTCCTGTTCCGTGCCCGAGACAAAGCCCGACAACGCCCGGCGCGCGCGCAGGCCGAAATGGGCGGCGAATGTCTCCAGCGCCCGCACTGTGGACCTTTTGCCGGTGGTATCTGGCCCCTCGATGATGGTGATCGCGTCGACATCCAGCGCCTGAAACACGATCCCCAGCGCCCGCAACTGTTCCCCACGCGTGAGGTGATAGCGCGCAGACAGTTCCCGATCGAACAACAGACGTCCATCGTTGTCGAACAGCGCGTTGAACCATTCGACATTGTAAGTGGCAAAGCGCATCGCGGGCGTCAGGCTGCGCGCCGGGCGGAAATCGCTTCCCAGGCTTCGTTGATTGCAATCAACCGGCGTTCGGCCAGTTTGACCGCCTCGACCGGCACGCCCCGGGCGATCATTGCGTCGGGGTGGCTGTCGCGCACTGCCTGCTTCCATGCCGCGCGGGCCTCAGCCAATCCAGCATCGTGGGCAATGCCAAGCACGTCATAGGGGTCGCGCGGTGCGCCTTCGACAAACCGCGCCCGCAAGTTGCTGTAGCAGCGGTCATCAAGGCCAAAAATCCTGGCTACCTTGGCCAGGAAATGGTCTTCGGCCGGGTGGTAGGACCCATCCGCCATCGCAATATGAAAAAGTCCCTCCAACAGATCGATCAGCACATTGCGATCATCGGCGCAAAGGGGTTCATCCGCCTTGCGGAACAAGGCCGCAACCTTGCTGGCATAGACGTCGAACCCCGCCACATCCTGCCGTGCCAGATTGAAGACGCGCGCGGCGTTGGCCTCTTCGGCTTCGGGTATCGCGAAAACCCTTCGAAAGGCGCTGACCTCGTCGCGGGTGACCGTTCCGTCGGCTTTGGCCATCTTGGCCCCCAATGCAATCACCGCGATAGTAAAACCCACCGACCGTTCCGGGGCCGGGGCGGCACGCAGCCGGTCCAACACGACCGACAACCCTTCGCCGGCGGCAAGGGCAGAGATCGCGTCGGCAATGCGGGTCCATATCGACATTATACTAGCAGGATAACCCGACCCGGGCGACTTGTCAGGACAGGATTTTCTGCATCAGCACAAGGTCGAGATAGCGGCCGAATTTCCACCCCGCTTGAGGGATGCGGGCAATGTGGGCAAAACCAAGCGCCGCGTGAAAGGCTTGGCCAGATGTGTTTTCACCAGAGATCCCGGCAATCATCTGATGTGCACCGCCCTGTCGCGCGTGATCCTCAACGGCTGCCATCAACGCCCGGCCCAGACCCTTGCCGCGCGTGGCCTCGTTCAGGTGGACGGAATGCTCCATGCAGCGCGCATAACCATTGCCGCCGCGAAACTGGCCGTAGCTGGCAAAGCCGACAACCAATCCATCGAGTTCGGCGACCCAGCATCCATGGCCTGCCGCCCAATCGTTGGCCATTTGCATCGTGACCCCGGCTTCGGTTTTAAGGGTGGAGGCAAAGTTATGCGTCGTGTGGGTGATGACGTCATTCCAGATCGCGGCGATGGCTTGGGCATCGCGGGCTTCAGCGGGGCGGATCATGGCAGTCTGCGCGGCCCAAATGAGGTCGAAAATTCGGCACGTAGGACCTTTGCCGGTCCCTCGATGACCATGATCCGGGGATCGGTTGTCAACCGCCCCAAGGCAACGCGCAGTGCCTTGGCTTCGGGATGCGCGATCTCCAGCCGCGTCAGGCGCAGGCCACTGTCGGGCAGGACCTGGGTCGGGTGCCGGTCACATTGCCATTCGATCAAGGCCGGAAAGGCGCCGTCATAGGGTAGCCTCCCATCGGCAGGTACCGCCATCGTCCAGCGCAGATCCCCGCGCGCCAGTTCCATGGGCACGCCACTGCCCGGCGGACAAAGCGCCAGTCCGGCCTCCAGGTCGTCGCAGGCCATCACCCAATTGGCCAGCAGAGGGGGGCCGGCAAACTGGTCCATATCAAACCAGCGCGGGCGAGGAGGCGTGGGCAGCGAAGGGTCCACCGCGATCACCTCCAGATACACATCCCCCATCCCCAGCAGCCGGTTATGGGTGCCCATGGTCGGATGCTGCCCGCCGCCCGCCATGACGATACCAAGAGTGTCTTCGACATATGCCACGCCTTCGGCCAGCGTTCGGGACACAATTGCCAGATGGTCGATCCTCATGCAGGAACCGGTCCCGTCACCACCGCTTGCGCCTTGAGCGCCAAGGCGAGTGACGCGAACCTTGCCTGCGCCACTTCGCCGAACAGCCCCTCTCCATCGACGGTCAACCGCAATTCCAGCGTGCGCTTCTTGGGTTGCCAGACCAGCGTCCCGGCCCGCGCGGGGTCACCCACCGAGAACATTGCGCCAAAGCGCATTGCCTTGCCAAGAACCTCGGCCTCCCACATTTCATCCTCGGTCAGCAGGCGAAACAAGGGCTCCATCCGCGACCCGGCCCGGCTGTTCTTGTAGCGGTGGAGCAAGGCCAGCCCCAGAAAAACCCGCCCTGGATGGTCCAGACCGCCCAGATTGGCGCGGGTCGCATTGTCAAAGCACGCCTCGGCCCGGTAGTCGGGATGCGCGCGCCAGGTCGTGTCGTGCAAGAGGCACGCGGCCTTGATCAACCGTAGCCGTTCGCGCGATGCATCCGCAAAGATCGGCTCCAGGAACTCATACAGCTTCTTGCCGAAACCCGGGATTCGCGACGATGTCATCTCGGACATCCGCGCGGCCTCGATCAAGGGATCGCGCGCGCGCAAACGTTCCGGCATCTGCTCGTACAAGAGCCCCTCGCGGATGCCGTATGCCGACACGTCGATTTCCGACGGCTTCAGCACCCGGATCACCTCGCGCAGCACCTCGGCGGCCAGGGGCACCAGTTCCATGCGCTCCGACGACGTGCCGGTGCGCCCGCGCAAAACGGCCAGGTCACTGACCGCCAGCCAGTCCAGCGTGTCCAGCAGCGCCTTGGGCTGCATGCGATATTCGTGCAGGACGGTCAGCGGATAGTTGCGCCGTTCCATGTCCAGCCGCGCTATGACCCGCCACGACCCGCCCACCAGATAGATCCGCTCCCCGTCGGATTTCAGGACCGCCTGCGCGTCCTTCAGAACCCGTGCAATCTGGGCGGCGCGGTCGTTAGGCCCTCCGGGGATCTGCTGCAGCCGGAACGGCCCCAGAGGGGTCGACACCCGCTTGCCCACCTTGCCGTTGCCGATGCGGGCCAGTTCCATCGAATTGCCACCGATATCGCAGACGATCCCCTTGGCCTCCGGCCAGCCAAGCAGCACGCCTTGCGCCGACAGCCGCGCCTCTTCGTCGCCGTCGATCACCCACAGGCGCAGTCCGGTTTGCGCCAGTACCTCGGCCTGGAACTCGGGGCCATCTTCGGCCTCGCGCGTAGCGGCGGTGGCGACGACGGTCAGGGGATCGATCTCCATGCCCTTGGCCAAGAGGGCAAAGCGT
This sequence comes from Rhodobacterales bacterium, assembly GCA_031430315.1. Lineage (GTDB taxonomy): Bacteria > Pseudomonadota > Alphaproteobacteria > Rhodobacterales > Rhodobacteraceae > JAJNPS01. The sequence goes on along the minus strand of JANPBI010000357.1, from coordinate 5,033 downwards.
TTCAGCGCCGCCATGGCGCGCCGTTTGCCATCGGGGTTCAACCGACCGGTTTCCGCCAGACCCTTGCCAAGGCCGCACATGATCTTTTCGTTGTAGAAATAGGCCGGGGACCGGGCTGCCCCGTCAAAGACCACCATCCGGACCGAATTTGACCCCACATCCACCACCCCCACCCGGCTGAGCGCGCGGGCCGAGGGGTCATCAAAAAGCGGCCGTCCGAACACGCCCCAGTCTTCTTCACCGGGCGTGCCTGGTGCCCCATCGCCGTCGGCAGTCATGTTGCAATCCCCCGGCAGGCGCCTTTTATCTCGCGCGCCAGAGATAGCCCGCAGCCCCGCCCAAGGCAACTGCCGCATGCGGGCGGCTATTCGGCGGCGGCGGCTCCGGTCAGGTCGTCGCGCGACCGCGCCAGACGGGGAACATCCTTGGCCCCAGCGGACCCGCGCCCTGAAAGCGACGGGTTTTCCATGAAAAAGCGGTGACACGAAAACGGGTTGTCCCCGACCGCCGCGAGATCACGGTGGTATTCTCCGGCAGCATCTAGGATCCAGCTATGCGCCGTGTCGGCCAGGTTTGCGGCCATGATCTGGCTCACAATCTGGGCCTTGACGGTGGGGTTCGTCGCCTCCACCAGGGTTTCCACCCGGCGAGTCAGGTTGCGCCCCATCCAGTCAGCTGACGAAAAGAACACGCGCGCCTTTTTTGCGGGCAGGCCATAGCCATTGCCGAAACAGACGATACGGCTGTGTTCCAGGAACCGCCCGACGATGGATTTGACGCGGATGTTTTCCGACAATCCCGTGACGCCGGGCCGCAATCCGCAGATGCCTCGGATGACGAGGCTGATCCGCACTCCGGCCTGGCTGGCGGCATAAAGCGCGTCGATGACATCCGGGTCGATGACGGAATTCATCTTGGCCCAGATTTCGGCGGGGCGGCCCGCCCGCGCATGGTCAGCCTCGGCCGCGATCAGCTCCAGCAGGCGCTGCTTCAGCGTGATCGGGGAAATCGCGATGTTTTCCAGATCCTGCGGCTGCACATAACCTGATAGATAGTTGAACACCTTAGTTGCATCCCGCCCCAGCGCCGCATCGCAGGTAAAGAACGACAGGTCGGTATAGATACGCGCGGTGATCGGATGGTAGTTGCCGGTGCCGTAATGGGTATAGGTCACCAGCTGGTCGCCCTCGCGGCGTACGACAGTGCTGATCTTGGCATGGGTCTTATAGTGGATGAAGCCATAGACGACATGCGCGCCCGCCCTTTCCAGACGGCGGCTTTGGCGGATATTGGCGGCCTCGTCGAACCGGGCTTTCAATTCGACCAACGCGGTCACCGACTTGCCTGCTTCGGCGGCCTCGCACAGGGCCGCGACGATGGGGCTGTCCCAACTGGTGCGATACAGCGTCTGCTTTATCGCAAGTACGTTGGGATCACGCGCCGCCTGTTCCAGGAACTGGATCACCAGGTTAAAAGTCTCGTAGGGGTGATGCAGCAGCATGTCCTTTTGGCGGATGGCCGCAAACATATCGCCTTCGTGATCCTGCAGGCGTTCGGGCACGCGTGGCGCAAAGGGCGGCCAAAGCAGGTCCGGGCGTGCTGATAGCACCAGTTCCTTCAAATCTGCGATGCCCATCAACCCGCGCACCTCGACGACCTCGTCCTCGGTTGCGTCAAGTTCTTCCATGATCAGTTCGCGCAGCTCCGGCGGGGCCCCTGCGCTTATCTTCAGGCGGATCACTTCGCCCCGACGGCGGCGTTTCAGCGCGGTTTCAAACTCGCGCACCAGATCCTCGGCCTCGTCCTCCACCTCCAGGTCGCTGTCGCGCAGGACGCGAAAGGTGCAGTGGCCCCGGTCGGTATAGCCTGGAAACAGCATGTCCAGATGCAAAAGCAGCAGTTCTTCCAGCGGCAGGAACCGATGCTCACCCGGACGCCCCGGCAGCGCCACGAACCGCGCGATCTGTTGCGGGATCGGCAGCAGGGCCCGCAGCGTTCGGTGGTCGCGTTCGCGTTCCAGCTCCAGCGCCAGACAAAATCCGGTGTTGGGGATGAAGGGGAACGGATGCGCCGGATCAATGGCCAGCGGCGTCAGAACGGGAAAGACCGACGACAGGAAGTACGCCTCCATCGCCTTCAGATCCTTGGCCGTCAGCTTGGAGCGGGACAAGATCATAATGCCCGCCGCATCCATCCCCTTTTTCAAGGTGTTGAACACAGTCTGCTGGGTGCCCATCAGACGGCGCGCATCGGCATGCACCAGTTTCAGCTGCTCTGCTGGACCCAGCCCATCTGCCGAGGGCGTGGTATTGCCGTTGCGGACCAAAGCGCGCAGGCCTGCCACCCGGACGGTAAAGAATTCATCCAGGTTTGTGGCCGAGATGGATAGGAACCGCAGCCGTTCCAGCAAGGGCACTGCAGGGTTTGCGGCCTCGTCCAGCACCCGCCAGTTGAACGCCAGCCAGCTCAGCTCGCGGTTGAAGAACCGACGCGGTCCGGCCAGATCGGCCTCAGGCAAGGCGATTGGGTTCGGAAATGGCGACTGCAGGAAATCGGTCTGTATCATGTGGCGGGCTTATGGCGGGCAATTGTGACACTACGGCGACAGTCTTTCATGCCCCGTCGGCCCTGTCCAGAAGATCAGCCGCCAGCGCCCGCGTAACGGGACCCTTGGTGGCCAGTGCGGCGGCATCCAGCCGGAAGACCAGATCACCCGCCGCCGCCACCGACCGCTCCATCCGCGTGACAAGATAGGGGATCAGCGTCGGGGCCACGGCGATCTGGCGGTCGGCAAAAAGCTTGACCAGCACCGCCGAAAGCAGGGCATCGTCCGGCGGTTCCAGCCGGGCAACGTCAGCCGCCGCGATCCGGCTGGACAAGTCCGGCAGGATCAGACCCCAGTCGCGCAAGGGCAGGCGCGCCGTCAACATCAGCCGCCCGCCATAATCGACGATCCGGTTGTGCAGATGAAAGAGCGCGGTCTCTGCAACGGCATGTCCCGCCACCGCATCCGCATCATCCACCGCCAGCGACTGGCCGGGGACCCAATCCTCGACCATCCCTGCTATGGAGCTGCCCTTGGCAAGGACCGCCCCGGCCTCGAGTGCCCACAGATGCGCAAGATGCGTCTTGCCCGACCCGGCCGGCCCGATCACCAGCAGCTTGCGCTGCGGCCAATCTTGCCAGCGATCCACGGCCGCCAGCGCTAGCGCATTTGCCGCAGAGGGGAAAAAGTCGGCCCGCCCAAACCCGGCCCGCGCCCCCAGATCAAAGGTCAGCTGGCGGCTCAACCGGCGTCCTCGTCGTCGGGCACCTGACCTTTGTAAAGCACGCTTGTCTGGTATTGCCCAAGGCTGAACCGCAAAAACACGCCCAATGCCGCCGCCACCGGCACCGCGACCAACAGGCCCACGAACCCGAACAGCGCGCCAAAGGCGGATAACGCAAACAGCAGCCAGACCGGATGCAGTCCCACCGATTTGCCCACCAGTTTTGGCGTCAGGATATTGCCTTCGATGAACTGCCCGGCCACGAAGATCGCAGCCACGATCCCGATGGACATCCAGTCGCCCCAGAACTGGAACAGCGCGAGCCCCACCGCCAGCACGCCGCCAACCAGGGATCCGACATAGGGAATAAACGTGATCGCCCCGGCAATTGCGCCCACGATCAGCCCGAATTGCAGCCCCGCCAGCATCAGGGCGGCCGCATAAAACGACCCCAGCAGCAGACAGACCGAGATCTGTCCCCGCACGAACCCGGCCAGCACCTTGTCGACCTCCAGCGCCAGGCGGCGCACGGTTGGTGCGTGGTCGCGCGGCAACAGCTTGTCGATCCGCGCCATCATGTGGTCCCAGTCCAAAAGCAGATAAAACGCGACCACGGGCACCACAACGACAAAGACCACGGCCGAGATGACCCCGAGGGCCGACGAGATCACGCTGTTGGCCAGTTCCGCCCCGCGCGCCTGGATGGTGGCGGCAATGTTTGCCAGCGTTTGGCGGATGGTCGAAGTTTCGTCGGACAGTTCGGGGAACCGTTCGACCAGAAATCCCTGCAGGCGCTTGGCGATGTCGGGTGCCGCATTGACCAGCGCCGTCAGCTGGTTGACCAGCGTTGGGATCACCGCCAGCACCAAGAGCACCATGATCAGCACGGCGACCAGCGTGATCACCGTCGTCGCGGCGACGCGGGTCAGGCCCAGCCGCTCCAACCGGTCGGCCAGGGGGTCGAGGAAATAGGCAATCGCCCCACCGACCAGAAAAGGCAGGATCACATCGCCCAGAAACCACAGGATTGCAAAGAATACCACGGCGGCGATGCCCCAGTATTTTGCCTGTTCGCGGGTCGGCAAGGCCATGGGTCGGGCTCCAGAAAGGGCTGCCCCAGACATATCGCCCGCGATGGCCCCCCATGCAAGGGGTGGTCCCGATCCGCAAGCGACAGATCGGGACCGGCCGACGCCTTAGTGGCAGGCCGGACGCGTGCCGGGCAGCAGCACCTTGTCGATCACATGGATCACGCCGTTGTCGGCGATGATGTCGGCCACGATCACCGTCGCCATCTCGCCCGTGCCATCGGCAATCTTGACGCCATCCGCACCCTTGGTGATGCACAGACGCTGCGAGGTCAGCAGCGGCTTGAACGTGGTCGACCCGTTCGGGATCATTCCGGCGGTCAGCTTGCGGTCATCGACGTGGTAAAGCAGGATGTCCGTCAGCTGCCCCTTGTTCTCGGGCTTGAGCAACGTCTCGACCGTCCCCGCAGGTAGTGCTGCAAAGGCGTCATTGACCGGAGCATAAACGGTAAACGGGCCGGGACCAGAAAGGGTTTCCGCCAGCCCAGCGGCCGTCACTGCCGCCACGAGGGTGGTAAAGCGCTCATCCCCCGCCGCGATGTCCACGATGGACTGGGCTTGGGCAAACGAGGTCGACATGGCCAGGGCGGCCAGCGCGAGTTTCAGTTTCATGTGTGTACGTCCCCATTGATCGACAACGCGTCACTGCGATGTCTGAACGGGATACGGGCGGCGC
>JANPBI010000356.1:0-2908 GCA_031430315.1 Rhodobacterales bacterium | reverse complement strand
GCCCGGCAGGTTCGACCGTTTGGACAACGAATGAAACGCAAAGACGCGTTCCGGGTCGGACCCGATCTTTGCGGCGACCTGCAGGATTCCGGGGGGTGGGGTTTCCTGCCAGATCTCGGAGTAACATTCATCGGCAAAGACACGGAAATCGTGCTTTTCGGCCAGGTGCAGCAGCGCCGCCAGATAGTCTGCCGAAGCGACCGCGCCCTGGGGATTTGCGGGCGAACAGATATAGGCTACGGTCACGCGGTCCAGAACTTCATGTGGCAGTCCGGCATAGTCCGGCAGATATCCTGTGGCGGGGCCAGCAGCCACGTAAAGAGGCTCGGCCCCGACGGTCAACGCCGCAACGGCGTAGACCTGATAGAACGGGTTCGGCATCAACACGATCGGGTGCTTGCCCGCCTTGGTTTCCGGGGAAAGAGCAATAGCCGCGTTGAACAGCCCTTCGCGCGTGCCATTCAACACCATCAGGTGGTCGGCGGACAGCGTTACGCCATATCGCCGGGCGATCCAGCCCGCGATGGCGGCCAAAAGTTCCGGCGTTCCGTCATTCGGTGGATAGACGCCAAATTCATGGACATGTTCGGCCAGGATCGGCGCCACGAAATCGGGCATCGGATGGCGCGGTTCTCCGATTGTCATGGCAATGGGCGTATTGCCCGGAGCATGCGCATCCAGCAGCTTCCGCAAACGCGGAAACGCGTAATCCGGCAGGTTCGAAAACCGCTCAGGAAACTGCATTCATGCCTCATCACCGGGATCGTAACGCCCCGTTTCCCAGAACCTTAGCCACAGATGTGTCCCGGGTCCAGAAACTCGGCACGGGGGCTTTGGGGTTGGCAGTCGATATGTTGCTTTTTCGCCCTGCCTTGTGGGGTCACCGCAATGCCGCTTCTGCCGCCGATCCAAGACGCAGCAGCCGATGGTCGTCGCCTGCTGGGACCATAAAGGAAATCCCGCAGGACGGGCTGGATGTCGGCAGGGTCAAGGCCGCCAGTCCCAAAAGGTTGGCGATCCGGGTATTGCGCAGCGCCAAAAGGTTTTCGGTCGCAAAATAGTCCGTGTCATCGATCAGGCGTTGGGCGTTGGGCGGCAGAATGGCCGAGGTCGGCAGGATCACTGCATCGGCCAACGCCATGCGCGCCGCAAAGGTCGCGCGCAACACCTCTAGCCGGCGCCAGGCGGCCACATAGTCGGGCGCGGAAATCGCGGCACCCAGCCGAAACCGATCCAGAATGGGCGCAAACATCTTGCCGGGGTCGGCCTCGATCGTCTTACGCCAGATGCCGTAGGCTTCGGTGTTGACTAGCGTTCCCACCAGCGCCAGGACCTCGGTGACTTCGGGGGCGGCAATGCGGGTGATGATTGCCCCGGCCTTTGACAAGCGGGTCACGGCATCGTCAAACGCGGCGGCAGGGACGGCGCGAAGGTCATCAAGAACGGCGGTTTCCAGGATGGCCAGGCGACGGCCCGACACGCTGTCGCCGCGCAAGTCTGCGGCCGGTTTGCCCGACAAAGCCGCCAGCAGCAACGCGCAGTCTTCGACCGTCCGGGCCAGGGGCCCGATCGTGTCAAAACGCGACGCCAAAGGCACCGTCCCGGTCAACGGCAGATTCCCATGCGAGGTCATCAGCCCGACCAGGTCATTCCAGGCCGCCGGAATGCGGACCGAGCCGCCGGTGTCGGACCCGATGGCCGCCGAAGCCAGGCCATAGGCGACCGACGCCGCCGCGCCAGACGAGGAACCCCCGGGTGCAGCAAGCGGATCGTTGATGCAGGGGGGGGTTGCGGTCATCGGGTTCAGGCCAAGGCCCGAAAAGGCCAATTCCGTCATATGCGTCTTGCCCAGACAGACCAGGCCCGCCGCCGTGGCATTTCGCAACACCTCGGCGTCGGCGGAAGGTGTCCGGCCTTTCAAAAGGGCCGAACCGGCCTCGGTCGCCGTTCCCGCCGTGTCGAACAGGTCCTTCCAGCTGATCGGCACACCATCCAGCGGTCCCCGCAACAGTCCCGATCTTGCGCGGCCTGCGGCGGCCATTGCCTCTGCCCGGGCGCGGTCCGGCGTGGTGCGGGCATAAATGCGCGCGGCAAGCGTTGTCCGGTCTATGGCGTCCAGAAAATACTCGGCAAGCTCTACCGGGTGAGCCAGGCCTGTGGCGATTTCGCGCCCGATATCGGCTGCGGAAAGGTTGGCCCAGGTTTTGCGCATCGGCAGCCCTTTCATAAAGATGGACACAAAGGTAGCGGCATGCAATCGCATGGACAATCCCGCATGGCCCGGCATAGTCGCGGCATGAAACAGGATGCAGATGTCGTGATCGTGGGCGGTGGGCTGACCGGGCCCAGCCTGGCGCTGGCTTTGGCGGATGCCGGGCTTGCTGTGGTGCTGGTCGATGCGCGCCCCGCACCGGATCGAGGCCAGCCAGATTTCGACGGTCGTGCCTATTCGCTGGCCATCGGGTCCAAACGGCTTTTGGACATGATCGGCATCTGGGCGGATGTGGGGTCCCTTGCAGAACCTATCCTGCGGGTGGAGGCCGGTGACGGCGGCGACGGCAGCGCGCCATTCTTGCTGGGGTTTGATTCCGCCGATCTGGAAGAAGGGCCGATGGGTTTCATGCTGGAGGACCGGTTTCTTTACGCGGGCCTAGTGGGTCGAATGCAGGCGCATTCTGGGGTGCAGCTGATTTCGGGACAGGTGGTCACCGGGCAGTCGATTGCTGCGGACATGGCATTCGTGAATTTGGCAGACGGACAAAACCTTTCTGCGCGTGTTGTAATAGGATGCGACGGGCGCGCCTCTGGCACGGCGCAGCGGGCCGGTATCCAGCGCACGGGATGGGGGTATCGCCAGACGGCGCTGGTCTGTGCGGTCGCTCATGAAAGGCCACATCACGGTGTTGCG
>JANPBI010000355.1:0-3221 GCA_031430315.1 Rhodobacterales bacterium | reverse complement strand
TCTGCCAGGGTGACATGCAGCCCGGCTCGCAAGGCGGCAAAGGCCAACAGCGGAATCTCCAGCGCCGACCCTTCCAGATAAAGATGCCCGACACTGGTCGCAGGGACTCCCGCGATCGCTCTGGGCATGCGGCGGGCAATGCGGGCTGCGTCTGCTGCGGCGCGCAAGGCCAGCACCTCGTCGCTGCGCCACAGGTCGTCGCGTAGCGTGGTTTCCAGCATCAAGCCCTGCGGCAGGGGCAACAGCTGCGCGGCCTCCACCGCGTCGATGATCATTCCTGCAGCTGGCAAGGCATCCGTGAAAAGCCCCTCCCGCGCTGTCGCAACGGCAACGCCGTACCCTTCTCCGAACAAACCGGCCTCACTGCGAGCGGCCAAGGGCTTTTGGCCCAGTTCCGACGCCAGAGCGATCGCAGCTGCCAAGAGATCTGTTGAAACCACGGCATCGACCAGTCCCATCCGCGCCGCTTCTTCCGCCGGAACCACCCGCCCGCTCAGCAGCATGTCCAGCGCAGACCGCGCACCGATCTTGCGCGGAAGGCGCTGCGTCACGCCGCCGCCCGCCACAAGGCCCAGCGCGATTTCGGGCAGGCTCATCCGCGCGCCCGGACCGGCAAGAACCTGATCCGCCGCCAGCAAAAGCGCACAGCCCGGCCCCATCGCGACGCCGCCAACAGCGGCGACGATCGGAAAGGGAGCATCAGCAAGCGCCGTGCTCAGCTCGGTCAGGCCTGGGGCGCTGCCTTCGCCCTCCAGCGGCAAGGCGCCGCAAAATGGCAGGCTGGCGCTCTCCAGCACCATGGCACGGGGAGACGGCAGCGCAGTGATTGCCTCCAGCAACGCGCGCCGCAATTCTGGGCCAAGCGCATTGGCAGGCGGTGCCTCCAGTGTGACAACGGCCACGTCGCCGTCCCAGACCTTGTGGACCAGCTCTTGCGCCATGCCTGCCCTCCTGCAACCGACCCTGCTGCAAGGATAGAGGCGATTGGCGCGCCCTTGGCAAGCGGTGGCGGCGCACAAGTGCCAAGTCTTTCGCGCAACGGCTTTTTGATGCGCGGAACGACCGTCGCGCGGGCGAAAGATCGCTTGGGCCAGACCCCGGGTCCTGCGGTAATTTCACCGCAAGGGGACTTGTCGACCGTCGTCATTTGGGGTTTGCCTGTCGCGGGTGCGGGCAGTCAAGACGGTCAAGGGGGACGGGAATGATCCAACCAGAATGGATTTGGGGATTGGCGGGCGGCGGCCTGATTGGTTTGGCGGCAGCGATGTTCTTGCTGGTTCAGGGACGGGTCATGGGCATATCTGGCATCCTCGGCGGCCTTGTCGACGGATCGGGGCACCGGCGGCTGGGTGAGAACCTGGCCTTTGTCGGTGGACTGGTCGGGGGTCCAGCCCTTTATGTCTGGTGGCATCCGGGTTTTGCGACACAGATCTCTTCCGAACTTTGGGTCCTGCTGGCGGGGGGTTTTCTGGTGGGGCTCGGGACGCGACTGGCCAATGGCTGCACGTCCGGGCACGGCGTCTGCGGCATTTCGCGCCTGTCGCGGCGCGGCATTGGGGCATCGGCGGTCTATGTCGGCGTTGGAATGCTGTCGATCTCTGTCTTGCGCCATGTCTGGGGGATCGTCTGATGCTGCGACTGTTCTTCGCCGCGCTGTCGGGCGGTATTTTCGGCATCGGCCTGTTGCTGTCAGGCATGACCGACACCCTGCGGGTGCAGGGCTTTCTGGATGTCTGGGGGGCCTGGGATCCGACGCTGGCCTTTGTGCTTGGTGGGGCAATACTGCCGATGGCGCTGGCCTGGAGGGTGGCCGCATCGCGCGAGACAAGTGTTCTTGGCACGCCCATGCCGCATCCTGGCCAGGGACCGCTTGACGCGCGTCTGGTGGTCGGCTCCATCCTTTTTGGCGCGGGCTGGGCGATCGCCGGGCTTTGCCCCGGTCCGGCATTGGCGTCGCTATCGTTTGGCGGGTCAGAAGGCATCATCTTTCTATTTGCCATGGTCCCGGGTATGGTCACGGCCGCCGGACTTGCCCGCCCGAAAGATGGAGATACCGCATGGACATCCGCCCGCTGACCCCCGACTACGCGGTGTCCCCGCAGATTGAGCCCGGGGATCTGCCCGCGATCAAGGCAGCAGGGTTCACCACGATCATCGACAACCGCCCGAATGGCGAAATTCCCGGCCACCTGCATGACAAGGTAATGCAAGCGGCCGCCGAATCGATGGGGTTCACCTTTGTGGTCAACCCGATCATCGGCGGCGCGATGACCGAGGCCAATGTGACCGCGCAACGTGCAGCGATGGATGCGGCCCAAGGCCCGGTCTTTGCCTATTGCGCCTCGGGCAACCGATGTTCGGTGGTGTGGGCGATGGCGATGGCAGGCAGCATGCCCGCAGACGATCTGGTCGGCATTCCGGCAAGGTTTGGCTATCAATTGGACCATCTGCGCCCGCAAATCGCCGCGCTTGAGGCCGCCCGCAGCCACTAGGGCCGCGCCGCGCCCTGCCCCAGGCGGCCCTTGACAGGTCTGGCCGTTTGGACGGAACTGTCAATCCGGTGGGCTTGCAGTTCCGGGGGGTCAGGCAGGTTCTTGATGAACATTCTTTCGTTCCAGACTTGCCGTCCGCGGGCAGCGCTTTGCGGTGTCGGCACATGACGCCGCTGACAGCCGACAAACGACCAACCGTGGCGGACCTGCGTGGCGCCAAGGGCAAGGGTCGGCAGACCAAGCTGCGCTTTTTCACGTGGGACGATGCCGCCGCCGCCGAGGCTGCGGGCAGCAGCTTCGCGGGCCAGGTCTTGACGATGCCAGAGGCCGAGCAGAACACTTTTATGCAAGGCATCGGCGGATGAAGATGGCGCTGGATGACAAGGTCATCATCGTTACCGGGGCCGCCAGCGGTATTGGATGTGGCATCGCCCGCCTTGCCGCAGAGGAAGGCGCGGGCGCGCTGGTCCTGACCGACCGCGATAGCGCGGGCCTTGACGTTGTCGCCAAAGGGATCGGCGGGCCTCAGGTGGCAACCCTGGTCGCCGACCTGGGCGACCCCGAGGCACCATCTGCAGTCGCACAGGTCGCAATCGCCCGCTTCGGGCGCATCGACGGGCTGGTAAATGCCGCAGGACTGACGACGCGCGGATCCTTTGTCACCGGCACTCCGGAAATCTGGGACCAGTTGTTTGCTGTCAATGCGCGCGCGGGGTTCTTTCTGATGCA
>JANPBI010000354.1:0-1625 GCA_031430315.1 Rhodobacterales bacterium | reverse complement strand
GGCGGGTCGCGTGGCTGGCGGTCAGCTGCACCGACCGGGTCAGGACCTTGGCGGCATTCATCCCCACGGCCTGGGCGGCCGCCGTCATCGTGGCCGCATCGGTGACCGACGAGATCACCGCCGATCCCAGCTGGATCGATGTCAGCACCGACCGGGTGCCGGACAGGAAACTGGCCCAGCCCTCATGCACGGGCACCGAGGATGATCCGTCCAGATGCGCCAGCATGGCCCGCGACAGCTTGGCCACACGGCTGACGCGGGTCTGCAATGCGGCATCGCCCAGCTCGGCGGCCCGTTTCTGTGCTACCTGTTCGGCGTACATCAGCCCCATGCGCGGGTTGGGGCCCAGAACGCGCATCTGCGCCACATCGCGCGCCATCCCGTGCAGCCCGTTGATCATCGCGGTGAACGGGTCGGAGGCCCCGAATTCCTTGGCATAGTCCATCCAGGCGGTGCCGTCCTTGAAATGCAGCACCCGGTGTTCGGCCCGCTGGTTGTACAAGGCCTTGCCCCCCATCGCCATGCTCGGGTCGCGGTCGTTCCAGCCCTTGGTGGTGATGCTGTTCCAGACCTCTTTCAGGAACCGCTCGGTCACCGCGCGGGGCGGCACGGTGCCCGGCGCATCGGCAAAGGCGCTGCCGGTCTGGAAATCGTCGATGCGGCTCCAGTCCAGTTGCCGCTCGATCTTGGTGGCCCAGGTGTCATATCCGGCCCGCAACATCGCGGTGGCATCGTGGCTATGCGGCACGCCGCGATCTTTCAGGATCTTTATGTTGCCGCCATGGGCGTTGAACTGCTGCACCATCTGGTGTTCGGCCTTCCTGACCGCCTCGGCCAGACGGGCGGCGGTGGGGTTGCCGGTGGCCTTGCCATGCAGCTCGTCCACCAGCTCGGTCAAGAGGGCACTGTCGCGCGTGGTGCCGGTCATTTTCAGGCCGGTCTTTTCCAGCACCTCGGCGATGGTGGCGTTGATCATGTTCTCATAAGCCTCGGTCAGCGACCGCACACTTTCGCCCTTGAAGCCGGACCCTTCGGAATATTCCAACAGGTTGCGGATCGCCGCCGCCGGATCGGGCGAGGTGCGGATCAGATGGTCGATCCGGCGCATGGTCTGCAGTTGCGCCAGCACCTTGTGACGGCGGCCTGCCACCTTTTCCGACGTGGCCTTGCGCAAATCAGCCGCCGCGCGGGCATGGGCCTGATCTTCGCCCATGATGGTACGATAGCGGTCCACCAGCTGGTCATAGGCCTTGATGGCCTCATTGCCGCGCACGGCGTCCAGGGTCCCCTGGCTGATGGCGCGTTGCAGGCAGTCATGCATGTTTGCCATCAGACGGGTCCCCCGATGCTGGTGTCACTGGTGGTGCAGAACGTGATCTGGAAATCGGTGGACGCATCGGCGTCGATCTCGTCCAGCATTTCGGTCGCGCTGTAGGTCGTGCCGTCGGGCATCTCGATCTCGATGCTGCCCGCCTCGGCGCGGGCGGCGGCGATGGTGGACTGCGCCGCGAATGCGTCGATCGCCGCCTGATCCATCACGGGATCGGCGGCTTGGGTCAGACCGGGGCCGGAAAGACCGGCGATTGGATCGGATGGGTCGGGGCCTAGGCCGCCGTTTTCGCCTT
>JANPBI010000353.1:0-6365 GCA_031430315.1 Rhodobacterales bacterium | reverse complement strand
GTTCCTCGGTGCCATAGGCATAGATCGGGTACATCACCAGACTGGATTGCACCGACATCATGGACCGGTAACCGCTGTCCACACGCTCCACCTCGCGCGCGATCAGACCATAGGAGACATAGGACGCACCCAGCCCGCCATACTCCTGCGGTATCGTCACGCCCAAAAGCCCCATCTCGCCCATCTCGCGGAAAATCCCGGGGTCCGTCGTCTCGTTGCGGTAGGCAGCGATGATGCGGGGTTGCAGCTTTTCCTGCGCATAGGCCCGCGCGGCGTCGCGCAGCATCCGTTCCTCTTCGGACAGCTGGTCGTCCAGCCGGAACGGGTCCTGCCAGTCGAACCGGCCCAGGTCGGGGGCGTCCTTGGCTTTGATCTTGGGCATCTGGTTCATCGCGGACCTCACAGGCTGGGAAAGAGGATCATTGCACGAAACGCCGGGGTCCGCTATCGAAACACCAACATGAGATCATGAGGAAAACGCATGAATTGGCCACGACGCTATCTGCCGTCACTTCCGTCGCTTCTGGCGCTGGAAGCGGTTGAGCGCCTCGGATCGGCGTCGGCGGCTGCGGCGGAACTTGCCTTGACCCAAGGCGCGGTCAGCCGCCAGCTTCAAGTGCTGGAGGGGCAGTTGGGCGTCCAGTTGCTGACACGCCAGCGCCAGCGGCTGTCGCTGACACCTGCTGCCAGGGATTACGTCGCAGAAGTGCGCAAAGCGTTGAACATGCTTGCATCCGGGGCATTGGCTTTGCGCGCGAACCCGATGGGTGGCAGCCTGAACCTGGCCATCTTGCCGGCCTTCGGTATGCATTGGCTTGCCCCCCGGCTGCCGGGCTTTGTACGCGCGCATCCAGAAGTCACACTGAACTTGTCAACGCAACTGCGCCCCTTTGACTTTGCTACCCAGACCTTTGATGCGGCGATCCATTACGGGCGACAGGGCTGGCCGGGAACCGACAGCCTGAAACTCATGGACGAAGAGGTGTTGGCCGTGGCGGCACCTGCCTTGGTGCCGCATCCTCTGTCTGCCGCCATTGATGTCTTGCGCCTTCCTTTGCTTCAGCTGGACAGCCGCGTGGGCGATTGGGGGCGGTGGCTTGCGCATCACGGCGTTCCGGGTCAACGACCTCCGGCAATGCGCTTTGACCAGTTTGCCACCATGGCGCAGGGAGCCGTCCATGGGCTGGGTCTGGCGATCCTGCCGATGTTCCTCATCGAGCGCGACCTGACCGAAGGCCGATTGGTCCCGGTCTTTGGAGGTCCGGTTCTGGCAGAGGCAAGCTATCACCTTGTCTGGCCCCGGGATCGCCCGTTACGCGGTCCGCTGACATCGTTCCGCAGCTGGATACAGGGCGAGATCTGCTGATTTGGGAACCTGACGCCTTGTCCGCGCGTTTTGGCGGATGTCGGCCCATAACAAGCGGCTGATATCGCATAGCGGGACCAAGACCGTGCATCTTGGATGCGTCAGCAGCTTTGCCCAGCACCTAGGGTGAACGACGGCAGCAACGCCGCAAAACTTGAAAGGACGACCATGAAACGCATTCTCTCGACCACTACGGCCCTGTCGATGGCCTTTGCCCCGGTCCAGCCCTGGCCGCTTTTCGCCCAGACCCTGGCCGAAGATGGATCGGTGATCGCCGAGGACGGCACTGTCCTTTGCGTACCCACCGCCGAGGCGCCCTGCGATCTTGATGCGATCATGGCCGCAATTGCCGCAGAGGCAGCGGCCAAAGCCGCCGAGGATCCCGCCGCTGCCGAAGCCGCCGCCCAAGCCGAAGCAGAGGCCGCTGCCCAAAAGGCGATCGAGGACGCTGCTGCCGCGGAATTGGCCGCCCAAGTCGAAGCCGAGGCCGCCGCCAAGGCAGAGGCGGACGCCGCCGCCCAAAAGGCTATCGATGACGCTGCGGCTGCGGAAGCAGCAGCTCAGGCTGACGCTGACGCCGCCGCAGAGGCAGATGCCGCTGCCCAAAAAGCCATAGATGATGCTGCGGCTGCCGAAGCAGCTGCCCAGGCAGACGCAGATGCCGCCGCACAGAAAGCTGCTGATGAGGCTGCCGCTGCCGAGGCCGCCGCGCAGGCTGACGCTGACGCTGCTGCCCAAGCTGACGCCGACGCTGCGGCGCAGAAAGCTGCCGATGAGGCTGCCGCTGCCGAGGCTGCTGCCCAAGCCGATGCCGACGCTGCCGCCCAAAAGGCAGCAGAAGACGCCGCCGCTGCCGAAGCCGCCGCCCAGGCCGACGCAGATGTCGCCGCGACGACGGCTGCTGACGATGCCGCCGCTGCCGAGGCTGCTGCGCTCGAAGACGCCGCCGCCGCTGAACAGGTTGCTGCCGCCGCCGCCGCTGCACAAGCCGCCGCCGAGGCGGATGCACAAGCGATGAGCGAAGAAGACCTTGCGGCCGCGCAAAAGGCAGCTGATGACGCCGCCGCTGCCCAGGCCGCCGCCGAAGCAGAGGCCGCCGCCGCCGCCGCTGCCGCTGACGAGGCGGCAAAGGCCGCCGCCGAAGCGCTTGCTTCTGGCACTGCGGAAGAAGCCGCCGCCGCCGAAGAGGTCGCCCGCAGAGCCGAAGGCGATGCCGTCGAGGCCGCCGCCAAGGCCGCCGAAGAGGCCGCGATCCTGCAGACCATGGTGGCCGAGACAGCCCCGGTGGAACCGGTCGAAGTTCCCGTGGCCGAAACCGAAGCGGTCGAGGCGCTGACCAACCTGCTCGGCGCACCTGCGACTGACACCGAGGCACTGGAAACGTTGCCGCCGGTTGCTGCGGCAGAAACGCTACTGGCGCCAACGACCGACGATACTGCAGCCGATCCCGACAAGGCCCCGATCGACGTCCTGACCACGCTGATCGAGGCCCAGAACACCCGCAGTTCGGTCGAGGAATTCGCAGCCCCCCCGGTGCTGTTGAAATCCGGCAAGAAAAGCGGGCTGTCCGATCTGGAAAAGGTTGGCCTGATCGCATTGGGCGCGCTGGTCGTGGGGGCCATCCTCAAGGATGGACGCGAGGTGGTGTCGAACTCGGGTGACCGCGTTGTGGTGCGCGACCCGGATGGAGGCTATTACGTCTATAAGGACGACGACACGTTGTTGCGCAGGCCCGGATCGACGGTTCGGACCGAAACCTACCGTGACGGTTCGACCCGCACGATTGTGGAGCGGGACAATGGCACGCAGGTCGTGACGATCCGCGACGCCTCAGGGCGCGTGATCCGCCGAGCCAGCTATGACCGGCTTGGCAATGAAATCATCCTCATCGACGATTTCGTGCCGGAAGAGCGGATCGTGATCAGCGAATTGCCGCGCCCGCGCCGAGATCCGGTAACGATCTCGACGCGCGACGGGGATGCCACACTCAAGGCCGCGCTGGCAGCGGACGAAGCGGAACGCATTGGACGCAAGTTCTCGTTGCGCCAGATCCGCGATATCCCGCAGGTGCGGGCGCTGGCGGCCACGATCGATGCCGAACGCATCACCTTTGACAGCGGCTCATCGGTCATTCGCGCGACCGAGGCGCGCAAGCTGGCGGATCTAGGCCGCACGATGGGGGATTTGCTCGAGGAAAACCCCGGGGAGTTGTTCCTGATTGAGGGTCATACCGACGCAGTGGGGTCGGCGGCGTCAAACCTGTCCCTGTCCGACCGCCGGGCCGAATCGGTCGCGCTGGCCTTGACGGAGTATTTCGACATCCCGCCGGAAAACATGGTGGTGCAGGGCTATGGCGAGGGTGAACTGCTGATTGACACCCAGGCCAACGAGCGGCTGAACCGACGCGTCGGTGTGCGGCTGATCTCGCCGCTGATGCGCACGGCGCAGCGCTAAGTCGCGGCGACAAGCAAAGGCCCGGGTGCCGGTTTGGCATCCGGGCCTTTTGCCATTTGCGGACCGCCGGCAGGCCATCCATACTGGTGCGATGACCGAAGCTGTCACACCCGATGCCATCCGGCAGACCGCGCTTGGCTGGCATCGCGCAGGGCAAGGGGCGGTTTTGGCCACTGTCGTCTCCGCCTGGGGATCGGCCCCGTGTGCCGTGGGCGCGCAGATGGCCATTTCAGGTCAGGGAGAGTTCGCGGGCTCGGTGTCGGGCGGTTGCGTCGAAGGGGCCGTGGTGCTGGAGGCGTTGGCCGCACTTGCCGGGCGGTCGCCGCGCCTTTTGCGCTACGGCATCACAGATGACAGCGCCTTTGCCGCCGGGTTGGCCTGTGGCGGCACCATCGAAGTGATGGTAGAACCCGTCGGCGACAGTCCCCAGGAATTGCCCGAAGGCATGCTTGCTGCATTGGCCATGGCGCATGCGACGCGCAAGGGGATCGCGCTTGAGACGCATCTTGGGACCTGGTCGCGCCGCTTCCTGCGCGCTGAGGATGATCCAGCGGCCGCAGTTGCACTGGCACAGGATCGGTCAGGGCGCCAAGGCGAGGCGCTATTCATCGCGGCGCACAATCCGTCGCTGCGGTTGATTGTCGTGGGTGCTGTCCATATTGCGCAGGCGCTTGTGCCAATGGCGCGGGTGTGTGGCTATACCTGCACCGTGATCGACCCGCGGACCAGCTTTGCCGCCGTCGCACGGTTTCCCGACGACACGGTTGTCGGGGACTGGCCTGATACGGCGTTGGCTGCACTTTCCCTGGATGGACGCACTGCCGTCGTGACCCTGGCGCATGATCCCAAGCTTGATGATCCCGCCATCTCATTCGCCCTGCGCAGCAAGCCATTCTACATCGGCTGTCTAGGGTCCCAACGCACGCACGCTGCCCGACTGGACCGTCTAAGGGAACAGGGGATCGACCCTGCAGACTTTGCACGCATTCACGCGCCGGTAGGGTTGGATATCGGGGCGAAGACTCCGGGCGAGATCGCAGTCAGCATTCTGGCCCAGATGACGCAAATCCTGCGCGGTGAAAGATAAGACAAAGGGGCCCGCAGGCCCCAGAGTCTTTTCGGCGAACCATGAAAATCCGTCCGAACGATTTCGGTTTCGCTATTTCGGCCCGATCATCATGACCATCTGGCGGCCCTCAAGCCGGGGAAAGGATTCGATCTTACCCAGTTCAACGATGTCTTCCTCAACCCGTTTCAACAGCTCCAATCCAAGTTCCTGGTGCGCCATTTCGCGGCCCCGGAAACGCAAGGTCACCTTGACCTTGTCGCCTTCGGTCAGGAATTTGACCACCGACCGCATTTTCACATCGTAGTCATGGGTGTCGGTTCCCGGGCGGAACTTGATTTCCTTGATCTCGATGATGTGCTGTTTCTTACGCGCCTCGGCCTCGCGCTTTTGGTTCTCGTACTTGAATTTGCCAAAATCCATGATCTTGCAGACCGGGGGTTCGGCGTTGGGCGAGATTTCCACCAGATCCAGTCCCGCCTCTTCGGCCATGGCCATGGCACGGGCGGGGGTCACGACGCCGACATTCTCACCATCGGCCCCGATCAGCCGGATTTCTGGGGATCTGATACGATCATTGATACGGGGTCCGGTTTCGCGTTGGGGCGGGGCATTGTGAGGGCGACGGGCTATGGTGGTGGTCCTTGGGTGGTTGACGGATGCGGGCGCAAGATAGACGTCCCATGCGCCCGCTTCAACCGCAAATGCATGGCAAAAAGGTGTTCGTTTGCCGCTGCAACGCGGCGCGGACCTTTTCAAATGGGGTTCGGTCTGCCATATGAATGGAATTGCCGGAAACAAACCCCGGTCATTGGAGAACCAAGATGAACAGAAACGTGATCATTGGCGCAATCGTCGTCCTGCTTGCCGCTGGGGGCTATTACCAGTTCAGCTACAAGCCGGCACAAGAAGCTGCCATGGCTGCAGCCGACGCTGCTGCCAAGGCTGAAGCCGATACCGCCGCCGCCGCCACCGCTGCCGCAGACGAAGCTGCCGCTGCTGCCAAAAAGGCTGAGGAAGAAGCCGCTGCCGCTGCCGCTGCCGCCACTGAGGCTGCTCCGGCTGCGACTGCCGCGCTGGATGCCGCGACCTTCGATCCGGTTGCTGTTGCGACCATGATTGATGCATCCGCCCTGGATGACGCAACCAAGACCACGCTCAAGGCCGCCATCACGGCTGCCGGCACGGATCCGGCCGCCATCACTGCGGTGATTGCCCAGGTGAAAACTGCGCTCGGCATGTAATCTGGCCGTATCGAAATCGAAAGGCCGCGCAGGAACTGCTGCGCGGCCTTTTTCATGTGCGGCCCGTTTGATCAGATACCGTCGCCGACGAACGCCTTTTCAACCACGAACTGTTGTGGGTCGGAATTGGCCCCTTCGGTCAGCCCAAACCCTTCGAGGATCGCCTTGACGTCCACGTTGAAGGCCAGCGATCCGCAAACCATGGCGCGGTCTTCTTCGGGGTCCATCGGTGACA
>JANPBI010000352.1:0-1738 GCA_031430315.1 Rhodobacterales bacterium | reverse complement strand
GGGTTCTATGACGAGGCAATGTCGCTTTCAGGAATGCTGGACGTTATTCGCAAGGCGCAACGTTATGACGCAGTTGTCATCGCGTGCTTTGATGACACGGGCCTTGATGCCGTGCGCTGCCTAACGGACAAACCTGTGATCGGGATTGGCGAGGCGGCCTATCATTTTGCCTCGATAATCGCCAACAAGTTCAGCGTGGTAACCACGTTGGGGCGGTCTGTGCCGGCGCTTGAACACAACCTGCACCGCTATGGCCTGATCGCGCGCTGCGCACGGGTGCGGTCGTCAGAGGTGGCGGTACTGGAACTGGAGCACCCGGGATCGGACGCCTGCGCCCGCATCAGCGCCGAAATTGGCCGCGCGGTGGCAGAGGACCGGGCCGAGGCTATTGTTCTTGGGTGCGCAGGCATGGCTGATCTGGCCGACACATTGGCGCGCGAACATGGCCTACCGGTATTGGACGGAGTAACCTGTGCAGTAGGCCTTGCAGAAACCATGATCCGGTTGCGGATTTTCACCTCACGGCTTGGCGGTTACAGCCCGGCTACCCCATGCAAGGCGATAGCGTCTGCATCGTAACAGAACGCCGGACGGCAAGAAGCTTCGCGATGCCCGAATGAACGCCGGGCACCAGGTGCGGCGCTGCGGATGAACGGCTGCATTGACAAGATGCGGGTCCAGAAGGAGTGTTTTCTCGAACGACCGCTTAGGGCCGCGCACGGCGTTTGTGTCAGGAGCTATCTTTGCTTGTCCCACGCCAGCGGGGACGGCTCCATCAGTCCTGCCAGTGTCGTTTCGGCCCCTTGCGTCCCGTCGAGGATCGCCTCGACGATGTCCGGCGCCAGCAGGGTGAGCCGGAGGACGCGGGTCAGATAGGATGGCGCAATTTTCTCGCTGCCGGCCAGGTCAGCGATGGTCGCGAATTGCCCCGCCTCCAGCATCCGTTTCCAGCGGAACGCCCGCGCCAGCCCCTTGACCAGCGTGTTGTCCGTCCTGCGCGTCAGTGCGGCACCTTCCGGAAGCTGCGTCTCCTTACGCCCGCCACGCTTCACGAGGCGGAACGGGACATGCACGGTGATGGTCTCGGGGATCGGCCGCACGCGGGTCATGCCGCCACTCCAACTTCGGCGCGCATCTCGCCCGCCAACCCTGCCAGCCCGTCCATGCGCAGCTGCAGGTGCAACCCCTCGGTGCCGATGTCGACCCGTTTTACCAGCAGCGTCACGATGCGCGCCTGCTCGGCGGGGAACAACTCGTCCCATAGCGGGTCGAGCTGCTGAAGGGCTGCACTCGCCTCCGTTTCGGTAATGTCTGCGGCGTGGACCCGCGCTGCCTTCCAAGTCCCCGCCACGATCTCGGGCTGGCGGAACACGGCGCGGAGTTGATTGATCACCGCCGCCTCGATCTCACCCGCAGGCACGCGGCCCACAGGGCACGACCCGGCCCCATGCTTCAGCACGGTCTGGCTGACATAGTAGCGGTAGAGCCGACCGCCCTTGCGGGTGTGGGTCGGAGAGAACGCCGCACCGTCTGGCCCATAGAGCAACCCCTTCAGCAGCGCTGGCGTATCAGCGCGAGTGCGGGCGGCGCGCTTGCGGGGGCTCTCGGTCAGGATCGCGTGCACCTTGTCCCAGGTCTCGCGGTCGATGATCGCTGAGTGTTCGCCGGGATAGCTGGTGCCCTTGTGGACCGCCTCGCCGATATAGACCCGGCTGTTCAGCATCCGGTAGATGAACTT
>JANPBI010000351.1:0-30010 GCA_031430315.1 Rhodobacterales bacterium | reverse complement strand
AGCGGCGGTCTTTGGCACCCTCGACAATCCTATCGCCAACTCTGTCGCGAACCAGGCGCGTGCCGTGTTGCAGGCCAATCCCGACATCACGGTCGTCTTTGCCCCCTATGACGAATTTGCCAAGGGCGTGAAGATCGCGGTCGATGAGGCCGGGCTGACCGAAAGTGTCGACATCTATTCGGCAGACGTCTCGACCGCTGACATTGCGGCGATGCGCGAACCGGGGTCGGCATGGGTGGCGACGGTCGCGACCAACCCCGCCGTGGTGGGGCAGGTCTCGGTGCGGGCACTGGCGCTGATGCTGGCGGGCGAGGACCCCGGCGCATCGGTCGTGGTGCCACCTACCCTGATCACGCAAGCCATGCTGAACGATCAGGACATCAAGAACATGGAAGATCTGGGCGCCAAGCTGCCGCAGTTCGCCCATGCTGATGTTGCCATGGCCGCCTGGATGCCGCTTCCGGCTGCCAAGTAAGTCACACGCGGTTCGGCGGCGGGATCGTCGCCGAACCGTCCCCTCTGGTGTGATCCGCACGCGGTATCCTGCCAGACGGGCCCGGTCGCCCCCGTGTCGGCCCGAAAACTACGATCCGATCTTGAAGAAAGGCGCAATCCCATGGACCGGTTTGAGGTCTCGTACCGCATTTTTGGCGAAGACCAGTCCGATGCCGAAGCCCGCGCCGCGGCCATCGCACTTGAAGATACTCTGGAGATTCCGCGCGACGTGGTGCCAAAAGGATATATCGAGGACGTTGTTCTTGGCCGGGTCGAGGGTGTGATACCTGAAAGTGACGGCACGTGGATCGGTCGGATCAGCTATCACATCGATGCGGTGGGCCGCGAGTTTCCGCAGCTTCTAAACGTCGTCCTTGGAAACGCGTCGATCTTCAGCGGGGTCAAGGTCGTCGGCATCCAGCCGAACCGCGATGTGACCGACCGCTTTCCCGGGGCCCGCTTTGGCCGAGACGGCCTGCGGCAGCTGACGGGCCGAACACGCGGCGGGTTCGTCTGTCCCGTGATCAAGCCGCAAGGGTCGACGTCGGAAACGCTGGCCAACCTGTGCTACCTTACGGCACGGGCTGGGGCCGATATCGTCAAGGAAGACCACGGCCTGGCCAATCAGGACGCCGCTCCGTTTCATGAACGGGTCCGCCTTTGCGCCGACGCCGTGAACCGCGCCAATGCCGAACGCGCGGCCGAGGGGGATCCGACCCGCGCGCTTTACTTCGCAAGTATCCTTGGCCATGGGGACGCGGTTCGCGACATGGCCTTTTTTGCCAAGGAAGCCGGGGCGCAGGGCGTGCTGTTGATCCCGGGCCTCTTGGGATTTGACGCAATCAACCGCTTGGCGCAGGACCCTGATTTCGGCCTGCCGATCATGGCGCATCCGTCGCATCTGGGCCCCTATGTTCTGTCGCCCGATACCGGATATTCCCACGCTGTCCTGTTCGGAACTTTGATGCGGCTTGCCGGGGCGGATATCTCGGTATTCCCCAACCACGGGGGCAGGTTCGGCTTTTCGGTCGGGGCTTGCAAAAGCATTGTCGCATCCTGCGCGGCGCAAGACGGCCCAAATCGCGCGATCCTTCCCAGCCCCGGAGGCGGGATGAGCATCGAGCGTCTGCCAGACATGAGGACGCTTTATGGCGAGGATTGCGTCTATCTTCTGGGGGGTAGCCTGCTGCGCTATGGGCCGAACATCGGGGATGCGATCAGGGAAATGCGCCGAGCGCTGGACCCCGAATAGGCAGGCTGCGTGTCAAACGTTGCTGATCAGTGAAAATCCCTTGAATTCGGGATGATCCTGGCATTGCGGGGATGGCCGCGGGTCGGTTCGGGAACGGGGCGGGCCACTTCGTCGGCCCGCGCCAGCGGCACAGGCATCCGGTTGTCGGACAGCCGCATCAGGGCGTCGCTACGGTCGGTCAGGACATTAGCCACGACATGGATCACGCCAGACACCGGGTCGCGCTGCACATGGCCCGCCACCTCCAACAGCCGCGCGGTCATGATCGGCTTGCGAAAGGCCGCCATCACCGCTGGCCAGACCACCAGATTGGCGACCCCGGTTTCATCCTCCAGAGTGATGAAGCAGACACCCTTGGCGCTGCCGGGGCGTTGGCGGACCAGCACCAGACCGGCCAGGCGCAGACGCTTGCCATTGCGCATCCCGGCCAGATCGGCGGCGGCCTGATACCCTTGCCGGGCCATGCTGGTGCGCAAAAAGGCCATCGGATGCGCCTTGAGAGACAGCCGCAGGGTCTGATAGTCGGCCACGACATGCTCGCAGATCGGCATGGCGGGCAGTGTCGTCGCAGGCTCGACGCCTTCGTCGCGTTCGGTCGTGAAAAGCGGCAGATCAGGCGCGTCCTTCAAGGCACGGGCCTGCCACAGTGCGGCACGCCGGTCCTGGCCCATGGACCGGAACGCGTCCGCCGCGGCCAGCCTGCGAAGGACCGCCACGTTCAGCCGCGTGGCAGTCTTAAGCGCCGCCAGATCGTCAAAGGGCGCATCGCGCGCCGCCATCAGGCGCATCGCCGCCTCGCGCGGCAGGCCGTCCACCTGCCGCAAGCCAAGGCGCAGCGCCCAAGCCCGGCCCGCCGGTTCCAGACGGTTGTCCCAGTCGCTGAAATTCACATCCACGGGGCGCACCTCGACCCCATGTTCGCGCGCATCGCGGACGATCTGGGCGGGGGCATAGAACCCCATCGGCTGCGAATTCAGCAAGGCACAGGCAAAGGCGGCGGGGTAATGGCATTTCAGCCAGCTGGAGACATAGACCAGCAAGGCAAAGCTGGCCGCATGGCTTTCGGGAAAGCCGTAGTCGCCAAAGCCCTTGATCTGGTTGAAACAGCGGCGGGCAAAATCGGGATCGTATCCGCGCGCGATCATGCGGCCGACCATCAGTTCCTCCAGCTTGCCGATGGTGCCGCGCGACCGAAAGGTTGCCATCGCCTTGCGCAGCTGATTGGCCTCGGCCGAGGAGAACTGGGCGGCATCCATGGCGATCTTCATCGCCTGTTCCTGAAAGATCGGCACGCCGAGGGTGCGTTCAAGGATCGTGCGAAGCTCGTTCGGGTCATGCGGCGGGGCAGGCGAGGGATAGTCCACCGCCTCGGTCCCGCCGCGCCGTCGCAGATAGGGATGGACCATGTCGCCCTGGATGGGCCCGGGGCGGACGATGGCGACCTCGATCACCAGATCATAGAACCGGCGGGGGCGCAGGCGCGGCAGCATGTTCATCTGCGCCCGGCTTTCGACCTGGAACACGCCGACGCTGTCGCCCTTGCACAGCATGTCATAGACCGCGACATCGTCCTGCGGGATCGAGGCCAGGTCATGGTCCACCCCGTAATGGACGCGCAGGTGGTCAAAGCATTTGCGGATGCAGGTCAGCATCCCCAACGCCAGGATGTCGACCTTGAGGATGCCCAGCTCGTCGATATCGTCCTTGTCCCATTCGATGAAACTGCGGTCGGCCATGGCGCCATTGCCGATGGGCACGGTTTCGCTCAGGCGGCCTTCGGTCAGAATGAAGCCGCCGACATGCTGGCTGAGGTGCCGGGGCATGCCGATCATCTCTTCGGCCAGCCGGACGGTGCGCGACAGCAGCGGATCGGTCAGATCCAGCCCGGCTTCGGTCGAATTCGCCTCGCCCATGCTGGTGCCCCAGCTGCCCCAGACCGTCTTGGCCAGCGCCGAGGTGACGTCTTCGGACAGCCCCATTGCCTTGCCAACCTCGCGGATGGCGCTGCGGGGGCGATAGTGGATGACCGTGGCACAAAGCCCGGCACGGTGGCGGCCATATTTGGCGTAGATGTGCTGGATCACCTCTTCGCGCCGTTCATGTTCGAAATCGACGTCGATGTCGGGCGGCTCGTCCCGGTCAAGGCTGATAAAGCGTTCGAACAGCAGTTCCTGTTCGGCAGGGTCGACCGAGGTGATGCCCAGCACATAGCAGACGGCCGAATTGGCGGCCGACCCGCGCCCCTGGCACAGGATTCCTTTGGCGCGGGCGAAAAGGACAATCTCGTGGATGGTCAAGAAATATTGCGGAATGTCCTTGATGCGGATGATGTTCAGCTCATGCCGGATGGCCTGATCGACCTTTGCCGGAACGCCGTCGGGATAGCGCGCGGCGGCCCCGGCCCAGGTCAGCGTTTCCAGCTGGACCTGGGGGGTGGTGCCGGGGGGCAGATCCCCTTGCGGGTATTCATAGCGCAACTCGCGCAAATCAAAGCTGCAGGCATCTGCAACGACGCGGGTGGCCGCGATGGCGTGGGGCCATTCGGCAAACAGGCGGCACATTTCGGCGGGCGATTTCAGGTGCCGTTCGGCATTGGGGTTCAGCAGGTATCCAGCTTCGCGGATCGTGGTCTTTTCGCGGATGCAGGTCATCACGTCCTGCAGCGGGCGACGTTCCGGGGCGTGATAATGCACGTCGTTGGTGGCCAGGATGGACAGGCCATGCGCGCGGGCCAGCCGGTCCAGTCGGTTGATCCGCGCGCGGTCATCGCCCCGGTATAGACAGCTTGCTGCAATGTGGCTGAGGCCGGGCAGGCGGCGCAGCAGCCCGGCCAGCCGTCGGGGTAGACGGTCATCGGGCAGGGCGATCAGCTGCACGCCTTCGCTGTGAGCGGCCAGATCGGCCAGCGTGATGTCGCAGATGCCCTTTGCCTGCCAGGCCCCGTCAGGGCCGTGCATCTTGCCCTTGGACAACAGCGCGCACAGCCGGCCATAAGCGGCCCGATCCGTGGGATATGCCAGAAATTCTTCGCCCGAAACCAGCGCCAGGCGGCAGCCGATCACCGGGCGCAGACCGGCCTTCAGCGCCTGCGCATGCAGCCGCACGACCCCCGCCATGGTATTGAGATCGGCAATGCCAAGCGCGTCATAGCCATGGGCATGGGCCGCCACCACAAGGTCGGTTGCATCCGAGGCCCCGCGCAGAAAGGAAAACGCGCTGGCCACGCCCAGCTCGACATAAGACGCAGGCGGGTTGGCAGGAAAGTCGCCCTGCAGGCTGCGGCGCGGGGGGATGTTGTCCTTTTCGGGCATCAGGTGAACATGCCATGCAGGAACCAGCGCGGATCGCCGCCGCGCCCGTCGTCATGCAGCCCTTCGCGGAAAAGCCAGTAGCGGTGGCCCGTGTCATCCTCGACCTTGAAATAATCGCGCAGCCGCGTGCCGGGTCGGTCCTGCCACCATTCCGGCGCGATCCGTTCCGGCCCGGCATAGCGCACGGCGCGGTGCGTCTGCCGCCGCCAGACAAATTGTGCGGGCGGTCCTTCGGGCACGGCGTAAAGGACGCGGACTTCCTCGGGATGGTCCAAAAGACGCAAGGGGCGTTCGGCCAAAGACGGTGGCGGCAGGGGGGCGGGGGTGGCAAGGGGGGGCATGCGGCCCTCGGCCCGTTCGGGGATGTGGCTGGCCCGTGGCACGGCGCGTGACATGGCCCCCACCCCAAAGCGGACCGTCAGCCGGTCGACCAGACGCGACAGTTCCAGCGCTTCGTCCCGCCCGCCGGCAAGATTGGCCTGCACGACCGCCAGGGGTTCCGTCACCGTCGCCTCCAGCGCGATCAGGTCAAAGCCGAAACCGGGATCGATCCGTTCCAGCCGGTCGCGGAACAGAAAGACCAGATGCGCCGCCTCGCGGCTGGGTGCGGCCATGGCGACCTCGATCGAGGCCACCTCGCCATCGGTGCGGTAAACCGTCAGCCGCAGGCGCCGCGCGCCGTGCCCGGCGACCGCCAGCCGGGCACAAAGATCGTCGCAAAGGCCCGGCAGGTGATGCGTTGGATCAAAGATCGGCTCGGCCAGCCTTGCCTCGGCGCAAAAGACCGCAGGCGCGTCCGGTGGGGCCAGGGGTTCTGCCAGATGCCCGGTCATCTGGTCCAGCCTGAGCAGGGGGTTTTCCGCCAGCTGCGCGCGCGCAAACCGACGTGCCAGCGCCAGGCGTGGTACCGCCGCCAGATCCCCCACCGTCTTCAGCCCCAGCCGGTGCAAAAGCAGCGCCGTTTCATCCCCCAGCCGCAGGCCTGCCACCGGCAGGGGGGCAAGGTCGGCTGCCCCGCGCCAGATCGCGCGCACCGGGCCGAACCGTGCCAGCGCCCAGGCCGCCCCCCAGGTCGGGGCCAGTGCCAGCCGGGACGACAGGCCCAAAAGCGACAGCCGCCCCTCCATCTCGGCCAGCATGGCGGGTTCGCCCCCCCAAAGATGGTCCGAACCGGTGGTGTCAAGGATCAGGCCCTGTCCATCCGCTGCCGTCCACGGGCACCAGCGTCGCGCCCAGAGCGCCAGGCGCTCCAGCGCCGCCAGGTCGCCCTGCGGGTCGGCATAGTCCACCCGCAGGCTGGGGCAGATGGCGCGCATGTCCACCACCCGCGCGCCGGTCGCCACACCCGCCAGACAGGCCGCACGGTTGGCGGCATGGACGACCGGCCCGTGCGCCCCTTCGACGACCAGCACCTGGGGCAGATCAGCCGATGGCGCGTTGCCCGTCCGGTCCTGCTCCCGCTGCCAGCGTTCCATCGGAAACTGCGGCAGAAAGATCGAGACGATCCGCCGCCCGGTCATGCCGGGCCACCCACAGCATCGGCGGCTTGTCGCGGGACCGGAACAGATCCACCCGCCAGCGGGGATCGCCTGGGGCCTTGGTATCGTCCGGGTTTGGGGCCGAGGGCAGCGACGCGATGCGCCAGCGGTCGCGCGCGGCACTCAGATCGGCGGTGCCGGAATGGCGGATCAGCCAGCACGGCACCCCCGTGGCCTCGGCCCTCAGCGCCAGGCGTTTTGTGGCCGTGAAATTCAGCGCCGGTGGATCGCCCCACAGTTCGGCTATCACGGCCCCCAGCGCCTTGCTGCGCAGCCCTTCTTCTGCGGCGACCAACACATCGGCAGGCCGCGTGATCTCCATCCGCAAAAGGGTCCGCCCGTCGCCAAGCCCGGCAAGACAGGGCCGCCCGGTTTCCCGGCACGACATCCGGTCCTGGATCCACAGGATGGGCGCTGCCCCCCTGGCAAGCTGTGACAGCACAAAGCCCGCCGCCCCGGCCCCGGAGCGGGCTTCGGCAAAGACCTCGGACAAGGTCAGCGGGGACCCTTGCCGCCCGCCGGGGGCGGTTGTCTGGCGTCCGGCATCCGGGAATGTGGATATTCGAGACATGCAGCACCGAAGTCCCCGAGTCGAAATGTTCTATCTTTGTTCTTACTTCATACCCCCCCAACCCCGGTTCGGCAAGGCCAAGCCGCGAGGTGTGATCGCAGCACTGCCATGTGGCAGGGAGCGGCACGTATGCCGCCGCTCGTAACAAACCATTGTTTCAGAATCGGTATTAGATAAGCTTGATACCGTCGTGATTTGACAGGATGTGTTTTGGGAAAATGTGATGCGTGACCAAATTCTGGCGGATTACGCGGCCCTAGAAGCAGACGAAGAGGATGCCTGGAATCCAATCTTGATCGACATGCATCTGGGCTACCGGCTGGCGTTGCTTTACGGCCTGAGCCGCGCGTTGAGGGCCAGTGGCGCGGATCTGGACACGCTGGACGTGGTGGATCTGGGCTGTGGCAACGGGCGCAGCATACGGGCCTATCTGGAATTCGGGTTGAAGCCTAACCAGCTGTGCGGCCTTGATTTTCGGGAAGACGCGATTGCGATGGCGCGGCAGATGCACCCGGCGATCCGCTATGACGTGCAGATGGATGGCCGCCTGCCCTTTGCCGATGGCACGGTGGGCTGGCTGTCACTGTGCATGGTTGTGTCCTCGATCCAGGACCCCGCCGATCGCCGGTCCCTGGCCGCCGAAGTCAGCCGTGTGCTGCGGCCAGGCGGGCATCTCTTTTACATCGATCACCCCTATACCTCTGATGCCGTGGGGCTGACGCCGCTGGATCCCGGCACGATTTTTACACCGCTAAAGTTGCGTTGGCAGAAACAATTACGGCTTCTGGATGTGCTGACGGATGCCGACCTGCCAGCCTGGGACCCAACCGGCGGCGCCCCCAGACCGCGCTGGCGCTTTGGGCAGGGCGGGCCGTTGCGGTGGGTGCCGCGCCCGGACGGATTGGGCGCTGCCGTGAAGGCACGGCTGCCTGTCGATCTGAACCGGTGGCTGTCGCGCGAACCGGCGGCTTTTGACATCCGCCTTTACGCGACCTAGGCGACCAGATCCCGGTTCCAAACAAAGGCAATCCAGCGGCGCAGGCCCATCCGCCCGATCACCCCGTCCCACCTTCGGGCAGTCCGCTTAGCGCAGGGCCGACAACAGGTTGGCGTGATCGTCGGTCCAGGGTTCCATCCCAGCCGGCGACAGGGGTTTCCAACTTGGATCCCCCGCAATTGGCCCCAGTGCCTCAGCAGTGTCCGACATCGCCACGACGATCGAGGTGCTGTCGCCATCTGCCATCGCTGCCGCATCGGCAAGGTGTGTGCGGATACGGCTTTGCATACCCATGGCCGTGGTCGACGCGGCCAACGGGCGCGACAGGTCGTAGAACCGGTTCGAGATATGGAACAACAGCAGCCCGCCGGGTGCCAGCCGGTCGCGATAAAGCTCCAGCGCCTCGCGGGTGGCCAGGTGCACCGGCACGGCATCGGAACTGTAGGCGTCGATCACCAGGATATCATAGCGCAGATCAGTCTGGCGCTGCAGCACGATGCGTGCGTCGCCAAGGTGGATCTTGGCATCCTTGCCGCAGGTCGACATGAACGTGAACAGCTTGGGGTCCAGCGCGATGTCGACGACCTTCTGGTCGATCTCGTAATAATGCCAGTCCTGCCCGGGCTGGCCATAGCAAGACAGCGCCCCGACACCCAGGCCGACAATGCCAATGGTCTTGGCCGCCTGGCCCCGATCCGACATCAGGACCTGCGCCATGGACCCGTTCTTGTGGTAATAGGCCAATGGCCGGGGCCGGGTTTCAAAATCCGCCAGCCATTCGGCCCCGTGCACCGTGGTGCCGTTGGAATACTGCCGTTTGCCGTCGGCATCCTTGACGATATGTGGGCCGAAAAAGCTGCGGGTTTCCAGCAAGGCGTCGGGCGTTCCGATCTGGCCCCAGATGCCCAGAATGCCCACCACGGCGGTTGCGGCAGCCACACCGTTGCGCCGAAAGGTCAAGATCAGGCTCAAGAGGATCAGACAGGCAAGGCCGATCCGCAGATCGATGCTGGCGGCGGCCAATGCCGGAAACAAATCCAAAAGAGGCAGGATCACCAGCGGCACCCCCGCAAGTCCAAGTGCTATGTCGCGGGGCAAGCGGTCGCTTTTGCGGGCGATCATCAGCAAAGCGGCAAGGGCTGCGGTGATGACGATTTCTTGCAACCTGTCAAAGACCAGGGGGGCAATGATCGAATTGAACACCCCGCCCAGCGCGCCGCCGACGGACATCGTGATGTAGAACACCGTCAGGTGCCGTGCGTCGGGCCGCGTCTCGAACAGCATCCGGTGCGCCAAAAGGCTGATCACCATAAAGCTGGCCAGCAGCAATCCAAAACTCGACCATGACCCCGACGGCTTGAAACTGTAAAAGGTCAACAGCGCCAATGCGGCGGGCAGCACGAACCGCAACCGTTGTGCGGTCAACGGCGAGCGCTGCGAAAACACCAGCACAAAGGTCAGGAGATACAGCGACAGCGGGATGACCCAGACCAGCGGGAAGGATCCGATATCCATGCTGATCTTGGAGGTGACACCCAGCATCAGCGACGATGGCACAAAGGCCAGAAATGCCCAAAGGCCGATCTTGGCAAAGCCAAGGGACGCGGGGGTGTCGCTGGACGTGCGGCCCAGATCGGCGCCATTGCCCGCCAGAGGTCCTTGTGCGGCAAGTCCTGACAACAACAGCAAAAGCCCAAGGGCCACAAAGCCGATAGACCAGCCCATCGCAATCGCCGTCATGCCGAACAGTGGCTCTGCCACCAGCGGAAACGCCAAAAGCGCCACCAGAGAACCAAGATTGCTTGCGGCATAAAGGAAATAGGGGTCTTGGGCATGTGGCCCGCCGCTGCGACGGTACCAGGATTGGATCAGCGGCGCATTGGCCGACAACACGCCAAAAGGCAATCCCACGCCCAGCGCATAAAGCCACAAAGTTTGCGTGACCACGGGGCTGGCGGGGTCATAGCTCCAGCTTGCAGGCACCGTGAGGGGCAGGAAAAACACCGCAAGTCCCAAGAGCGCCAGATGAATGATCACCTGTTGCAGAACCGTCAGATACTTTGTCATCAGATGTGCATAGACATAGCCCGCGATTAGCACCGTCTGGAAAAACAGCATCGCCGTCGTCCAGACCGCCGCCGCCCCTCCGATCTGCGGCAACACTTGCCTTGTGAACAGGGGTTGCACGAAAAACAGCAGGCACGCGCTGGTAAAGATCGTCAGTGTGAACAGGAAGGGCGTGAAGAGCCGGTCCCGGCGCGTCAGGCTGTGATCGGATGCGATGGTCACGGGGGGGGCTCCGGATAACTATGAGTTTTCGCAACAATGCCGAGAATCTTGGCGAAAATGAGCCTGAACTGAGAACATGGAGAGCCAATCCGGTCCCAGCTTTCGATCCTGACGGCAAATTGTCAGAATAGTTCACGACAGCAAAAGCCGGGACGTACAACATCGCCCGCCGGACACACGCGGTCACAACGCAGATTTCACCTCTGCCGTGCCGTTCCCTTCGGCAAGTTGACGCAAGAGGCGACATGCCTCTCTTGCGGCGGCCGGGGTGGGTGCCTAGTCTGCCGACCACAAAAGACTTTTGACCCGTCAAGGAGGTACGATGCGCGTAATCTTGCGTCTGGCCGGGGCGGTGCTTGTACTGGCAGTTCTGGCGGTCATCGCAGTGCTGATGATCCCCGCCGAACGCGTGGCGGATGCTGCGGCCCGCCAGTTCACTCAGTTGACCGGGCGGCAATTGCAGATCGAAGGGTCCGTCCGGCCAAGTTTCTGGCCTGACCTCGGCGTGCGCACGGGGCCTGTCACCATCGCCAATGCGGACTGGTCCGATGCGGGGCCGATGCTGCAGGCCGACGGTCTGCAGATCGGGGTCAATCTGGCGGGCCTTCTGGGCGGCGAGGTGCATGTCACGGGTCTGCAGGCGACCAACCCCCATCTGATCCTGGAACGTGCCGCCGACGGTCGCGAGAACTGGGTCTTTGGCGGGTCCAACGGCGGTGCTGTCACGCCCGATACGCCTGGGGTCGATGCGCCGTTCAGCTTTGACCGGCTGGAGGTCAAGGGCGGCACGCTGACCTTTATCGACCAGGCCGCCGACCAGCGCTGGACGGTCGAGTCCCTGGATCTGGATGCCACCAGCCCCAGTTGGACCGGGCCCGCCAGCCTGACTGCTTCAGGCCGCATGAACGGGCAGGCCCTGACGCTTGATGCCACGGCGGGGGTCTTTTCCGACCTTGTCAACGGACGCGTCGTACCCCTGACGCTGGAAGCCTCCGCAGGGGCGGCGCGGATGGATTTCGACGGGCGTGGTGGTCTGCAACCACTGCAAGGCGAAGGCAAACTGACGGCGGATCTGGCGGATCTGGTGGCCGTCGCGGCCCTTGCCGGAACGACGACTCCGGCATTGCCGATGGGACTTGGCGCGCAATCCGTAGCCATGAGCGGCGCGTTGACCCTGGCTCCGGATGGCCGCGCCTTTCTGCGCGATGCAAAACTGGCGCTGGACGGCAATGAATTCCGGGGGGCCGTGGACTATGCCAGTGACGGCGAGCGGCGCAAGCTGACAGCACAGTTGGCAGGTGATGTCCTGACCTTGTCGGCACCCGGAACCGGCGATGTGGCGGGCACTGTGGCCAATCCGTCCGGATGGTCAACAGACCCCATCGATGTGTCGGCCCTGGGGCAGATGGATGCCGACATCGGCCTGTCGCTGGAGGGGCTGACCTCACCCTGGGCCGATCTTGGGGCGACCCGGATGCGTTTGACGCTCGACCGCGCGCGTGCCGTGATCGATGTGACCGAAATGCAAGCCTATGACGGGACGGTCAAGGGCGCCTTTGTCGTCAATGGTCGCGGGGGCCTGTCGGTTCGTGCTGATCTCACCTTTGCGGGGCTGGCCATGGAACCCTTGCTGAGCGATGTGGCCGCCTTTGACCGGCTGACCGGCACGGGCGATCTGCGGCTGAACCTCTTGGGGGTCGGCAGTTCCGAGGCCGAGATCATGCAAAGCCTGTCTGGCGACGGCAGCCTGTCGCTTGGCCAAGGCGAAATACGCGGACTGGACGTTCTGGGGATGCTGCGGTCACTGGATGCAGGCTACGTGGGCGAGGGGCAAAAGACCGTCTTTGATAGCGTCACCGCCAGTTTTGCAGTCGATGCCGGGGTCTTGCGCAACAGCGACCTGATGCTGACCGGCCCCTACCTGGCCGCCACTGGCACGGGAGAGGTTGGCATCGGCGCGCGCACGCTTGACTACCGTCTGCGCCCGACTGCCCTGGCCGATGCCGACGGGTCGGGTGGCGTGATGGTGCCGCTCTTGATCACCGGAACTTGGGACGATCCGAAGTTCCGATTGGATCTGGAAAGCATCGCGCGCGAACGGATGGAAGAAGAGGCCCGCGCGCTGGAAGAAAAGGCCCGCGCCGAGGCCAAGCGACTGGAAGACGAGGCCAAAGCGGAACTTGAAGCAAAACTCAAAGAGGAGTTGGGGGTCGAGGCCCTGGAAGGCGAAAGCCTGGAAGACGCCGCCAGACGCCGTGCCCAAGAAGCCCTGGACGCAGAGGCCGAGCGGCTGTTGCAGGACCTTCTGGGCAACCCCGAGGCCCCGGTCGCGGGGGAATAGCTTTATCCCTTGGAAGAAATATGACCCTACCGCCGCCGGTCGCGCCGCGCGCTCATCGGCTGGAACGCGACGCCGACATGCGCTTCGCAATAGGGTTTGCCAGGAATGGATGGCAGGCCACAGAACCAGAAATCATCCGTGGCGGGGTCGCCGATAGGCCATTTGCAGGTCCGTTCGGTCAGTTCCATCAAGGTCAGTTTCTTGGCGCGCTTTTCGACCTCGCGCACCGAGGCAAGGGCTTCGGGGCTGATCTCGTTCAGGCTGGGCTGCGGTGGCAAGGGCTGGCCTGCGGGCACAATGGCCTTGCGCAGGGGCAGGGGGGTCACATTGCTGGGGGCCGACGGGGCAGCGCGCTCGGGTGCGCGCGGGGCCGGTTCGACGCGTGCGGCGGGTTCCGCGGCCGTCGGACGCGCGGGTTCCACCCGGCGCACGGTCGCGGCAGCGGCATCGACGGCATGCTCCTCAGTCTCATCGCCGTGCCCGGCCCCCGTTACCCGGTTGGACAGGCCCAGGCGATGCACCTTGCCGATGACGGCATTGCGGGTGACGCCGCCCAGTTCCTTGGCGATCTGGCTGGCCGACTGGCCTTCGGCCCACATGCGTTTCAGCGTCTCGACACGCTCGTCGGTCCAGGACATGGGTTGGGGTGCTCCGATTGGGCTGGTGCGCCTATTTTAGACAGCACGCGCCCGGATACAAGGCGCGTCGCCCAAGATCAAGCGTCGTAGGAGCAAAACACACTGGCACCGCCTGCGGGCTTTGGCGATAAGGGCCGCGATGCAACCCGACCTGCCCATCACGGACGCCCTGCCCGCCTTGCGTGCCGCGATGGCCGCGCGCGGGATGGCGGTGCTGCAAGCGCCCCCGGGGGCGGGCAAGACGACACTGGTGCCGCTGGACCTGCTCGCCTCCGGTCTGGTCACGGGCCGTATCCTGATGCTGGAGCCGCGTCGCCTGGCGGCCCGCTCGGCGGCAGAGCGGATGGCCCAGACACTGCGTGAACCCGTGGGCCAGACGGTCGGTTACCGCATCCGGGGCGAGGCAAAGGTATCGCGCGCGACGCGGATCGAGGTGGTGACCGAAGGCATTCTGACGCGGATGATCCAGTCCGATCCCGGACTTGCGGGGGTGGGTCTGGTCATTTTCGACGAGTTTCACGAACGCAGCCTGGCCGCCGATCTGGGGCTGGCGCTTTGCCTTGAGGTGCGGGGCGCTCTGCGCGACGACTTGTCGCTCTTGGTGATGTCAGCGACGCTGGATGCGGCACCCGTGGCGGCCCTGATGGGGGACGCGCCCCTCATCACCAGTGCTGGTCGGGCATTCGATGTCGAGACGCGCTGGCTGGCCCGAAGCCCAGATGCCACACTGCGCTATGAGGCGGGGATGGCGGCGCTGGTTCGGCAGGTCTGGCAAGACACCAGCGGCGGCATCCTGGTGTTCCTGCCGGGCGAGGGAGAGATCCGCCGGGTCCAGACCCATCTCGACGACCTTCCCGGCACCGACATACGTCCCCTTTACGGGGCCATGGACTTTACGGCGCAACGCGCCGCCTTGGGGCCGGTTGCCGGGCGCAAGATCGTGCTGGCGACCTCCATCGCGGAAACCTCGCTGACGATCCCCGACATCTGTGTTGTCGTCGACGGTGGCCGGTCGCGGCGGTCGCGGTTCGATCCCTCTTCGGGCATGGCGCGGCTGGTCACCGAACGGGTGACCAAGGCCGAGGCGGAACAGCGCCGGGGCAGGGCAGGGCGCGTGGCCGCGGGGATCTGCTATCGCTACTGGACCAAGGGAGAAGAAGGCGGCCTTGCAGCCTATCCGCCCCCCGAAATCGCGGCGGGCGACCTGACCGCGCTGGCGCTGGAACTGGCGCTGTGGGGCGGGTCCGACCTGCCGTTCCTGACCCCGCCGCACGCGGGTGCGATGGCCGAGGCGCGGGCCTTGCTGACCGGTCTGGGCGCGCTGGACGGACAAGGGCGCATCACCGACCACGGGCGCGCCCTGGCCGTGCTGCCCCTGCATCCGCGACTGGCCCACATGCTGGCGCTGGCCGGACCCAAGGCTTCGACACTCGCGGCGTTGATCGCCGAACGCGACCCGTTGCGCGGCGCTGGCCCCGATCTGGATCTGCGCTTGCAGGCCATTGCCGGTCGCGGCGACGGGGACCGCGCCGTGATCCAGCGCATCAAGGATGAGGCGCGCCGGCTGGCCTCGATGACAGACAAGGCGGCGCTGGGCGACCTGTCGATCGGCCAGATGGCGGCCCTGGCCTATCCGGACCGCATCGGCCTGCGACGGCCCGGCGATGCGCCACGCTGGGTTCTTTCGGGCGGAAAGGGGGCGGTGATGTCGCCCGGCACTCCCCTTGCTGCTGCCCGGCTGATCGTGGCGACCGACCTTGATGGTGACGCCCGCGAGGCGCAAGTGCGCCAGGCGGTGGCACTGTCAGATGGCGAACTGCGCGCGCTTTATGCCGACCGCATCATTCGTCAGGACATCGTCGAATGGTCGCGACGCGACGGGCGGGTGATCGCGCGTCGGCAAGAGGTGTTCGGTGCGCTCGTGCTGGACGACCAGCCGCTTGCCCGACCGGATGCGGATGCGGTGGCGCGCGCTGCGCTTGACGGTCTGCGCGAGATCGGCCTGCCATGGAGCGATGCCGCCCGTCGCCTGCGTGCCCGAATTGCCCTTGCGCGGGATGACAGCTGGCCCGAGGTGACGGATGCGGCTTTGCTGGCAACGGCACAAGACTGGCTTTTGCCCGCGCTTGCCGGACGTCGCACATTGGCAGAGATGCGCAGCCTCGACTTGGCCGATACCCTCCGCGGGCTTTTGAGCTGGGACCAGGCGGCAACACTTGACCGCCTTGTCCCCGCGCATTTCGAGACCCCCCTCGGTCGCCGGGTCCCCATCGACTATGACGGCGATGTCCCTGCGATTTCCGTTCGCCTGCAAGAACTCTTCGGCGTGAGCGCGCACCCGGTGATTGGCGCGAAACGCCTGCCGCTGCGCATTACCCTGCTATCCCCCGGCCAGCATCCCTTGCAGGTTACCATGGACCTGCCTGGCTTTTGGGCGACCAGCTACGCCGATGTGCGCCGGGACATGCGCGGGCGCTACCCGCGCCACCCCTGGCCAGAGGACCCTACCGTGGCCGATCCCACGACGCGGGCCAAACCGCGCGGGACGTGACGCTTTGTCATGCGGCGAAACAAGACGTCATTGCGCCCCACTGGCCTCCAATCGCACATCGCGCTAAGCCATGCCCCAACTGAAGCTGCGGGACAGAATATGACGCAAGATCACAACCGCGGGCGCTGGGCGGTCTCTGCCGTCTTTTCCGTCAACGGCTTTTTCATGGGATCCTGGGCACCGCAGATTCCGCTTTTGCTGCCGCGTTATAGCATCACCGAAGGCGTTCTGGGCCTTTTGATCATGGTCATGGGCATCGGGGCCATCGTGGCGATGATCTTTACCGGTCGCCTGATCGCGGCCTTCGGGGCCAAGCGCATGACAACCGTCTTTGCTCTTTTGCTGACCCCGACGCTGCCTGCAATTGTCTATGCGCCTTCGCTATGGGTCTTGGTGCCGCTTTTGGCGTTTGCCGGCGCGGTCGTCGGCTGCATGGATGTGTCGATGAACGCCAATGCCGTGGCGGTTGAACAGAAGCTTGGCCGCGCCATCATGTCGTCCTGCCACGGTTTCTGGAGCCTGGGCGGTTTTGTAGGTGGCATTCTGGGCGGGGAGATCATTGCCGCTGTCGGGGCCGAACGGCACGCGTTGTTTTTTACTGCCGTGTCGCTGGCTGTCGTTCTGGTCTCCATCCGCTTTCTGGCCGAAGAACCGCGCCAGCCCGCTGCGTCCCGCGCGGCAGAGCCCAAGGCCGACCTCTTTCCACGCGATGCTGCCTTGTGGATCCTGGGGCTGATGGCGCTCTTTTCTATGGTGCCCGAAGGGGCGGTGCTGGATTGGGCAGCGCTTTATCTGTCCAAGGACCTTGGGTCGGATGTGTCGACCTCGGGTTATGCCTTCGGGTTCTTTGCCGGCACCATGGCGATCGTCCGTTTTGCCGGTGACCGCGTGCGCAACCGGTTTGGCGCGGTGCGGACCTTGCGCGTGTCCGCACTTGTCGCTGCGGCGGGCATGATGGCCGCCGCCCTTGCCCCCGTCGACTGGGTCGCCATTGCCTGCTTTGCTGTCTGCGGGCTGGGTGTTGCCAACATGGTGCCGATCATGTTTTCCGCAGCTGGCAACCATCCCGGCCTGTCGGCAGGGGCGGGCATCGCGGCGGTCAGCATGGCGGGATACACCGGCATCCTGTTCGCGCCGTCGACCATCGGGTTCGTGGCCGAGTATGTGGGGTATCGCTGGACCTATGGGGTTCTGGCGCTGATCCTGGTGGTCGTATCCTTCATGGCGGACCGGGTCTCGGCAGCAGACGGGCGCGCCGCGCCGCAACCGGCCTAGACCACGCCCATCTAGACGGCGCCCATGTAATCGCGCTTGCCGATCTCCACCCCGTTGTGACGCAGGATGTTGTAGGTGGTGGTGGCGTGGAAATGAAATTGCGGCACGGAATACATGGTCAGGTAGTTCAGCCCAGGCATGGTCACATCCTGTCCGCGCATCTTGATCGTGATGTCGCGCGTCGCCGCCCCGTCATAGGCGGCGGCCGGAAAGGTCGCCATAAAGGCCCGGGTGGCCTCGATCCGCGCCTGCAGTTCGGCAAATGTCGTCTCCACGTCAGGAAAACCCTGCGGCTCAGCGCCTGCGAGGCGTGCTGCAGCGCGGGCGGCAAAATCGCAAGCCAACTGCGCCTGCCGTGTCATGGGAAACATGTCGGGGAACAGCCGAAACCCCAGCAGCGCCTCGGGCTTGATGCCACGTTCGGTGCAATGCGCGTCGGCCTTGGCAAGGATGGCCGACAGCGCGGCAAGGGTGCGGTCCATTGGCGGGACGATCTGGGCATACATGGGTTGGGGCTTTCTGGGTCAAGGGATGAGGGACGTGATATCTCAGGCCGGGTCCGGCGCAAAAGTCAGGTCTAGGCGTGTGCCGGGGTCACATGCGGAAAGGGCCACCTCGCCGCCCAATTGCTGTCCGACGGCCCGCAGGACCGTCATGCCCAGCCCCTTGGTGGACAGGACAGCACCGGGCGGCAGTCCCACCCCATTGTCTGTCAGTGTCAGCTGCGCCTGACCCGCAACATCATGGCGCAGGTCAAGCGTGACTTTGCCCGGACGCCCGTCGGGAAAGGCGTACTTGATCGAATTGGCGGTGAATTCGTTGATGATCGTTCCGATCAAAGAGGCCTGGCCCGAGGTGACGCCGACTGCCGCGGCACGCGATGTGATGGACACGTTCGGGCCGGCCACCGAAGACATGTAATCGGCCAGATTGGCCATGTAGGCAGCCAGATTGATCGTCCCGCCCGCGTCGGTGCGATACAACTGGTCGTGCAGCATTGCGACACTGTGGATGCGGTGCTGCATCTGCTCCAACGCCGCGGCGACGGCAGGGTCGGCAGCGTTCTTGGCCTGAAGACGCGCCAGCGCCGACAACGACTGAAGAGAGTTCTTGACACGATGGTCGACCTCGCGTCGCAGCACATCGGCCTGACGCAGGGCGCGGCGAAGGTCCAGTTGCGCCATGACCTGACGTGACAGCACCCGCAGCGTTTCGCGTTGCAGCGGCGTCAAGGCGCGGGGTCGAAAGTCGATTACGCACAGCGTGCCCAAGGGCAGGCCGTCGTCACTGCGCAGCACCGCTCCAGCATAAAACCGCGCGCCGGGTGCACCGGTGACATAAGGGTTGTCGGCAAAGCGCGAATCGTCCTGCATATCGGGGATCTCGACGAAGTCTTCCTGCAGGATCGCGTGGGAACAAAACGCAGTGTCAAGCGGGTTCTGGCGGACGCCAAGCCCGACCTCGGCGTGGTACCACTGACGATCTGCGTCGATTAGCGTCACTGTCGAGATCGGCGCCTGACAGATCTGCGAGGCAAGCGCCACGACATCGTCGAAGTCCTGACCGCGCGGCGTATCCAGAATGTCATAGGACCGAAGAAGATTGAGACGTTCAGCTTCGCGAGGATGCAGGTCTGCTTTCATTCCGCTCCTGACGGGTGACGATTTCAGTCTTACCACACCACGGCGCGCGGCAAAGCGCAATCAGCGGCCTGCGATTGCAATCAAGGCCCTTGTGGCAGCGTCCATGTCAGGCAGGGCGGCGATATCCTCGGCAATCTGGCCCGCGCGCTGACGATAGGCCGGTTCGGCCAGCACCTGCTGCAGGGCCGCTCGGACGTCGCCTGCAGTCCCATCGGCGACGGCAATCCCCGCCCCTGACGCATCTACCGACTTCGCATTGGCGGGCTGGTCGGCGAACAAGGGTGTGACAACCAGCGGCAATCCCGCCGCCAGCGACCCCAGCACCGTGCCCGCCCCGCCATGGCACAGCACTGCCGTGGCGCGCGCAAGAACCTCGGCTTGGGGGACGTAGGTTTCGACCGTGACATTGGCCGGGACAGGACCCAGTTCCGCCAAGGGCATCACTGGCCCAAGCGTCAAAAGCACGCGCACTGGCAGACCCTCGACCGCCGCCAGAAGCGTGCGAAAGGCTGCTTGGGATTTTGGCACGCGTCCCGCAACCGTGCCCAGGGTTGCGTAAAGGAACGGCAGGTCATGATCGTCGCGAACGCGCGGGTTGGGCGCCGCGCCCCGCACCCGGAAGGGCAAGTTTGCAGGCGTCGTGGAATCCAGCGCGGCTGGAAAGGCGGTGAACACAGGCTCGGACCGCAACGCGGCCCCGTCGTCGGGGGACAGCCCTGCCATGACACGCAAGGCATCCACGGGGTCCGCACCAAGCCTGACGAACAATTCCTCGATCTCGGGATTGTGGACATTGACCCGCGCATGCGGGATCCCCAGCGCCTCGGCGGCCACGGCCCCCGCAGGTTCCGCCGCCTCGCGCAGCACCAGATCGGGCCGCCAGGTTCGGGCTGTTGCTAGCACTTCGGGCAGAGCAGCCTGGCCTGCAATCCCGTAGAACAACTGCTGGATGACGATCGGAAAAACCGCCTCTCCCTTGGCCGCATCCAATCGCGCCATCGCGGCCTTGAAAACCTCGGGCGCAGGGGTTGGCAGGACGACATGATGAAGGCCCGCCTTTTCCAGGGTAGCGGTCACACTTGCCGGTGCCGCAACCCGCACGTCATGCCCGTGCCGCAAGAATGCGGCGGCATAAGGCAGCAGCGGATGCAGATGGCCTGCCCCACCGGTCGAGGTGATCAGAATGCGCATGAAATATCCTGTGTTGGATCAATGAAGGCTCGCAATGACGCATACGCTCTGGCCATCGCCGCTATTCCCGGCCAACCCCGCTGGACTGTGTCAGCCCTGCAGCGCCAGCCCGTGCCGGATCACCTCGGCCACCAGCATGTCCAGATCGGCATAGCGCGTCCGGTGGCTGTTGATCGCCGCACGCAAGGAATGCCGTCCGCGCAAGGTGGTGTCGGTCGGCACCGCCACGCCGCTTTCCTGAATGCGCAGCATGATCTCGGTGTTCAGCGCTTTCAGGTCCGCCTCGGTCCCGCCGCGCCCGACAAAGCGGTAGCAGACGATGTTGATCGCAACCGGGGCCATCAGTTCCAGCCGTGCATCGGCGCGGATCAGGTCGGCGAGATAGGTGCCCATCGCAATATGCTGGTCGATCAGGTCGCCGAATTTCTCAACCCCCTGTTCCTTCAGCGACATCCACAGCTTCAACGCCTTGAATCCGCGCGACAATTCGAACCCGTAATCGGCCAGAAACTCGCCCGCCGCCAGCCCGCGCGTCTGCTGCTCCAGATATTCGCCATGCAGGGAGAACGTCTCGAAATGCCGCCTGCGGTCGCGGACCAGCGCACAGCCGCATTCGAACGGCGTCTGCAGCCATTTGTGCGGGTCAAGTGCCAGGCTGTCGGCACGCTCCAGCCCCTCCACCAGCGCGGCGTTGCCGGGCGCGATGCGGATCAGCGCCCCGATGCAGCCATCGATATGAAACCAAAGCCCCTCACGCGCGCAAAGGTCGGCAATCGCGGGCAGGGGGTCGATGGAGCCGGTATTCGTCGTGCCCGCCGTGGCGATGGCGCAAGCCGGACGCAGGCCCGCAGCCCGGTCCTCCGCGATCATCGCAGCGAGGGCCGCCACATCCATCCGGTAGTCGGCGTCGGTCGGGACAAGCCGCAGCGCTTTGGACCCCAGTCCCAGCGTCTCTACCGATTTCTGATGCGCCGAATGCACCTGGTCCGAGGCGTAGAACCGCAACGGCTGTGGCAGGTTCGTCACCCCTTCGACCCGCACATCCACGCCCGCCATGGCGTTGCGTGCGACCGTCAGGCCGACCATGTTGGCCATCGATCCGCCAGAAGTCAGCGTGCCCCCGGCACCGCCTGGAAAGCCCATCATTTCCTTGAGCCAGTCCAGAACTTGCGAATCCGTCGCCACCGCCCCGGTATCGCCGCCACCTAGGTTCGACCCGTCGATGGCGGCGATGAAATCGGCCATCGCGCCGGTAAAGTTGCTGGCCCCCATGTACCAGCCGAAAAACCGCGGATGGATGTTGCCCATCGGGTAGGCAAGGACCGTCTGGCGCACTTCGTCGTAGACATCGGCGAGCGGCGTCGGGTGCATCGGCACGGTCGTCTTGAAAGCTGCGCGGATATCTTCGGGCATGGGCTGCCAAGTCGGGCGGTCGCGCACATCTCGCACATGGGCAATCGCGTCGTCGACCATCCTATGCGCAACTGCTTGGGCCTGCGTCCAGTCATCGGGATCAAGGGTAATTTCAGGTCGGTTGTCCATGCGGTCCTCCCGGTGAAATGCGCTTTCCACAATGACGTGACGCTGCGCCCGGCGAGGGGTTCATGTCAAATTCTTTCCCGTCGTGGTCACCGCTTGCGTCGTGCGCCGTTCCGGACCAACGTCATGGGATGAAAGATCAATCCCTCGCCAATCGTACCGAATTGCCGCCCGAGTTCCGCCTTATCCTGGCCGAATATCCCCGCGAAGGCTGGCCGGATCACCGCGATTTCAACGGGTTGGCGGCGTTCTGGCTGGACCGGCATTTGGGTTTTCGCCGGATGCTGGCCGCACTGACAGACGATGCGCAGGCCCGGATCGACCACAAGCTTGCGCCCGAGGTCCATGCCCGCCGACTGTCACAGCTTGGCTCGCGGTTGCTGGGTGACCTGATCGGCCACCACCAGATCGAGGATGACGCCTATTTCCCCGAACTTGCCCGGCTGGAACCCCGCATCGCGCGGGGGTTCGACATGTTGGACGCCGACCACCACGCGCTGCATGCGCTGATAGACAGGTTTGCCAAAGGCGCGAATGCGGTGTTGGGCCAGGTGGATGAGCGTTTGCAGAGGGACAAGGTGGGGCGGTTTCTGGTGGAGTTGGCGGAGTTCGACCGGATGCTGGTGCGGCATCTGGCGGATGAAGAGGATCTGGTGCTGCCGGTAGTTTTGAAGCATCGCGTGGGGTAAAGGAACGCCGGTTACAAGAGGATTTCGGTTGATGAATCTGTTGCACCAACACAGTCGATCTTGGTGTCAGACACTATTCCGGCAGTTCCACCAATTCGATCAGATTGCCCCATGGGTCCGCGACGAAAACCACGCTGTACCCCAGTTGCGGGACTTCGAACGGCCCCTCGTACACGTTTACCCCCCGTTCTCGCAGTGTCGCAAGCGCGCGTTCGAAACTTGGAACTGAGAATGCAAAATGGTGATAGCCGCAAGGTCCCAGGGTCGCCCAGAAATCGGCGGGCAAGGGGGATCCGTCGTCCGTCGCGTTGCCGCCGATGATTTCGATCAAGGATCCGTTGTCGCCAGGTGCTGCCAGATAGGCCAGCTCGATCCCATTTGGCCCCGACCATTCCTTGACGACCCGAAAATCGAACACTCTGGCATACCAGTCCGAAGCCGACTGGCGGTCGGGCACCCGAATGCAGGGATGACTGGATTTCATTGCTGCAAAAGGGGATGCGGCGTTCGTTGCTGGGAAAGAAAATGGCAACATGACAATGGTCCTTTATTTGGGGTTCCGCTCCTTGCTCTAGCACAGTTCAGAACGCGAGCGGGTCTTCAGGGCACAAATTGCCAAATCTCAGGCACCAGGGCGCGGCGCACCTGTCAGAAATGCTGAATATCTTTTATCCGCCCTCAAACCCCCAGACACCAGCGCATCACTGCCTTTTGCGCGTGCAGCCGGTTTTCTGCCTCGTCGAAAATTACCGAATGGGGGCCGTCCATCACCGCG
Source organism: Rhodobacterales bacterium (assembly GCA_031430315.1). Lineage (GTDB taxonomy): Bacteria > Pseudomonadota > Alphaproteobacteria > Rhodobacterales > Rhodobacteraceae > JAJNPS01. Next base: position 6,915 of record JANPBI010000351.1, on the reverse strand, counting down.
CTGGTCGCCTCGTCGTTGCGATGCGCGGGCAGGCAGTGCATGAAGAGCGCGTCGGGTTTGGCATGGGCCATCAGGGCTTCGTTCACCTGATAGCCGCGCAACTGGTTGTGGCGGCGTTCCTTGGCGCTTTCAGGGTCGTGCATGCTGACCCAAGTGTCCGTCACGACAAGATCCGCGCCCGCAACGGCGACAAAGGGGTCGCGTTCGATGTCGATCGTTGAGCCTTTCGCGCGGGCAAAGGCCAGCGCCTTGTCCTCGGGGTCCAGCGGTTCGGGGCCGGTAAAGGTGAAATCGAACCCGAACTGCCCGGCGGCATGGAGGAAGCTGGCGCAGACATTGTTGCCGTCCCCCGCCCAGACGACGCGGCGCCCTGCGATGGGGCCCCGATGTTCCTCATAGGTCATCACGTCAGCCATGATCTGGCACGGATGCGTGCGGTTGGTCAGGCCGTTGATCACCGGCACCGTGGCATGCTCGGCCATCTCCAGCAGCGTCGCCTCCTCGAACGTGCGGATCATGATCAGATCAACATAGCGGCTAAGGACCCGCGCCGTGTCGGCGATGGTTTCGCCATGGCCAAGCTGCATCTCCTTGCCCGACAGGACCATCGTCTGGCCGCCCAATTGGCGCACGCCGACATCGAAACTGACGCGCGTGCGGGTCGAGGGTTTCTCGAAGATCAGCGCGACCATCTGCCCCGCCAGCGGCTGGTCATCATCCGGCGTGCCCTTGGGGCGGCCGTTGCGGGCGGTCTTCATCGCATGGGCGGAATTGATCATCGCGCGCAGGTCGTCGGCGGCGGTTTTGTGGATGTCGAGGAAATGGTTCATCTGGCGTCTCGATTGCGGCAAGTGCCGGGGGTATCACACCCCCGGACCCCCGTGGGATATTTGTGAACAGGTGAAGGGCTCAGACGGCAACAGCCGCCGCCGTTCGCTCCAGCCGCGCCAGCGCCTCGGCGATATCCGCATCGGGGATGTTAAGCGCCGGCAGTAGGCGGATCACGTTGTCGGCGGCGGTCACCACCAGCAGGTTCTGGGTATAGGCCGCTTTTTGCACATCGGTATTGGCAGCCGTGCATTTCAGGCCAAGGATCAGGCCCTGACCGCGCACAGTGTCGAACACCTTCGGGTGGCGGGCGACGATGGATTCCAGGCCTTGGCGGAACATTGCGCCCTTGCGGTTCACGTCGGCGAGGAAGGTGTCGTCCGAGATGATTTCCACGACCTTAGCGCCGACCGCACAGCCCAAGGGATTGCCGCCATAGGTCGAGCCATGTGTTCCGGCGGTCATGCCGCTTGCGGCGTTTTCCGTCGCCAGCACACAGCCGAGGGGGAAGCCCCCGCCGATGCCCTTGGCTACCATCATGATATCAGGCGTGATCCCCGCCCATTCATGCGCGAAAAGCTTTCCGGTGCGCCCCATGCCGCACTGGACCTCGTCAAAGATCAGCAACGAGCCCGTGGTATCGCAAAGATCGCGCAACCCCTTGAGGCACTGGTCCGGCACCACGCGGATGCCGCCCTCGCCTTGCACCGGTTCGATCATAACGGCGGCGGTTTTGTTCGTGATCGCTGCGCGGACTGCGTCATGGTCGGCCCAGTCGAGATGGGTAAAGCCGGGCATCAGAGGGCCAAAGCCCTTGACCATTTTCTCGGACCCCGCGGCGGCGATAGCCCCAGTCGACCGCCCATGAAAGGATCCCGCAAAGGTCACGATCTCTGTGCGGGGATCACCCTTTTCGGTCCAGTACTTGCGGGTCATCTTGATCGCCAGTTCCGCAGCCTCGGTGCCTGAGTTGGTGAAGAACACCGTATCGGCAAAGGTCCGGTCGACCAGCATCTCGGCCAGACGCTCCTGCTCCGGGATGCGGTAGACGTTGGAGACATGCCAGAGTTTGGAGGCCTGCTCGGTCAACGTCGCCACTAGGGCGGGATGCGCATGGCCAAGGGCGTTGACGGCGATCCCGGCGCCGAGGTCCAGGTGGCGGCTGCCATCCTCGGCCACAAGCCACGAGCCTTCGCCGCGGACAAAAGCCAGCGGCGCACGGTTGTAGGTCGGCAGAACAGCGGAAATCATGGGGCAAGGATCCTTATGACGGCAGGCAAGGCCATGGGGCAGGGAAAAAACGGCGACGTTGGCCCCGGTCATCGGACCAGGGCGGGATCAGACGCGTCGGCGTCGGGCGGACAGGGGCTTGCGCGCAAGGATCATCATGGGATGGGTGCATAGTGTATTCGGGGATCAAAGAAAAGTCTCTCGTGACGGGCGGTCCGTGTTCGATGCCGCCGGGCATCGGCGATTGCGCAGATCGCGCCCCTGAATCGCTTGACCTCTGCCCGGAATGCCCCTAAAGGCAGGCATCGAATTCGGCGCGCTGCCTATCCGGCGGTGTGTCTTCATGTTGCAAACGGGGCCATGCGCCCCGCCTACCAAGGGATCAAGGCGATGTCGCGCGTCTGCGAACTTTCGGGCAAGGGCCCGATGTCCGGCCACAAAGTGAGCCATGCCAACAACAAGTCCAAGCGCCGGTTCCTTCCGAACCTGAACGAGGTCACGTTGATCTCGGACGTGCTGGGCCAGTCGTTCAAGCTGCGGATCTCTGCCGCTGCTCTCCGCACTGTCGACCATCGTGGCGGGCTGGATGGGTTTCTGGCCAAGTCCAAGGATGACGAGCTGTCGTCCGACGCGCTGCGCATCAAGAAAGACATCGCCAAGGCAAAGGCCGTCGCGGTCTGATCCATTGCGGTCTTGTGAAATTGGGGCCCTGTTCCGGATCGGAACGGGGCCTTTTCTTTTTCCATACAGGCGGTGACTTATCGCCGCGTGTGCGGCGGCGCACTTGCAAGTTTCGGCGGCAAGGCCGACATACCGCCCACATGTCCCCGAAAAGGCGTCAACCCATGACCTTTCGCCCGTTCCTCGCCGCCTGCGTCCTTGCCCTCGGCATGCTGGCTGTGCCGGTCCTTGCCGAAGAACATCCCGACGGGCTGCACATCCACGGTGCCTATGCCCGCGTGCAAGGTGGCATTGGCGGGTCGGGGGCGATGTTCTTCATGGTACATAACAATACCGCCACGGACGACCGCCTTGTCGCCGCAAAGACCGATGCTGCCGAACGGGCGGAGCTGCATACCCATACCGAGGATGCCAACGGCGTCATGTCGATGGGCGAGATCGAGGGTGGTATCCCGCTGGCTGCTGGCGAGTTCATTGAGCTGGCGCGGGGTGGCGACCATGTCATGCTGATGGGGCTGAAACGCGCGCTGATAGACGGTGACACCATCGCGCTGACCCTGACTTTTGAAGTCGCCGGTGACATTACACTGCAGGTTCCGGTCGACAATGCCCGCAAGCCCGGCGAGGGCGTGCATGACCATGGCGCGATGCATCATGACGGCATGGACCACGACGCGATGATGGGCGACGGCGCGACCAAGGAATAGACCCGGGCCCCTCTGATGACCCCCTTTCATGTCATGCCGGGCGCGATGTCCCCGGCGGAATGCGCCAGCCTGACCGCCCTTTGCGCCGCCGCCCCGATGCGCGACGCCGCCCTTGTCGGGGCGACGACCGCCCATCAGGTCCGGCGCGCCGACGTCGTCTGGCTGGACGATCTGCCCGGGGCGGCTTGGCTGATGGACCGCATGATCGGCATCACGGTTGCTGCCAACCGCGCGGCTTATGGGTTTGATCTGACCGATTTCGGCGAAAGCCCACAGGCAGCCCGATATGACGCCGCCCGTGCGGCCCATTTCGACTGGCATGCCGATATCGGCGGCGGCGTCTGGGCTGCGCGACGCAAGCTGACCGTGGTGGTGCAACTTTCCACGCTGCAGGCCTATCAGGGCGGCGCGCTTGACATCTGGTCCGGCCACACGCCCCAGACCGCTCCGGGCGACATCGGCACGGCAATGGTCTTTCCGTCCTTTCACCTGCACCGTGTGCAGCCGGTGACGCAGGGCCTGCGCTGGTCTCTGACGCTCTGGGCGCATGGGCCTGCCTTCCGCTAAGGCATTTGATCGGCAAGACCATTCGCCCTAAACTGCGCGCACCAGCATGGGTCCAGTTACATGATGATCACCGACATCGAGGATTTCTTTTCCAGGGGCTGTGGTCGCTGCGCGCGCTTTGACACGCCCGACTGTTCTACCAAGTTCTGGTCCAGAGGCTTGGCCGACCTGCGCCGCATCTGCCATGCCGCTGGCCTGACCGAAACAGTGAAATGGGCCCATCCCTGCTACATGCATGCCGGACGCAACATTGCGATCATCGGGGCCTTTCGCGACTATTACCGAATGAGTTTCTTCAACGCCGCCCTGATGACGGACCCAGACGGCATCCTTGAAAAACAAGGCCCGAACACCTTGCATGCCGACGCAATTCGCCTGACCGACAACGTCCAGGCCGCCCGGATGGAACCCGTGATCCGCGCCTACCTGGCCGAGGCGATGGGCTATGCCAATGCAGGCATCCTGCCCGCCAAAGAGACGCGCGACATCGACCTGCCAATGGAACTTGTCGACGCGCTGGACGCCGATCCGGACCTCGCCGAAGCGTTTCGGAGCCTGACCCCGGGTCGGCAGAAAAGCTATGTGATCGTCCTCAACGGGGCTAAAACGCCAGCTACGCGCGTGGGGCGTATTGCGAAGTTTCGCGACCATATCCTTGCCGGCAAGGGCGCGACGGAGCGGTAGGCCCCGACACTAGACCTGATGTCGCCGTCACCACGCTCGGTCCCATCCGCCGCACGGTCTTAGTTCGGATCACTCGGTGATGGACGGCTGCGGCGAGCAATAGATGGTCGCGGTTTCCCCGAAATGTTCCCACCGCTCCCAGAATGCATCATCCTGTGCGGAGTCCGACAGCATCGTCTTGGCCGCCAGTTCCGGGTTGCTGAAGAACTTGGCTGCCCGCCTCTGGTCCGACCCTTCCAGCATCTGGTCCGCCACCCCCTGGATGCAGACGCACATCCTGCGATCCGCCGCATCGCGGCCTGAATTGAGGCACGCCTTCTCGATCGGTCCGGCAAGGACGGCGCTCGCCAGGGGCAGCGCGATCAGCGCCAGAACGAAGGGTCGGATCATGTGGCGGGGGCCTTTGCAAAAAGAGGCGTAGCCGAGTTGCTCTATCGCCTGTCGTCCCAGGATTCAATCTTTGCGCGAACGGGGGCGATACCAATGTCGTGACAAAGAGTGTTGCCATGGTGTTTTGGCCGCCCTTTCAGGCACTCCTGCGCAGTCGCCGCGCCTTCATCGCCTCATGCGCCTCGGGCGTGCCGTCGTGGAACGACCCGAACCAGCGGTCCAGGGGCACCATCCCGTCCGAGTAGTTCACCTCGAAATACTTGTGGTGCAGGTAATGCGCGTAATAGCTGGCCTCAAAGCTGGTCTCCTCGCCCAGCACGACCCGGTCAAACCCGGTATGCCCCTGCGCAGGAGCGACCCCCAGCCGCGAGGCGAGGTTGATCATGTGGACCGGATGGCTGGGGATGATGAAGAACAGCAGGATGGTCGAGAAATAGATCACATGCTCGATGGGGTGCATCGAAAGCCCCGACCATGGCCCGGGGTTGATGTTGCGGTGGTGCAGCTTGTGCGCGATCTCGTAGAGCGGGGAAAAGTGCAGCAGGCGGTGGCAGAAATAAAAGCCCACCTCATGGATCAGCGGCACCACGAAAAAGACTGCGACGAACCAGACCGGGTGGCTGGCAAAGGTCACCATCGGTGCCCAGCCATTGGCATAGGACCAGAGGAGCAGCACCTCATAGGCCGTCCAGATCGGCACGCCGCTGACAAGGGTGTAGAACATGTTGTCGTAAGTCTGGTTCTGGAACAGGAACCCGGGCGACTTCTCGCGCGGAAACTGCCGGTTGTACTTGAACTGCGCCCCCTGACGCTTCCACGAATAAAGCCACAGATGCCACGCGCCAAAGACCAGCACCGCAAGGATTTCGTTTCGGATCAGGAGGTAAGCGATCCAGCCCGGGGCAAGTTCTTTTGTCGTCTCAAGGCTGGGTGAAAACCACGTCCACAGCACCAGCGCCATCACTGCGTAGAACACGTTCCATGGCAGGAAATACCCCGGAAAGCCAAAGAGCCATTTCACCAGCCGCTTGGGGTCCGGCGGCCAGTCGAACGCCGGGCCATAGGAGATCGGCCGGTTCGGGGACCAGTGTCCGCGTGTGTCTTCGTGGCCGTAGGTCTTGTCGTCCATGGCTTGGGCCTTCCGTCGCACGGGCCTACACTGGCGCAGAACCCTATGCGGATCAAGAAGAGCTGGGGGAGGTGGGGCGGGAGTGAGATCGGCTATGTGGACGAAAGGCACACCTACCAACTGAGCCAGCAAAATTGTTGCCAACTCGGCGCCGGTTACTATAGGTTGATTAAGTCACTCTATCGTGTGGTAAGAGTGTATCGTTTGGAGGGAAGAACTTGGCATCGCATCCATACATTTCTGGTGCAGGCAATATTGCCCAGATAATTGGCCATCTCCGGAAGAACTTTCCCGCTACTGTCACATCTGACACCGTGAAGAAATTCAACTTGGCGTCGAACAACGAAAGCTATGTCATCAATGCATTGCAGTTCATTGGGGTGCTCGATGGAGATGGCAAGCGCACCAAGGAAGGTCACGACGTATTCGTGCTCAGTGACAGTGATTTTCCTGGCGCTTTTGAGGGATTAATCCGAAGGTCCTACAAGGATCTGTTTGATCTTCGAGGCGATGTTGCATGGTCACTGAGTAAAAGCGAACTTACGTCTTATTTCAGAACTAAGTGTTCCATCCCGGATGATCACATAGACCCTCGGCGCTCGGCATTTTTCATGGCAAAGTCGATCCTGAGGGACATTCGAAGCGGGGTACGGGCATGTTGATCCATCTTCACAAGCAGGCGACGACGACGCCGAGGGT
>JANPBI010000350.1:0-3833 GCA_031430315.1 Rhodobacterales bacterium | reverse complement strand
TGGACCGGCCAGAAGAGGGGCATTTGTATTTTGACCCAGGCGACGGCCGCCTGATCACCATCTTCACCAACGAGAGCCGCAAACCGACCGGGCAGCGCACCCCTACTGTTGCTGGGGCGGTTCATCACGTGGCGTTCGCGGTGTCGCTGGCGACGTTTCGGCAGGCGCAGGCGCGATTGACCGCACGCGGGATCGCGGTGGATGGCCCGAAAGACCGCGGGTTCATGGACTCGATCTATTTTCAAGACCCGCTTGGCCTGACCATCGAACTGGCCTGCTACAAATTCGAACCTCCCTTTGGCTGCAGCCATGCCGATGTGATGATCGCAGCGCACCGGCTGCGTGTGGCACGGGGCGACCACCATATCGGAGAAGAGCATCTGGCCGATGCCATCGAGGGGCTTGTGCACGACCGCCAGCAATCATTGTCCACCGACCGGACGGCCAAGAACCCTTATGAGCGCTAGGGTGACGGGGCGGGGCGGCACGGAACATCTGACACCGCGCCAGATTTTGGCCCGTCTGGTTGGTTTTGCGACCGTCAGCGCGGGGTCGAACCTGGACCTGATCGACTGGCTGGAGGGGTATCTGACCGGCCACGGCATCCCTTTGCATCGCCATTGGAACGACGATAACTCCAAGGCCGCGCTTTTGGCGCATGCGGGGCCGATGGTGCCGGGGGCGGTGGTGCTGTCGGGGCATTCTGACGTGGTGCCGGTGGAGGGGCAGGTCTGGACGTCGGACCCTTGGACGCTGACCGAACGGGACGGGCGGCTTTACGGCCGCGGCACCTGCGACATGAAGGGTTATGTGGCGCTGGCGGTCTGGGCGCTGGTCGAGGCGCAACGGCGGGGTGTGCGGCGACCTGTGCAACTGGCGCTGAGCTATGACGAGGAGCTTGGCTGTATGGGCGCGCCCCCGATGATCGAGACCCTGCAGCAGGTTTTCCCAGTGGGCAGTGTCGCGCTGATCGGCGAGCCATCGGACATGAAGGTAATTACCGGGCACAAGGGCGGCACCGGGTTTCATGTGCATGTGAAAGGCTTTGAGGTGCATTCGAGCCTGCTGCCCTATGGCGTCAGCGCGATCATGGAAGGGGCGCGGCTGATTTCGTGGGTCAATGACCAGAATGCCGCGATCCAGGCCGTGCCGCCAAGTCCGGTGGCCGCGATGTTTGACCCGCCTTTCACCACGCTGCATGTCGGCATGATCTCGGGCGGGACGGCGCATAACATCACTGCCGCCGATTGCCGCTTTGCGATCGAGACACGGGTGCTGCCAGATGATGATCTGGAAGGACGAGCGCAGTCGATCGAGGCCGAGGCGATGCGGCTTGATGCGGCGCTGAAACTGCGGCGGCCCGAAGCGGGGGTCCTGCTGGAGCGGTTCTTTGGCGTGCCGCCCTTGGTGCCGGAAACGGCGGGTGAAGCCGAGGCCATGGCGCGCGCGCTGACGGGTGACAATGCGACGGGTGCCGTCAGCTACGGCACCGAGGCGGGACATTTCCAGGCGACCGGCTATTCGGCAGTGGTCTGTGGTCCAGGTTCCATCACCCAGGCGCATCAGCCGGATGAATTCATCGAAATCGCGCAGTTTGAGGCGGGCCATGCCTTCATGCGGCGGCTGGTGGCCACGCTGGCATAGGCCTCCTCGCGACCGAGGTTTGGCCGGTTGCGGTTGTCGCGGTTTGCTGGCGCCAGCGGGATCGCGGTGGGGCCGAACCTGTCAGGGCCATCGGGAATCGACCGGCTTTCGCGCGGGCTCGAACGACCAAAGCCTTTACACGGCAACTCGGGCGCGCTAGCCGCGAAGCCTTCGCTTTCGCAAGGGACGCGCATGACCCAAACCCGCGATTCCTCCATGTCGTGCGGCATCGATTTCGGCACGTCGAATACTACCATATCGGTCTTCGACGCTGACGGCGCGCGCCTTATCCCGCTGGAAGACGGCTCGGTGACGTTGCCTTCGGCGGTCTTCTTCGAGTCTGACACGGCGGTGGCTGAGTTCGGGCGTGCTGCCATCGCCGCCTATATCCGGGGCGATGACGGGCGTTTGATGCGGGGGCTGAAAAGTACCCTTGGGTCATCGCTTATCCACGAAAAGACCCGAGTCGGCGCGCGGGTGCTGTCGTTTCGCGACATTGTAGCGCGGTATTTCAGGCACTTGCGTGACTGCCTCGATTCCGAAACCGGCGGCGGGGTGACCCGTGCCGTGCTGGGCCGTCCGGTCCACTTCGTCGATGGTGATCCGGCAGGCGACCGCGCAGCTCAGGATGTGCTGGAAGAGATCGCCCGCGCACAGGGCTTTCGCGAGGTGGCATTCCAGTACGAACCGATTGCTGCGGCCCTGCACTACGAGCAGGGGATTGCGGCAGAGGAACTGGTGCTGATCGTCGATATCGGTGGTGGCACGTCGGATTTTTCCATCGTTCGGGTGGGGCCTGCGCAGGCGCGGGCGGCGGATCGGAGTGCCGATATCCTGGCCAATGACGGCATCCGCGTGGGTGGCACGGATTTCGACCGGCTGTTGTCGCTGGCCGAGGTGATGCCGCATCTGGGGTTCGGATCAACCACGGGGCAGGGCAAGGCGGTGATGCCAAAGCACTATTACCTCGACCTTGCGACGTGGCACCGGATCAACATGCTTTATTCGGGCAGGACGGCCAGCGACCTCAAGGCATTGGCGCAGATGTCCGACCGGCCGGAGCTGATCGCCCGCATGATCAAAGTCGTGGCCGGACGACAGGGGCATGGGCTGGCGATGGCGGTCGAGGCAGCCAAGATCGAATTGTCCGAACGCGATGTCGCGCGGTTGCAGATATCGGCACTGACAGGTGGGCCCAATCCACTGGTCCGGCGCGATTCGTTTGAGGCGTCTGTCGCCCAAAGCCTGGAACGGATATCTGGCATGTTGACCGGCGTGCTCGCGCAGGCGGGACTGTCCCCCGACCGGATCGGTACAGTTTTTCTGACCGGCGGATCCTCCGGGCTGCCCGCGTTGCGGCAGGTGGTGGAGACAGTGCTGCCGGGGGTGCCGGTGGCCACGGGTGACATGCTGGGATCGGTTGGCACGGGCCTTGCGCTGGAGGCTGCGCGGCGGTTCAGCTAGTCAAGTAGCGGTTCAGCCATTGCACCCCGGCGGCAATTGGACCAGCATTGGCTCCTCGTTTCAAGGACCAGACTCATGCCCGTCAAGAATCGCTTCGCCGAAATGCTGCCCGAAATCACCGCCTGGCGGCAGGATTTCCATGCCCATCCGGAATTGTTGTTCGACACGCACCGCACCTCGGCACGGGTGGCGGAACTGCTGCAGTCCTTTGGCTGCGATGAGGTCACGACCGGCATCGGACGGACCGGAGTCGTCGGAGTGATCAAGGGGCGGACGGACAACAAGGGTCGTGTCATTGGTCTTCGCGCCGACATGGACGCGCTGCCGATCCATGAGGCGACCGGGCTGCCCTATGCCTCCACTAGCCCAGGCAAGATGCACGCCTGCGGCCATGACGGTCACACCGCGATGTTGCTGGGGGCCGCAAAATACCTGGCCGAGACGCGGAACTTTGATGGCACCGCAGTTGTGATCTTCCAGCCGGCCGAAGAAGGCGGCGGCGGTGGGCGCGAGATGGTCATGGATGGTATGATGACGCGCTGGGGCATTCAGGAGGTTTACGGGATGCACAACTGGCCGGGTCTGCCGGTCGGCGCATTCGCGATCCGGTCCGGGGCCACGATGGCGGCAGCAGATCACATCGACATCGTGGTGACGGGCAAGGGCGGACATGCAGCCAACCCGCATGATTGTATCGACACGACAGTGGTCGCCGCCCATATCAT
>JANPBI010000349.1:0-2249 GCA_031430315.1 Rhodobacterales bacterium | reverse complement strand
GGACATACTATGCAGGTCACCAGAGGTCGTAGACAGCTGCCAGAGCTGGAAGACGCCGTTGTGCATCCCGATTTCAACATCTCCGATTGATCCTGACGGTCGCGTGACCGTAACAGTGGATCGAAAACAAAGCGCATATGTCAATCAAGAGTATATTTTTGCATTATTCGGTCCAGAAAGATGTCAAATAATTTCAGATGAAACCGACAAGGTAGTAGTAAAGATTGGCAACGGTTCGCTAGAAAACACTATTTTGACTGACAAATTTCAAGGAAATACATTGGGAATCGGAGACGCATGGTTGTCGTATAGTTATCCAAATGGCGGGAAGCTTTCTGGAATAAGTCAAATGTTTGCGGCGTCGTTTCTTATAGGGACTTTAGCGCGATATCACCCAACGTTGTGGATGGGAATTGTCCATAGACGTTACTCAGACTCCGCTGTGCCGGTGCTCTTTCACTATATCGAGCTTATCCAAGAGCGATTTCCAGCAATGGTTCTTGATTTCTTGGAGGAACAGGACTTGTAATCCCTTGCATAGGGTGGATCACCAATCTTATGCGCTCTCATCCCGCCAGGTCCTCCAGCAACCTTGCCACGCCTTCCGCGCCCGGATCGTTGTGCCCTTTCAGCCGCTCCACTCCAAGGTAGCTCGCGCGGCCTGCCTTCGCCCGCGTCATCAGGGCCGTCGCCTCCGCGCCTTCCCGTGCGGCCACAGCCGCCGCCTTCACCCCTTGGGGCAATGCCGCCAGCGCCGGGGCCAGCGCGTCTATCATGGTGCGGTGGCCGGGTTCCGCCCCGCCGACCTGCATCACGCGGTCGAGGCCTTCGCTCAAGGCCCCGATCCAGCTTTTTCCGCTGGCGCTTGCATCCCCGGCGGCGGCGAAGAAGATCGCCAGCAGCACGCCGGAGGATCCGCCCATGGTCTGCGAAAGCTCCACACCGATGGCGCGGAATAACTGGGTCGTGTCGGCGAGGGGGAGGCGGTCGAGGGCGGCATCCAGCGCCCTTGCGGCCCCCGCCAGGGTGCTGCCGGTGTCGCCGTCGCCGGACCTTGCATCCAGAGCATTAAGCACCGCCTCCGATGCAATAAGCGCATGACAACATTGTGCAATCAGCGCGCGGCGTGCGGGGTGTGCGGACGGCAGAGGCTGGATCGGGGCCAGACCATCTGGCAGGGGACGCACGGGAACGGCGACCATAGCGGACAGGCCAGGCCACGCGGGTAGGGAAACGGGGGCTGCGAGTGCCGAACGTTCTTCGTCCGTCGCCGGGAGCAAGGACACCGAAAATCCGTGCATATCCAGCGAGGTCATCATGGGCGCCGGCCCGATGATGTGCGTCACGCGGGGGCCAAGGGAGGAGCGCGCCAGTTCTTCGGTCAGGATCGACATCTCCAAGGGCGTGGTGCTGCCAAGGTTGTTCAGGATTGCGACCAAGGGGCCTGCACCGGTATGAGGGGTGAGGCGGTCGATCACGCGTGTCATCGCCGTTCGAGCGCCGTCAAAGTCGATCTGCTCCACCCCCGCCTCGCCATGGATGCCAAGGCCCAACTCGGCCATACCATTGGCAATGCGGTCTTCCTTGGGGTTGCCGGGGACGGTGCAGGTATCAAGGCTCATCCCGATGGTGACGGCGTTGGCGATCACGCGCTTGGCGGTTGCGGTAATGGTCTCAAGGTCCTGGCCAGCCTCGGCCATGGCCCCAGCGATCTTGTGGACGAACAGGGTTCCGGCGACGCCGCGCGCCTGCGGCAGGTCGGGCAGGGCCACGTCGTCATCGACGATCACCATGGAGACCTTGAGACCAAAGGCGCGGGCACGCTCTGCCGCGAGGCCAAAGTTCAGCCGGTCGCCCGTGTAGTTCTTGACGATCAGGAGGCACCCGGCCTTGCCCGTGACCGCGAGTATACCCGCCAGCACCGCATCGACCGAAGGTGAGGCGAAGACGTCGCCGCAAACCGCTGCCGTCAGCATGCCTATGCCGACAAAGCCCGCGTGGGCAGGCTCATGCCCCGACCCGCCGCCCGAGACCAGAGCGACCCGCGATTTGTCCCAGTCGGCGCGGACCACGACCTTGATATGGGGATAGCCGTCCAGCCGCGCGAGCTTGCCCCCCGAGGCGCGCAACAACCCGTCTATGGCCTCGGTCACCAGCGTGTCCTTGGCGTTCATGAACTGCTTCATCGCGGGGTCTCCTTAGCGGATGCGGTTGCCGCTGGCGTCGAACCAGAGCGGGTTTTCGGAATG
>JANPBI010000348.1:0-2584 GCA_031430315.1 Rhodobacterales bacterium | reverse complement strand
TTCTCCACCGCCTTCAAATCGCCGGTCGCCTGCCCTTCATAGCCCAGTTCCTTGATCGCCTCAGCAGCATTTGCCAGCAACCGGGCATGAAAACCCTGATCCGCCCAGGCTTTGCCAATCACCTCTGCGCCCCGCCTCGGTCCGATATGTTCGCGATAGGCTTCGATCCAATTGTCCAAGGTTTCAGCGGTGACAATGCCTCGCTCGATGGCCAGGCTTTCAAGGGCCTTCACCCGCAACGCAGGATCAGATGGCAGATGGCTGTGCAAGTGCCGGTGAGTTTCCACATCGCTCTTGTGGTCGTGGATCGGCATACCTTTGATCCCCCTAGTTGCAAAGAGCCTGTCACACTTCGATCTATTTTGGCAACTGAGGGATCAAGTGTCCGCTTCTCCCAGACAGCAGACCTTCGGCTCCAGGCGCAGCGAATGACCACCCCCTGTCCTTCTGCAATAACGACTGTAGCCGCGCAAACCAACACGAACGGTGCCGACGGGACCGCGCTCGACACTGCCGCGAAATAGCCCAGCCGCAATCACGTTTCTGCCCTGCATCGCGGCTAAACATCAGGAACAAGCGAGAGTCGATGCCATCAAAAAGCGAAAGGGACCCCGAAATGCTGGCGAAGCCACAGTTCTTCAACTCTCCCTCCGAGGCGCGTGCCGCGGCGAAAATGGCGCTGCTGACGGGCCAGGTGGTCTGCTCGGTGAACGATGTGCTCTGCCGGGTGGACCCTGAAGAAGGAAAATGGTTCGCAATCATCGTCCTGGATACGGACTCGCTGTCGACCCTGCTGCACGCAAGAAAACGTCTCCCCCAGTTTCGGGTCATCGGCGAGCTGTTTCCCGAGGCGCACAAGGCGTCACACGCGTTGGGTGGAGCGCAACGCCAAGGCAACCTCAGGCCGCCCGAACGCATGCGCCATATCTCCAGTTGAACTGAAGTACCGAGGTCCTTGCCGCAAGTCGCCGGGAACCCGGACCGCTGACCGCTGACCGACCTCACTCAGCCTCGGTGACATGCAGCGCTTTCTTGACCGCTTCCTGGTAGAAACCCTGTCACGAGCGGCTGTCATCCCGACCTACAGTTTTCCGGTGCACGCCATCCATCTCGAGATCGTCACTGATCGCAGCGGTCGGGGGGACGATGAACGTGCTCTCCAGCTTGATCGCGACGCCAGCCTGGCTATTGCTGAATATGCTCCCGGCGCAGAAGTAGTAGCAGGTGGGCGCATTTGGACCAGCGCCGGAATTGCGCGGCGCGCTATCCACGAAGGCGGCGATGCCTGGATGGAGCGCGGGTTCCATCGTGTCTGCCCGACATGCCAGCACGTTGAAATCCATCACGATAGGGACGATTTCGGCGACGTTTGTCCGCAGTGTGGCGCGCGGGCGAGCGGCCTGCGCCGAGCCTTCGTCGAGCCGGTGGGCTGCGCTTTATCGGCGGCAGGTCAATGCCGCCTACCGCTGCGAACCGGGCATGGGTGGCCTTTCCCATGTTCTTCGGGGCGCTGGGCTGGCCGACAACCTGCCGCAGGATGTCGCGCGCCTCCTCCTCCATTGAGCGGCCATGTTCGGCCGCCCGTACACGCAGGCGGCGCTTCACATCATCGACGAGGTTTCGAATCGTTATGCTGGCTATGGCACCCTCCAGTTGCAATGCCGAAGCTAGGCAATGATTGCAGTGCAATCAAGCGACGAACGACCGAACAGCGCCAGTTTCCCCCTCCCCCACCACCCTCAGCCGCGGCTTCAGCATCTCGCCCACGGCGTTCACCCCGGCGCGCAGGGGAGAGTCGATCAGGTGGGCATAGCGCTGGGTGGTACCGATCTGGGTGTGACCCAGCAGCCGCCCGATCATTTCCAGCGAGGCGCCGCCGGAAACCAGCAGGGATGCAAATGTGTGACGAAGATCGTGGATGCGGACGTCGGGGATTTCGGCCTGCACGCGCATCCGTTCCCATAACCGCTTGAGATCGACCACCGGCTGGCCCTGCACATCACCGGGGAAAAGGAAGCGGCAGCCCTTCGGTACCCCGCCTCCAACGCCTGCCGACCATGAAGCCCGGCGAATTCCTCACCACCACCAATGAAATCTGAACAGGAGAACATCGTACTGAAACCTGCAATTCTGGCGCTGATCCGCCAAATCCTCACCGTTGCTGGCACCGCGCTGGTCGCCAAAGGGCTTGTCCAGGCCTCCGATGTCGAACCGGTAATGGGTGCGCTTTTGACCA
Source organism: Rhodobacterales bacterium (assembly GCA_031430315.1). Lineage (GTDB taxonomy): Bacteria > Pseudomonadota > Alphaproteobacteria > Rhodobacterales > Rhodobacteraceae > JAJNPS01. The sequence continues at coordinate 348 of JANPBI010000348.1, read as the reverse complement.
TCGGGTCCGTAGTGTGGTCGGTTGTCGACAAACCAGGGCGATGATCTGGCCGCACGCTTTTGATCGGCCCGTTTCAAACGGTTGGGCTGTTTCCCTCCTGAAAGGCGACGCTCCCTATGATAGTCGTTAAGGCATCGCCAAAAAATTCCTCAATAGCGCTCTGAAACCCCCCTTCGCGCTCATTCGTAAAAGCTACTGTTATCAACCTTTACGCTCTGGACCCATTAATCTTCTTGCCGGTTAGGCAATTCACTGATTCACTCGCGGCACCAAAGGGGGTGCTGCATGACCGAGATGATCCTGCTTTCCGAAGCCCAGATGGCGCGGATATCGCCGTTCTTTCCGCTC
>JANPBI010000347.1:0-4145 GCA_031430315.1 Rhodobacterales bacterium | reverse complement strand
CTTTGAAGGCAGGCGGGCGGTCGGCGTGGAGTATGTGACGGACGGTGCGCCCACCATGGCGCGGGCCGACAGCGAGGTGGTGGTGACTTCGGGGGCCATCGGCTCGCCCAAGCTGATGATGCTGTCGGGCGTCGGGGCGGCGACGGACTTAGCCCGGCACGACATTCCCGTCGTGCAGGAACTGCCGGGTGTGGGCCAGAACCTGAACGATCATTTCGGGATCGACATAGTGGCAGAGCTTAAGGGGCACGAATCGCTCGACAAGTACAACAAATGGCACTGGATGGCTTGGGCGGGGCTGCAGTATCTGGCATTCCGGACCGGGCCGGTTGCGTCGAATGTCGTCGAGGGCGGGGCGTTCTGGTACGCTGACAGATCGCAACCGATGCCGGACCTCCAACTGCATTTCCTTTGCGGTGCAGGGGCCGAGGCCGGCGTGCCTTCGGTGCCCAAGGGGTCTTCCGGCATCACGCTGAACTCTTATACTCTGCGGCCCAAAAGCCGGGGAAGCGTGAGCTTGCGGTCCTCCGACCCGCGCGCCACGCCGATCGTCGATCCGAATTTCATCGCGGAACCCGAGGACCTGAAAACCTCGGTCGAGGGCGTGCGTCTCAGCCGCGAGATTTTCAGCCAGCCATCACTGCAGAAATACATCCGGGCAATCCATTTTCCCGATGCATCGGTCAAGACCCAGGCGGATTTCGAGGCCTATGCCCGTCAGTACGGGCGCACGTCTTATCACCCGGTCGGCACGTGCAAGATCGGGTCGGACGCCATGTCGGTGGTTGATCCATCCCTGCGAGTCCACGGGTTGGACGGTTTGCGCATCTGTGACAGTTCCGTGATGCCCAGCCTTATCGGGTCAAACACCAATGCCCCCTCGATCATGATCGGCGAACGGGCGGCTGACCTTATCCGGGGCAATGCCTGACGATCGGTGCCTCAATCCCAGACCGGCGCCCACCGCACCAGATCTGCTGTGACGATCCGATAGCCGGTGTGGGTCAGCGCCTCGATCCGCGCCATGTCGACCGACGACAGCGTGAAATCCATGATGTCGAAATTTGCCCGGATGTTCGCCGGATTTGTCGACATTGTGTTGAGCATCACGCCCTTTTGCAAGATCCAGCGAAGGACGACCTGACCTGCTGATTTGCCATATCCTGAACCGATCTCTGCAAACAGCGGGTATTTGAACACCTCGCCCCGTGCGACCGAAGAATACGAGGCCAGCGGTATCCCGGTTTCCGCGGCTCCTGCCAAAAGCCTGTCCTGGTTCAGCAGTGGATGAAACTCGACCTGGTTGATGGCGACGGGAGCATCGAGGATGGATTTGGCATCGCGCATCATCTGGACGGTGTAGTTTGAGATGCCGATGTTGCGGGCAAGCCCCCTGTCCAATGCCGATTGCAGCAGTTTCAGGGACGGTTTGACGTCGCCCCCAACCGGTGGCCAATGCAACAGCAAAAGGTCGACGTCCGGGACCTGCAGATTCTTCAGGCTCTGCTCAACCGACGGCAAAAATGCCTCTGGCGTAAAGTTGTCCGGATGGACCTTGGTGGTGATGCACAGATCGCTTCGCGCTATTCCGCAGGTCGCCAGGGCGGCCCCGGCATCTGCTTCGTTGCCGTACATCTGAGCCGTGTCAAAGGCGCGGTATCCTGCGTCTATCGCCAGCGCAATAGCGTCTGATAGGTCCTTGCCTTTCAGCGGATAGGTGCCAAAAGCCCGTTGGAAGGTTTTTTGAAAACAGATGTTCATGTTGGATTCCTGAATTCGTCGCTGTGCTGGATCGTCTTTGGCCAGAGTTTTGGAAAAACCCCTTGAAGCAGTGCGCTGAGCCTGACTATGATGTTAACCGGTTGGTTACTTAAATTGCAACTGTCGTGAACGGGGTTGACGGATGAACAAGGTTCGCAGTGCAGCAGAGGCGGTCGCGTTGATCGCAGATGGAGCGACCTTGGCCGTCAATTCGTCATCCGGCCTTGGCTGTCCCGATGCGGTCCTTGCGGCCCTTGGTGCAAGGTTCGATGCAACCGGTCATCCACGCGGACTGACCTCGATCCATCCGATCGCAGCGGGGGACATGTTCGGCACCAAAGGCGTCGACCACATTGCGCGACCTGGGCTTTTGTCGAAGATCATTGGCGGAAGCTATCCGTCCGGGCCTACGAATGCCGAGCCGCCGCTGATCTGGCAGATGATCCTGAAGGAAGAAGTTGCCGCCTGGAATGTGCCGTCCGGCATCATCTTCGATATGTTGCGCGAAGGGGCGGGCATGCGCCCCGGGGTCCTGACAAAGGTCGGCATGCAGACATTTGTCGATCCTGATCACGAGGGGTGTGCGATGAATGCGTCGGCGCGTGCGCAACCGCTGGTGCGGCATGTGACATTTGATGGTGAGGACTGGCTGCATTTTCCTGCGATCAAGCCGGATGTCGCGATCATCCGGGCAAGCACGGCAGATGAAAATGGCAACCTGACGTTCGAACAAGAAGGCGCGACCTTGGGCGCGATGGAGATGGCCTTGGCCGCACACAACTCCGGCGGCTACGTCATCGCGCAGGTGCGGCGGATTGCCCAGGTCGGCACCCTTCGCGCCCATGATGTCCGCGTGCCGGGCATTCTGGTCGATGCCATCGTGGAGGCTCCGGACCAGTTGCAAACCACGGCGACGCCATATGATCCTGCCATTTCGGGAGAGCTGATCCGCCCCTTGCAGACGTTCAGCCTGCCAGAGTTCAACCCCGGCAAGGTTATCGCGCGGCGCGTTTCGACCGAACTGAAACGCGGATGGGCGGTCAATCTTGGATTTGGTATCTCTGCCAATGTTCCCCGCATTCTGTTGGAAGAGGGGCAGCACGGGGCCGTCACCTGGGTCATCGAACAGGGGGCCGTCGGGGGCATTCCCCTTTTGGACTTCAAGTTCGGCTGCGCCTCGAATGCCGAGGCATTCGTGGCGTCGCCCCACCAGTTCACCTACTTTCAGGCATCGGGCTTTGATTGCGCGCTGCTGTCGTTCCTGGAGATTGGTGCGGACGGATCGGTCAATGTGTCGCGCCTGTCCGCCACCCCGCACCGAACTGCGGGGGCGGGCGGCTTTGTCGACATCACCAGCCGGGCGCGCAAGATTGTGTTTTCGGGCAATTTCAATGCCGGGGCCAAGATGTCGCTTGCTGACGGGCAACTGGTCATCGACCGCGAGGGAAAGGTGGCCAAGGTCGTTCCCAAGGTGGACCAGATCAGCTTTTCCGGACCCCGCGCCGTCACACAGGGCCAGGATGTGACCTATGTGACAGAGCGCTGTGTAATGCGCCTGACAGCTTCCGGACTGGTGGTGACCGAAGTTGCGCCGGGGTTGGACATCGCCCGTGACATTCTGAGCCAGGCCGCAACACCCTTGACTGTAGCCCCGGATGTCAGGGTGATGGACGCTGCCTTCTTTCGCCCAGAACCGTTTGGCTTGACCCTATGACCGACCCGCGTCTTGACCTTGTTATCGCAGAAGGCATCGCGCGCCTGACGATCCGGCGTGCCGACAAGCTGAACGCGCTGGACGCCGATATGGTCGATGCATTTTTGCCAATCTGCCGCAAGGTCGAAAGGTCCGGCGCCCGCGTGCTGATCCTGACCGGCGAAGGCAGCAAGGCGTTCTGTGCCGGGGGCGACATCGCGGCATGGAGCGGATGGGACGCTGACCAGTTCGGACGCCACTGGGTCCGCGACGGGCATGCGGCATTTGATGCACTGGCGCGGCTGTCGGTGCCGGTCATTGCCGTGCTGAACGGCCACGCACTAGGTGGCGGTTTGGAACTTGCCGCCTGCGCCGACCTGCGGATTGCCGAGGTGCATGTGAAACTGGGGCAACCGGAATCCGGGCTGGGGATCATCCCTGGCTGGTCCGGCACGCAGCGCGCGGTGCGCCGTTTCGGTGCGCAACTCGTCCGACGCATGGCCATCTTCGGCGAGGTCTTTTCAGCGGATGAGGCCCTGACGCTTGGCCTGGTGGATCAGGTCGTCCCGACGGGGTCGGGCATGGCTGCGGCAGAGGTTGTTGCCGCGCGGCTAAAGGACCGCAGCCCTCGGGCGACCGAGATCACCAAAATGCTGGTCAACGCTGCCGACGGCGAAGACGCAGACCGTGT
>JANPBI010000346.1:0-6933 GCA_031430315.1 Rhodobacterales bacterium | reverse complement strand
CGAGGAGGCGATCGACACAAAAGGCAAATCGGATTCGGTTTTGGGATCTGCATCGATTGGCAAAAGGTAGTTGTCATTGCCAGCCTGCACGCCATGCCCCGAAAAATACACGAACGAGATCGCCCCTGCCGGCAGGCTGTTGGCATACTCCACCAGGCTGCGGTTCACCGTCATGTAATCGGCGTCAGTCAGAAGTTTGACGTTGAAATCCAACTTGCCAAGGGTGTCGGCAATCAGTTCCGCATCAGCCCGCGCATTGGCCAGTTGCACGACATGCTGATATGCCGAATTTCCGACGACCAGGGCGAACCGCTTGCCCGCATCTGCAGTCTGCGCGCTGCAAGACAACACAAAGGCGGCCAACCAGATTAGGCCCAGGAACACGAGGCGAAAAGGATCAAGCCTGAACAAGGTCTGAAGCATGTGTGCGCCTCTTGGTTATAAGAATGTCGGCGACGCAGCTGCAGGCATCCCGGTCGCAAGTGACAGCCGTGACGGGCAAGGTCACCGGCCCGCCCAGCTTGCCAAGGATGCCGCCGACCCCGCAAACTGCGCGCGTCACGCTGCCATCTGCCTTTACTCGGAGCGATTCAAGCCCTGCAAGGCACCGATACCCCCTCCATCGGTTCTCGCCCCGCAGGATGAAATTGTTGGCCCGCATCGGCTCGCGCTGCCCGTCCGGCGCTACCCGGTCCATTGTGCCGCGTGGAAAGGTGGCAGGTGCATTTCCGTAGGTTGAGACTTTGCCCGCCAGGATTTCCATCTGTTCTGGCGTGTAAGGATAAAGGCTGTCCCGGAACCCCAGGCGCAGGGGTTTCAAAGTGACGGACATCAAGGGAACCCTTGCGCGCAAGTCCTGAACCCGGGTCAGGATCGTCTCGAACCGGTCGGGGTGAGCGGTTACGTTCACATGCAGGGGATGTCGGTCGCTGATCAGCGCGCAGATCGCGGCGAACCGGTCATGGTCCACCCCTTCGTCATGATAGGTAAGGATGGCACTATCGATGCACGACACGGCGCGCTGCCAGAACCGTTCGGTGCGCGACCCGTTGCTGATCACGCTGCGCTTTAGCCCAAGATTCTCTGCCCGCGCCATCAGATCGAAAAACTGCGGATACAGCGTTGGCTCGCCGCCGGTAAACTGCAGCCAGACGTTCTTGCCCAACCCCGTTCGATAGTGATCGGCCAAGAGGTGTAGAAAATCTGTCGCAGCTGACAGATCATGCCACGGCGAACTGCCGTCGTGCAACGCGGGCGGACAATAGCTGCACGCATGGTTGCACGCAGTGCCCAGCGTCCAGTCTACAAGGACCACACGGGAGTGGTCTGGGTGACTGTGTTCGACGCTGATCATTGGCGCATGACCATCAGGCATCGCGCGCGCCGGCTCAGTAGAGCGGCGTGACATATTTCGGCGGAACAGCCTTCTTTACCACCACAGTCTTCTTCACGACGATGGCCGGGGCTTTTTTGACGGCAATTGCCTTGGGCACGACTGGCTTGGACACCACCGGGCTTTCGCCATCTACGGTACAGCCGCTGGCAACCAGAAAGGACGACAACAATAATGTGACGGCAGAAAGCTTGTTTTTAAGCAGCCTCATGCGCAGACCTTTCCGAGCAGATAATACGCGGCGTCATTCACCGTGCGTTGTCGCAAGATACTTGTCAATATCGGTCCCATAGCTCAGCACCCAGTCGGGACGCCACTTTTGCAGCACAAAGCCATAGCGAAACCGAAGATACGTCGCAGGCGACCGGCTTTCGTGTGTCAGCGCAAGCGACTGTCGGTCCACCAGCACCTCAACAATTGCACCGCGTCGGGTAAACGGTCGCAGGTCACTGGTATTGACCAGATAGACCACGCGGTCAAATCGCGCCATCTGCGCTGCAGCGCGCGTCAGAAACACCTCGATCTGGGCACCGTCCTTGTCTAGCAGAGCCACCAACGCCAATGATCTCGGCGGTGCATCGATGAACTGATAGACCGAGCCTTCTGTATCCTGCGGCAAGGCCTGATCAGACAACTCTGACGCCCCAGTGGCTCGACGCCACAGTGCTCTAAATGCAGCCAAGACCATGTTGCGCCATTCGATCTTATCGCTGACAATCCGTTCGTGCGACCACGTCAAGTTGTCTTGAAGGCCAACCGAATGTCCAGCTTTTTCAGCGTTGTCTTTGTCGCCGACCCGCGTTTTCCGGGCGGTTCGTCGACGGCTTTGATGGCTGAGATCAGCGCATGCCGCGCGGCCGGATTGGCGACGGCAATCTTGCCGATCAGCGGCCCTACCCTGCGCAAGGGCTGGCCCATCCACCCCGATATTGGCGCCGCGCTGGCGCGTGGCGATACCGTGCTGATTCCGCCGGGTACTTCTGTCCATGCGCGATTTGCCATCGTGCATCATCCAATGGTGCTGTCAGACCTTGCGCATGTGCGGCTGGGACTGCGTGCGGATCATGCCGTGCTGGTCTTGCATCATCCGGTTCTGGACCCGGCGGGAGCGCAGGAATACCCCTTGCTGGACATCGTCCAGACGGTCGCCGACAGCCTTGGTATCCTGCCCGCTGTTGCCCCTGTCGGCCCCAAAGTGCGGGCCCAATTGCCGATTGCGCAACTGTCACAAATCGGCGCGCGGGTGCCCGAGCAGGATTGGCACAACCTGATCGACATCCGCGCCTGGCCCGATCTGTCCACAAGGGACCGTACACCGGGTACTCCATGGTGGATCGGTCGCCATTCACGCCCACATCCGCCGAAATTCCCCGATACACTGGGCGAAGCCTTGTACGCCTATCCCGACATGCCCGGATTTCGCGTGTCGGCCATGGGCGTGCCCGAAGATGGTCTGATCCGCAGGTATGGCCAAATTCCCGCGCACTGGTCGTGTCTGCCCTTCAACGCGATGCCGGTCCACGAATACCTGTCCACCCTTGATTTCTACGTCTACTTTCACGGCAGCGACTGGATCGAAGCCTTTGGGCGCGCGCCACTGGAGGCTGCGGCCTGCGGGCTGCCCGTTATCTTGCCGCCGAATTTTCAGCCCCTGTTCGGCCCCGCCGCAGTCTATTGCAACCCGTCAGAAGTGCGTGACGTGCTTGCCGAACTGGCTGCAGCCCCTGAAGCGCGCGCCCTGCAAGGCCGCAATGCGCGGGCGCATGTCGCAAAAGCCTTTGGCCTTGGCAACTATGTCGCTCGATTGGATCGCCTGGACCCCGACTGGGCTTCAATCCGGCGCGCGCAGCCCACCGCGACGTTTCCCATGCGCCCCTCACCCGTTCCGCGCACGGTAATGATGATGACATCGAACGGTGTCGGCCTGGGGCATCTGACCCGTCTCTTGGCCATCGCCGACACGCTGCCATCGGATCTGGAGCCTGTCTTTTTTACCCTGTCCAAGGGCGTAGGTCTTGCCACGGATGCGGGATACCGCGCCGAATACCGCCCTTTTCATCGTGACACCGGCGTTTCCACCACCGCCTGGAACAGCGCACTCAGCGTCGATCTGTGCGAAGCGATGTCGTATTATGGCGCGGGTACCTTTGTCTTCGACGGCAACATGCCTTATAATGGGGTGCTTGATGCCTTGGCAACCCTGCCCGACCGCAAGTCGATCTGGGTCCGGCGCGGGTTCTGGACCGACGCCCATGCCGACGCGATCTTGCGGCAGGACCATTTCGACGCGTTGATCGAACCGCGCGACATGGCAGACGCATATGATGTCGGCCCGACAACGCAGCACCGCCAGAACGCGCATCTGGTCAGTCCTATCATCCGGGGCACGCCGGGTCAGCTTTTGCCGCGCGCCGAGGCCAAGGCCCGTCTCGGTCTGGACCCGACGGCACGCCATGTTCTTTTTTCCTTGGGATCGGCGTCGAATTTCGACACGAGTGACCTCTGTGCGCATCTGTTCGACCTCTTGGCTGGTGAGTTGGACCTGCGGGTGGCTGTGCTGCGCTCACCGCTTGCGACGGACGTGATCCAGTCGCGGCCGCATTTCGATGTAATCAGCGCCTATCCGATCTTTCCCTGCCTCAATGCTTTCGACTTTGCTATTTCTGCATGTGGCTACAACACGTTCCATGAGCATCTGGCCGCACGTCTGCCGACGATATTTGTGCCAAACGAAGCCGCCGAAATGGACCAGCAGATTATCCGCGCCCGGTTTGCAGAAGTTGCAGGTTTTGGCCGCTTGCTGCGCCGCGCTGACCGCTTTGCCGCAGCGCCCATACTGCGCGACATGGTGACCCCCGGCGCGCTGGCCAGTATGGCGGGCTCGGCAGCGCGCTATCCGTTTCTGAACGGTGCGCAGCAAGCCAGCGATTTCATCAGCCACTATGACCATCTGCGCAAGTTGGCGCGAAAAACGGCATAGACCAACAAGGGTCCTGGTTACACAAACCGCATGAAGGCCGGTTGTCCCTGACCTGAGCCCCTCCACCTCCTCCAGATTTTGGTAGAGTCCGTCCACGCAAGGAGACGGACAATGAAGCAATCGCAGTTCACAGAAGCGCAGATAATCGGGATCTTGAAGGAGCAGGAAAGCGGGTCGCCGACGGCGGAGGTCTGCCGCAAGCACGGCATCAGCTCGGCGTCGGTTTACAAATACAAGGCCCGGTTCGGCGGCCTGGATGTCTCGGAGGCGCAGCGGCTGAAGGCACTTGAAGACGAGAACGCCAAGCTGAAGAAGCTCTTGGCCTAAGCGATGCTCGACCTGGCCGTCTTGAAGGATGTCGCATCAAAAAAATGGTAGCGCCCGACGCGAAGCGGAAGGCGGTGGCGCATGTCGTGGCGGTCCACGGGATAAGCCAGCGTCGGGCGTGCAAAGTGCTGGCGGTTGATCGGTCGAGCGTTCGCTACAAGAGTGTCCGCCCGGACGATGCCGCGGAACGGGCCGCGATGAAGGCTGTTGCGGCCGAGAGGCGGCGGTTTGGCTATCGGTGCATTCACATCATGCTGGAGCGACACGGGATCGTGATGAATCTCAAGAAGCTGCGCAGGCTATACTGCGAAGAGCATCTGCAGGTTCGCAAACGCGGCGGGCGCAAACGGGCCTTGGGGACACGTCGCCCGATGGCCGTCCCGCAGGCCGCGAATGACCGCTGGAGCCTCGACTTCATCAGCGACGCCCTGACCGATAGCCGCCGCTTCCGCGTGTTGGCGGTCGTCGATTACTTCACGCGGGACTGCCTGACGCTGGTCGCCGACACATCCCTGTCGGGCGCGAGGGTCGTGCGGGAACTGGACGCGATCATCGCCAGACGAGGCCGCCCGGGCACGATCGTCAGTGATAATTGCACCGAGTTCACCTCGACGGCGATCCTGTCATGGTGTCAGCGGACCGATATCGCCTGGCACTACATCGCACCGGGAAAGCCCATGCAAAATGGGTTCATCGAGAGCTTCAACGGCCGCTTTCGGGACGAGTTCCTGAACGAGGTGCTGTTCTCGACCCTGACTGACGCCCGAGCCCAGATCACCACCTGGAAGGAGGATTACAACCATCACAGACCCCACTCGGCCCTCGGGAATATCCCACCGGCAGAACTTGCCATGAAGATCAGACTGGAAATGATGGCCGCGTAGGCCCAGAAATCAACCCAAGGACTCTCCCCATCGACGGAGGAAAGATGGGGCTCAGGTCAGTCATGCAAAGAGGCTAGTGGACTGGCATGCCCTCTCATAAGCCGGTTTGCACTGACAACGCCGCCGCGCGCGTTGTGGAAGGCGACTCTGCGGGCTCCGGTCACAGTTTTAATCGGACGGCGCGCCAAGGGTGTCGGCCATCACGGCACCGCGCTTCCCCATCGGTCTGTCTGGGCCAGTGGTGGTATCCACTGCTGTCTGATGTTCCATCTCGCCGTTGATCTCGGCCCCAAGGATAATGACGATTATGGACAGCCAGACCCAGAACAGGAAGCCAATCGGGGCTGCCAAGGCGCCGTAGGTAGCGTTGAAATCGGCGATGCGGTCAAGATAGGTCGTGAATGCGATGGACATGATGAGCCAGGTGATCGTCGCAAAGACGCTGCCCCAGGTGACCCAACGCCAATCTGGCGAACGGCGGCTGGGACCGTGGCGGTAAAGCACGGTCAGCGACAACCCCAGCATGACAACAAGCAATGGCCAGCGGAGTAGCCGAATTGCGAGATTGCCTGCCGGACCCAAGTCTAGCACCGCCAGCATCGCGGGGATGACGGCAAGTGCCACGAACAGAACCATCATGAGCGCCATCGCGCCCAGGGTGAAGGCAAAGGCGACCATGTTAAGCCGCAAGAACGAGCGTTTCTCGCGCTCGTCATAAGCGAAGTTAAGCCCCTCGATCATCGCCTTTACTCCGCCGTTGGCACTCCAGAAAGCAATAATGAGAGAAACGACGAATCCGAGCGTCAGCGTCTCGCTTTGCTTCAGAGTCAAGCGCGCAAGCTGTTCTGCAATCATGTCCACGGCTGCAGGCGGGACGAAGCCGCGCAGCAGTTGCGCTTGATCTGCGGCGGTCGCAGGATCAAGGAAGATACCATAGATTGACATGAAGGCCACGAGGGCGGGGAAGAGCGCGAGGAGAAGATAAAAGGTTACCCCGCCTGCGATCAGCATGACGCGGTCCTCGGACAGCGAATTCCAGACCCGCCAGCCCACATCCTTCCATCCCCGTGCCGGGATGGCTGACGGAGTGTCGGCGTCGCGGCCGCGGCTGACGTCCTCTTCTGAAAGATCCATGCTTCCGCGCCTTGTGCTGACAGGCTCTGCGATGGGCTACGCTTAAAGGCATCTTCTTCATATAGCCCTCTAGGTGTCACATCCCGGAAGGTGATTTGGCTGTTTCCTGAACACCTCCGGCTTCATTTTGTGCCAGTCCTTCATCGTCTGCAAGGGTGTCTTGCTGCCGAGGGCTGACTGGGGAAGCTGCTGGTTGTAGAGCAAGACATAACGGT
>JANPBI010000345.1:0-6974 GCA_031430315.1 Rhodobacterales bacterium | reverse complement strand
GCCCATATCGAACTGAACGCGGTTGACCTGCATTGGGACATTATCGCGCGCTTTGCCGACCGGGACATGCCGTTGGGATTCTTTGACGACTGGGTCCGGGCTGCCGATGACGAATCACGTCATTTCAACCTGCTGTGCGATTGTCTTGAGGCGGTGGGCAGCCACTACGGCGCATTGCCCGCCCACGCCGGTATGTGGCGGGCCGCCGAGGACACGGCAGATGACCTTTTGGCGCGTCTGGCGGTTGTGCCCATGGTGCTGGAAGCGCGGGGTCTGGATGTCAGTCCACAGATGATCGAGGTCTTTGCCAAAGCGCGCGAGGCACAACCCCTGGCCGCATTGCAAACCATCTACTCGGACGAAGTGGCCCATGTCGCCTATGGGTCGAAATGGTTCAACTGGCTTTGCGGGCGGGGCGGCCTGGATCCTAAAGAGGCTTTCCATGACCTCGTCCGGCGCTACTTCCATGGCAGCTTGCGGCCACCTTTCAATGAGGCCAAACGGGCCGAAGCCGGCCTGCCGCCCGACTTTTACTGGCCCCTTGCCGAAACAATCCGCACGAACCGGCGGGGCGACTGATCAGAATGCGCACAATATCGGCGACTTTTTGCCGATCTATCGGCCCCTTCTGCAAGGAATTCCCACCCTAGGGTCAAAGCAGTTGCGACGTCCCGAACCGATAGTTAATCAGGCTTCATGGCGCGGCTGGGGGGAACCGGAAGCGTGAGCCTCTGAAACGGATCGGATCTCATCGACGTGCCGACGCATTTAACCTATCGGATCAACGCGGCCCTGGAACGGTATCTGCCGGAGCGGCGGCTGTTTCTGAAGTCCGACACCGAAACCCGCTTTATCCGTCTGCGCCCTATGACGCAGGCAATCGCCATGGTCGTTGGCGGGCTGGTCTTTTCCTGGACGGTGCTGGCTACGGCCATTCTGTTGCTGGACGGGATCGGGGCCGGAACGACGCGCGACCAGACCCTGCGCCAGCAAGCCTTGTTCGAAGACCGCCTGACGCTCTTGTCGTCCGACCGTGACCAGCGGGCCGACGAAGCGGCGCGTGCGCAGGAAAGGTTCAACCTGGCGCTGGAACAGGTTTCGATGATGCAGGCCGACCTGCTCGCCTCGGAAGATCGCCGCCGCGAACTTGAAACTGGCGTTGACGTCATCCATTCGACACTCAGCCGCACGATTGCCGAACGCGACGCTGCGCGCGACGCGCTGAAAGAATATGAGCTGGCGGCAAACGGCCAGGCGGGATCCTCAGACATGGGCCGTGCCCGCGATGCCGTGGCGACAGTCGAACTGCTGACCGATGCCCTCGATGGAATCGCCGTCGAACGCGATCAAATGCATGAAGAGGTCGTGGCCGCCACCGAGGATGTCGACAGTCTCAAGGGCGCACTCAAGGCGTCGGAACTTCGCAGCGACGCAATCTTTGCCAAGCTTGAAGAGGCGGTCACCATCTCGATGGAACCGCTGGACAAGATGTTCCGCGCGGCAGGCCTGTCGCCCGACGACCTTCTCGACGAGGTGCGTCGGGGATATTCCGGCCAGGGCGGGCCGCTGACGCCGATCTCGGTGTCCAGTTCCGGCATGCAACTTGCCCCCGAAGAGGTGCGCGCCAATGCCATCCTGAACGGGCTGGACCGCATGAACCTGTACCGGCTTGCGGCAGTAAAAACGCCGTTTGCCATGCCGGTGACGGGCAGCTTTCGGTGGACGTCGGGCTTTGGTTATCGACGTGACCCCAAGGGCGCTGGCAACCGCATGCACGAAGGCACCGACATGGCGGGTAGCTACGGGATGCCGGTTTATGCCACCGCCGACGGGATTGTCGTGCATGCGGGCTGGGATTCCGGCTATGGTCGTCTGGTGAAGATTCAGCACGCGTTCGGAATCGAGACGCGCTACGCCCATCTTAGTCAGGTTCGCGTCGATGTCGGACAAAGGATCTCGCGCGGCGACAGGATCGGTGATATGGGCAATTCTGGCCGGTCGACCGGCACGCATCTTCACTACGAAATCCGGATTGGCGGTACCGCCATCAAACCGATGACCTTTATCAAGGCAGGCAAAGATGTTTTCTAAGAGCCGCATCAACGAGCCCGGACAAAAGCCGGCCGAGAATGACAAACCAAAAATCGAAGGGACGCCTGTGAGCAAGCCTGCAATGGATTTCACCCCGACCACGCCCAAGGTCAAACCGTCGCCATCAATCCTGTCCGCCGACTTGACGGTTGTGGGCAATGTCCGCACCACTGGCGACATCCAGATCGAAGGCACCGTGGAAGGCGATATCCGCGCGCATTTGTTGACCGTCGGCGAAAGCGCCACGATCCGGGGCGAAATCGTCGCTGATGACATCGTCGTCAATGGCCGCGTCGTGGGTCGCGTACGTGGCCTCAAGGTCCGCCTGACATCGACCGCACGGGTCGAGGGCGACATCATCCACAAGACCATCGCCATCGAGTCCGGCGCGCATTTCGAAGGCTCGGTCCAACGTCAAGAAGATCCCCTGGCCAATGGCCGCCCTGCAGCATCCCCGTCGCGGGCAGCAGAACCGGCAGCCGACGCCAACTGACGTCCTTGAAATGGCCGGCATGACACGGACACCTGGGACCGCCCCGGTGTCCGTTTCATTTTGTGCGCCGCAGAACCGCAAGGCGATCCTCTGGGCTGCGATCTTGGCCTCGTCCATGGGGTTCATCGACAGTTCCGTCACCGCCATTGCCATCCCCGCGATGCGCAGCGCGCTGGGCGCAACCTTGCCGCAAGCGCAATGGATCTCGGCTGCGTACCTGCTTGCGGTGTCCGCGCTGGTGCTGACCGGTGGTGCCTTGGGCGATCGCTATGGCACGGCAAAGGTCTTCGTCATTGGGATCTGGATTTTTATCGTGGCATCGCTCGGCTGCGCGCTAGCGCAGGATGCGCCCCAGATGATCGCTGCCCGAGCGATCAAGGGCATTGGAGCGGCATTGATGGTGCCGGGCTCCATGGCGCTGGTCTCACGCGCCTATCCTAAAGAGGAGCGTGGGCAGGCGTTGGGTCTCTGGGCCGCCGCATCGACTGCGACGACTGCGCTAGGGCCGGTCCTCGGCGGCATGTTGATCTCTTGGGGGGGCGAGCTGGGCTGGCGCGCGATCTTCGCCATGAACCTGCCGTTGGGCCTGATCTCGGTCTGGCTGTTGCGAAACCGTATTGCACGCGATGCCACTCAGTCCACCACCGCGCTGGATCTGCCCGGTGCGCTGTTGGCGACAGCGGGCCTCGGGTTGATGGCATTGGCTTTGACATCACGATCCGAATTGATCTTGCCTTTGGGCGCCGCGGGCCTTGCGGCTTTCACCGCCTTCATCTGGTGGGAGGCCGTCAGTCCTGCCCCGATGATCCGCCTGTTGATGTTCCGCCGCCGCACCTTTGCGATGGCAAACCTGATGACGCTCGCGCTGTATTTCGCGCTGAACGGGGTCATGTTCTACTTGCCGATGACGGCGACCTCGGTCTGGGGCGTCAGTGCGCTGGAGATCACGGCGGCGTTCGTCCCGATCTCTGTGCTGATCGGGGTCATGTCGGCACCTGCGGGTCGTTGGGCAGATCGGTTCGGCCCGGGACCATTGTTGGCAATAGGTTCGGCATTGGTGGCGCTGGCCTATGCGGGTCTTGCGTTCTTTGCCGAAGCTGGCAATTTTTGGGGTCGGATCATCCCTCTGATGACCTTGGGCGGCGTCGGACTGGGGTTGCTTGTCGCCCCGCTGACCGCTGCGGTCATGGCGGACGCAGGAGACGACGAACAGGGGGCGGCATCTGGCATCAATAATGCCATCGCACGGGTGGCGGGCCTAATCGCGGTTGCGCTGATGGGACGGCTCGCGGCGTGGTCCTATGGAGCGGTTAACGACCCCAGCTTGCCCGGATTTGGCGTGCCAGGCTCGACGACCGCGCATGTCGCGGCCACAAGCCATGCCTTTGCATTGGTTGCAGGCATCGCTGCCGCAATGGCGCTGGTGGCGGCCATTCTGTCCGCCGTGACCATTCGTGGTGGCAAGCCAGGCCCTAGCGCCTAGTCGACGGCGCGGCGGTAAAGATGCCAGCTCGCGTGCCCCAGCACCGGCAATACAATGAAGAGCCCCAAAAACCACGGCAGCATCCCCACAAACAGCGCCACCGCGATGAACGCCCCCCAGCCGAGCATGATCACAGGGTTTTCGCGCACCAGGCTGACAGAGGTAATCATCGCAGTCACAAAATCCACCTCGCGGTCCAAAAGCAGCGGGATGCTGACGACGGTGATTGCGTAAAGCACCATTGCAAACGCTGCCCCGATAGCCGTGCCCACCGCCAGCATCATCATGCCCTCGGGGGTCGCAAAGATCGCAAGCGAAGAAGAGACGTTGGTCATCGTGGAGTTGCCCAGAAACAGCGCAAAAATCATGTGGGAAACAAAGTTCCAGAACAGAAAAAACATCACGACAACGGTGGCCATCGCAGGGATCTGGCGATCTTTCTGGCGGAAAATCACACCGAGGACGACGCCCCAGTCAAGCGGTTCACCTGCCTCAAGCCGGCGCGAAATTTCGTAGAGCCCACAGGCGATAAAAGGACCCAGAATGGGGAAACCTGCTCCCGCAGGCAGGGTCCACCAAATCTGACCCTTGGTTGTGGTGGCCCAAAGGATCAGCCAGCCGCCCGCCACGAAAACGCCCGCGAAGAAAAGCCCGAACAACGGCGCCCGCAGGAAATCTCGCCATCCGGCGACGAGACTCTCGCGCAAGTCCGAAAGTTCAAGGACAAGGATTTCCGGTACTGCGGGCGGCGGATCGGCGCGGTCGGACATGGGCGTGCTTCCAGTTATGCCTAGATTCTATGGCCTGACGCCCCGAGTCTCAAAGACATATCTGCAGCCGAGGATCAGTCTTCGGCGTTGGCTTCGGCCCGGCTTTTGCCCGATACATCCATCGCCAGCGTCGCCGCCATGAACCGGTCGAGGTCGCCGTCCAGCACGCCTGCCGTGTCGGACGTCTCCACCCCGGTCCGCAGATCCTTGACCATCTGGTAGGGCTGCAGGACATAAGACCGGATCTGATTGCCCCAGCCCGCGTCGCCCTTGGCCTCATGCGCTTCGTTGATCGCCGCGTTCCGCTTATCCAGCTCCATCTGGTAAAGCCGTGATTTCAGCGCCTTCATCGCGATATCGCGGTTCTGGTGCTGGGATTTTTCCGAACTTGTCACCACGATCCCCGATGGAAAGTGGGTGATACGCACCGCCGAGTCCGTCTTGTTGACGTGCTGGCCACCAGCGCCAGACGACCGGTAGGTGTCGATGCGGATGTCCTTGTCCTGCACGTCAATCTCGATGTTGTCATCGACCACTGGATAGACCCAGATCGACGAAAACGAGGTGTGCCGTCGTGCGGCGCTGTCATAGGGGCTGATCCGCACCAGGCGATGCACGCCGGATTCCGATTTCAGCCAGCCATAGGCATTATGTCCGGATATCTTGTAAGCGGCGGATTTGATCCCCGCTTCTTCACCTGCGGACTCGGATTGCAACTCGACCGTATAGCCCTTTTTCTCGGCCCAGCGGATATACATGCGCGCCAACATCGACGCCCAGTCGCAAGACTCCGTCCCGCCTGCCCCGGCATTCACCTCAAGGAAGGTGTCGTTGGCGTCTGCTTCGCCGTCCAGCAATGCCTCAAGCTCTTTGGCCGCCGCCAGCTCAACCAGCGCCTTCAATGCCGCCTCTGCCTCGGCGACGATCTCGGCGTCGCCCTCGGCCTCGCCCATCTCGATCAGCTCAACATTGTCGCGAAGCCCGCTGTCGATCAGCTTGTAGGTCGACAGTGCGTCCAAAAGCTGCTGGCGTTCCCGCATCAACCCCTGTGCCTTGGCCGGGTCGTTCCACAGATCTGGCGCCTCGATCATCGCGTCGAATTCTTCCAGCCGGTGAGCGGCGGTCTCCCGGTCCATGCGCTGCGCCAACAGCTTCAGCGACTTGGTGATCGCATCGACATGATATTGCGTCTCGGTGCGCATCGGGCGGGTCGTCCTTGGGCAGGGGATATGACGGGCGGGGTGATACAATGGCGGGCGGCGCGCAACAAGGGGCAGGCCGGTCAGTACAGCCCGCCCGAGGTGACGGTGCCGAAATCCGCCTTGTCGGGAACCACCACCCGTTCTCCGGTCGAGGTTGTCAGCGTATCGACCCCGTCCCCGCCGCCGGTTTCGCCATAAGCAAACAGCGGCAGGTTCGACCCCATGCCAAAGCCGCCATCGACGATCATCCCAAGGCCGAACATCGGATCTTCGCCTTCGCGGAAATACTCGGCAACGACATAGTCACCACTGGCATCATCAGGCAGTCGCGCGCCGGTAAAGCGGTCGATCTTGATAAAGTATCCCCCCGGCGGCACCGCAAACTCCGCCCCACCGTATTTCTTGACGGCGGTGTTCATGAACCGCTCGAACACCGGACCGCAATAGCCACCGCCCGAGGCATTCTCGCCCAAGCTGCGCGGCTGGTCATAACCGATATAGCAGCCCGCCACGATGTTGGAGGAATAGCCAATGAACCAGACATCCTTGGCATCATTGGTCGTGCCGGTCTTGCCTGCGATAGGCACGGGCAGGTTGATCCCGGCCGCCGTGCCGCGCTGGACGACGCCTTCCAGCATCGATGTCAGCTGATAGGCCGTAATCGCGTCCATCACCCGTTCGCGGTTCGAACTGATCGTCAGTTCCGTAGCAGGGTCCAGACTGGCCATCTGGCAGTTTTCACAGATCCTCTTGTCGTGGCGATAGACGGTCTTGCCATAACGGTCCTGCACGCGGTCGACCAATGTCGGTTCCACCCGCTCGCCGCCATTGGCGAACATCGCATAGGCCGCCACCATCTTGAAAAGCGTGGTTTCCTGGCTTCCCAGCGCATTGGCCAGGAACGGGTTCATCCGGTCATAGACACCAAAGCGTTC
>JANPBI010000344.1:0-3421 GCA_031430315.1 Rhodobacterales bacterium | reverse complement strand
GTGGCGTGGGCACGACAGATTGCCGGCCAACGCCAATTGCGAGGAACCAAATATGCGCCAAAGGCCTAAATCGTGCCGGCAACTGCAAGCCCAAGCAGGGAGAGAGAGATGACTGTAGATACGAGATCGGCAATGACAATTCGCCTGCCATGTTTCTCAAAGAATGTCTCGACAGCCGGATATCGCACGGAAAGAGGCGCGAGTGCCGCGAGCATGAAGCCCGCACCGTTCAGACCGAAAATGATGATCGCAACCGCCATGCTCGAGAACTCCCATCGCAGGCCCGGGAGGAAAGCGTGCACCAAAATGCCGTAGCCATGGGCCAGCACGGCCGCGAGGATCATCGTCACAACGACTTCCCGTATCCGCATAAGCCCGACGCTGGCTGTTACCACCATCACGATAACCGCACCAAAGACCATTGAGGCCGGTACAAGCCATCCAAGAACCTGACGCGGCAGATCCAAGCCATAGGCGTCGAGCAGCGGCATCAACGCCAGCCACGAGACGAAGAGTGTACGGTACTCTATGGTGGAGCCGAGAGCAAAGTGCACCCTGGATGGCACGTTCTTGCTCGCTTTTCGGTTCGGCAGGAAGTAGCTGAAGAGGAATGCGTTGCCGACGTAGAAGAAGTACGCGACGAACATCATGACGACAACGGTCGAGAGCGCGACGGACGACGTTGATCTTCCTTGCAGAAGGCCAACCGTAAGAACGATCCCGGTGACGGCAAAGCCAGCCAGCCCGGCCATGATGAAAACATGCTGACCAGCCAGACTTGACAACTCCCACGGAGGGTCATCGTGGCGCTCTGTTTTTCCGCGCCAAATAAAGAACGCAACCAGTGTGACAACGAGTGAAATTGCAAAGAAGGCGACGACGACCCACATTCGAAAACTCCATCCAATTGCGCCAAAGCCGGAGCTCTCGGCTGAGTGTAGAATGTCGGCGGAGTGTAGAGTATAACAAAATCGCCATCCTTGATCCCTTCCATTTTGCTTTTCTGGCAAGCCAAATGCGCCTAGTATCTGCCAATGAAGGTGGCGGGGATCGGCAAAGCGATTTTCTGGGAAGGCGGAAGCCTCTGGCTGGCCCTCATCACGGGCGGCAACGATGTCCACTGCCATCATGCCATCCAGATTTGCCTGCCATTTTCCGGTGAGGCTCTGTTTCGCGGGTCAGATGCCGAGCCGTGGACATCCTATGCCGGGGCCCTGATCACACCCGATGTACCACACGGCTTTGGAGCGCCCGGCAAGATTGTAGCGAACCTGCTGTTCGAACCTGAATCGCGTGCCGGCCGGGCATTGCTGAAGCGATACTCAAGTCCCGGCGTCCATCGCCTGCCGCAGGCGCAAGTGACAGAATTGGTGGCTCCGCTGCGCGACGCCTACTTTGCAGACGCCGATGATTCAGAGCTCATCGCGCTCGCTAAGCACGCCATATCGGTATTCGCAGAAGTGGAAGATGGCGGTAGCCCACCTGATCCCCGGGTCTTACGGGTCATCGACTACATCCGCCGGCATCTCGATGAGCCGATACGGCTGGAAGAGCTGGCCGGCGAGGTCGGATTGTCGCCCAGCCGCCTGCGCCATCTGTTCGTGGAACAGACTGGTGTCTCTATCAAAGCCTTTGTTCTGTGGGAGCGCCTAAATATAGCTCTCTCATTGGGCTTCTCGGGTGAAAGCTGGACCAAAGCTGCCCATGCCGCGAACTTCGCAGACTCGGCGCACTTTACCCGTACCTGCCGCAAGATGTTTGGCCTCGCTCCAAGCGGGGCCATCGTCGAGGGAAGTTCACGCGAACGTCGCCTGACGGCGTGATTTCTTCATTCTAGCCCTTCCGTTCAAGCGAATTGCCACCCCGCGGACTATTTCTTGGGCCAGTTCCAACGGAGGGCTTTCCCCATGTCGATCTCAGCAGAAACTCCCCATATTCAGCCCCGCCGGACGAGGCTATTGCGCCTGGCAGCATATCTCGCAGGTGCGGCGGTAGGAACCCTTGCCATCGCATTGGCGACGGGCACCGTTTACGAAACGCTGGCGTCGGCATCCGCAGGGCCTGACGTTCCGTACGCTGGTCGCCTCGTCGACGTCGGCGGGCATCGGATGCACATCGATTGTCGCGGCGAGGGTCGCCCGACTGTCGTGATGGACGCCGGGCTTGGCGGGGCTTCCCTGGACTGGTCTCTGGTCCAGCCGGCAGTGCAGGCAACCACCCGTGTCTGTGTCTTCGACCGGGCCGGCATGGGTTGGAGCGAAGCAGTTTCGGGCCTGCGCACGCCTTCGCAGTTAGCGACCGAGCTTCATGCGCTGCTCGCCGCGGCGGGAGAGTCAGGCCCCTTTCTCTTGGTGGGCCACTCCCTCGCGGGGAAGAACGTTCGCCTGTTTGCCGGCGCATTCCCTGAAGAGGTAGTGGGCATAGTGCTCGTCGATTCGCGCAGCGAGATCATCGACCAGCATATGTCGGTCGGGGACTCTGCCGGCTTCGATGCTGCACTCAAAGGGCAGGCCATGACGTATTCTCTTGCTCGCCGTGTTGGGCTTGCCCGCCTCGTTGGCGGGGCGTTGATCGGCGAGCCATTGGTCCCCGCGGCGACGGCGCGCGAGATGGTCCTTCTGCAGACAAATGCTGCGGCTATTGATGAGACCTATCGCGAGGGTATCGCGCGGTCGGCGGACGACGTTTTCCTTGCTGGGCAGACACTGGGCACGCTCCCACTTGTGGTCATCGCCGCAGAAAACAGCATGACCGGTATTGCGGGCTGGGGCAGCGCTCAAGAGGCGCAGGCGCACCTTAGCACAAACGGCACGCTCGTCGTTGCCAACGGCAGCGGCCATTATGTCCAGCTTGAGAAGCCCGAGCTGGTCTCAGCTGCAATCAATCAAGTCGTCGCCGCCGTTCGCGCCCGGCCCTGACCCAAGGCGCCCCATTTCCCTACCTGTGACCATGCTCAACCCCAAGAGGAGATCAAAATGAAAGCCGTAGTTTACAGAAAGTACGGTCCCCCAAGCGTCGTGACGATTGCCGACGTGCCGAAGCCGCGCCCAACCGACCGGCAGGCACGCTGAAACCGGCGATTGATCGCATCTATCCTTTGGAGGATGCCGCGAAGGCCCATGCCTATGTCGACACCGGCCGCAAACGGGGAAGTGTCGTGCTCACAGTCAGGTCGGACAGTGCCTTGGAGCTCGCTGCCTGAAGCCTTCGAACCGAAATACGGGTCAAAGTGGTACCCAAGCAGAACGAACTGAAGGGCTCGAATGAAATCAAGCCGCTCACTTCTTGGGTGTAAACCGGTGCGGAGCGACGATTACTGGTTCCAAGTAGGAGGACGAAAGGTTCAGAAAGTCGAACCTGTTCCACTGCACGCGTGCAATGGGCATCAAGCCATTGGTTTTCATAGCAAATTCGACAGTTG
>JANPBI010000343.1:0-22010 GCA_031430315.1 Rhodobacterales bacterium | reverse complement strand
CTGGTCGATCGCGCGTTCGGCGATACCGGGCTTGCCGCAATGATCAAGGATCAGCGGCACCTCAGGGACACGCAGAACAAACTCGCGCACGATGTCCATTTGCGAGTGGTTGACGTTGATCTCGAAATGCCAGCCGAACTTGGCCAGCAGGTTCACCCCGTCGATGAAATCATCCGACAGGGTCAACCGCCGGGGATCGGCATCGAACTCCACGATCCGGCGGATGCCTTTGACCGTCGGGTGCTGCTCTTGCATCTGGCGCAGCAAGGGTTCGACCTTCGCGCCCCATTCCAGGGGGGCCATCGGCACGATGCCCTTGATGCGCGGATCGCGCGCAGCCTCGCGCTCAACGAACTGGATTTCCTCAAGATACTGGCCTCCGCCGTCCCAGAAATCGGCGTAGCATTCCAGGAAGACCATCGCCTCGATCTGCAACGCGCCGCAGTCGCGCTGGTAGTCCTCGATATGGTAGGGATGGCCGAAAATCGGGTGCCCGTCGAAAGCCGAGTATTTCAGCTGGGTCTGGTCCCAGACATGCAGATGCGTGTCGATGATGGGAAAGGCGGGCATGGCGGCTACCGTGTCAGCTTGAAGTTGGCATCGGGCGTTTTCAGCGTCAAACCAAAGCCCGGCACATCATCGGCCAGGTTGATATGGCCGTCCTTGGCCACCGGCTCGCCGTCGAAGATGTACCAGAAAAGCTCGTTGCCGACCTCTACCGGGACTTTGGGGAAGTATTCGGCGATCGGGCCCGCAAAGCTCGACATGGTGATGTGGTAGTTGTGCATCTGGCCCGCATGGGGAATGACGGTGACATCATACGCCTCGCAAAGGTCGGTGATCTTTTTCGCCGCAGTGATGCCCCCGACCCGGTTCACGTCGAACTGGGCGATGTCGAATGCCTTCATCTCCAGCGCCTGGCGGAAGCCGTGGAGCGTGTATTCATGCTCGCCGCCCGAAATCGCGACATGGCCGAGGGCGCGGAGTTCAGCGTAGCCTGCAAGGTCGTCGGCAATCACCGGTTCCTCGACCCAGCGCAGGTTCAAAGGCTCCAGCAGGCGGAGCATCCGACGGGCGTATTCCATCGACCAGCCCATGTAGCAATCGGCCATGATGTCGACGCCCGGGCCCACTGCCTCGCGCGTGGTGCGCACGAGGTTCAAGTTATGCTCCATCCCGGCATAGCCATCCTTTGGTCCCCAGCCGAACCGGATCTTGACCGCAGGAAAGCCCTGATCTGCGTAGGCCTTTGCTTCGGCAAAGAGCGTGTCAAGCGGTTGGGAATAAAGCCGGCTGGCATAGACCGGAATTTTCGATTTCGTCCGCCCGCCCAGCAGGCGGAACACCGGCTGGTTCAGGATCTTGCCCTTGGCGTCCCAGATCGCCAGGTCCACCGCCGAAATCGCGGTCATCCCGATGCCCTTGCGGCCAAAGGGCAACGTCCGGCGATACATCGACTGCCAAAGGTATTCGCTGTCCATCGGATCGGCCCCAATGAGCAGGGGCTTTAAGTAGGTGTCGATCGTCGTCTTGGTCGCATGCGGCGCGAGGGCCGCATTGCCGATGCCGATGGTGCCGTCATCCAGCACAAGTTCCACCACCAGCCAGCCCAGAAAGCGGAAGCCCGCGATTGAGCCGGTGACATCGGCCACGATGTCGCTGGCCGTGGTGCAGAAATGCGGCGGCATGGGAGCGACGGGGCCGGTCCATTCCCAGATCGTTGTACGCACATCGACAATCTTCGGCATCGGTCTCTCCGGGGCTCAAGCTGGTAGGGGGCCGAGCGCGGTTGCAAGCCGGGTGGCCCAGGCAATGCCGGCATCGGTCGGGGTGTTGGCGGGAATGCGGCGCGCACTGGGGGCGATCCCCAGGCGCAGCGCCGCGATATGCTTGCCGTAGGCCACAAGCGGGCCAAGACCTTGCATAACAAAAGCGATGGTTGGCAGAATTTCAGCGTAGATCGCCTCGGCGCGCACATCGTCGCCATTGCGCATCGCGCGCTCAACCGCGACCTGCCGGTCAATTGTCTCGATCCCGGGGATCATGCCCACGACCCCCGCGCGGTAATTGTCGGTCAGCTCCAGCCCTGCGCGCCCGTTCATAACCGTCATGCGGCCGGCCAGCGCGGTGACCAGCTGCCCGATAATGGTGGCCGAAGCCTCACCCTTGACGACGGTGACGTTGGGCTGGCGTGCGTTGAGGGCAAGCAACTCTTCCGGCGAAAGGCCGAGGCCCAGAAACTCGGGCGCATTCTGGATCGCACAGGGCAGGCTGGTGGCGGCGGCAACCTGGGCAAAGAATGCGATCAGATCGGGACCAGAGGCTGGCGGGCGTGGCGGTTGCAGGATCAGCCAGTCGGCCCCCGCTGCCTCGGCATGCCGGGCCGATGCGATCATGTCGGGCACATTGCCATCACAGATGGTGACCGCGACCGGCAACCGTCGTGCCACATCCGCAATCACCCATTCAACAACGGCGCGGCGTTCCTCCAGCCCCATCTTGTGGGCCTCGGTGGCAAGGCCCAGGCAGGCGATGCCGGAGGCGCCGCAAGACACCGCCGCCTCGATCTGGCGGGTGAATTCTTCGCGCCGGAGTTGCCCCCTGTCATCGAAGAAGGCGTAGAGCATCGGGTATGTCCCGTTGATGTCCATGCGCGTTGTCCGCCCTGTTCGTCTGGCCTGTCCGACCGTTGCGGCAGGGTCAAAGCCCCCCGACTTGATGTTCAGGAATGACCCGCCAATTAAAACTTGTCAAACGAATTGTTGTCTGACAAGTTCTGACCCCAGAGGGCTCGGGTGCCTTCGAGCAATGTGGCGTTCGGCAGGGGGGATCATGACGGCGGAACACATGTCTGCTTGCCGCCAGGTTGCCGCAACCGGGCTGGATTTACCGGTCTTCGGCTTTGGTTCCGCCCATATCGGCGAGCTTTACGCACGGGTCCCCGAAGCACAGTCGCAAAGCACGCTGCAGGCGGCCTGGGATGCCGGAGTGCGGTACTACGACACAGCCCCCTGGTATGGCCGCGGCCTGTCCGAGCATCGGTTAGGCGGCTTCCTTCGCACCATGCCCCGGGACGAATTCCGGATCACGACCAAGGTGGGCCGCACGCTGCACCGCCCAAGCGATCCCAGGTCGTTCAGCCGCGCGCCCTGGACGGGTGGGCTGAACTTCGACGTGACATTCGACTATTCCCGCGATGGCGTGATGCGGTCCTATGAACAGGCTTTGCAGCGGCTGGCACTTGATACGGTGGACGCGCTGGTGATCCATGATCTGGACTTATTGATCCACGGCGATCCGGCGTTGGTTGCGGCTTATGAGCGGCAGTTGATCGACGGCGGCGGTATCGCTGCGCTGCAAGAACTGAAATCGGCAGGCGACATCCTGGCTTACGGGATGGGTCTCAACACCTCCGAGGCGCTGATGACCACGGCGCAAAAGGTGGATATGGATTTCGCGCTGGTGGCGATGCCTTACACGCTTTTGGACCAATCCACCCTGCATACCGGGATGGCCGACTTCGTCCGACGTGGCGTCAGCGTCATCATCGGCGCGCCTTTTGCCTCGGGGATCCTGGTGACCGGTTCCCAGACTGGGGCGAAATATGCCTATGGCACGGCCTCGACCGAAGTGCAGGTCCGCGTGCGCGGGATCGAGGCGGTCTGTGCGGCGCACGGCGTGGCATTGCCGGCAGCGGCGCTGCAGTTCGTGCTGGCGCATCCGGCGGTAGTTTCAGTCATTCCGGGCGCCGCAAGCGCGTCCGAAATCATCCAGAACGTGCAGCACCTTGACCGATCTATTCCGTCCGCCTTCTGGGCCGACCTGAAGGCGGAGGGGCTGATCGACGCGTCCGCACCCGTTCCCAGCGGGGACACCTCATGATGGCTGACCAACCGACCCCTATGCTGTCAGCGCGCGGCATCTCGAAGCAGTTCGCTGGGGTCGAGGTGCTAAGCGATGTCGACCTCGACCTGATGCCGGGGGAAATCCACGCGCTATTGGGGGAAAACGGCGCGGGGAAATCGACCTTTGCCAAGATCATCGCGGGAGTCCACCGCCCGACACGCGGCACACTGGCGCTGAACGGGGCCGCAGTCGAGGTGACGAACCCCATCGTCGCACAACGGCTGGGAATCACGCTGATTCATCAGGAACCCATCTCCTTCCCCGACCTCACGGTGGCGGAAAATCTGGTTCTGGGCCGGCAGGACGGTGCCCCCCTGTCGCGTGTGCCCTGGGGCCGGATGGAACAGGACGCGCGGCGGTTGATGCACCTTCTGGGGGTGGAAATCGACGTGACCCGGACAATGCGGGGCCTGTCCATCGCCGACCAGCAGATGGTCGAGATCGCGCGCGCGCTTGCCTCTGACAGTCGCCTGATCATTATGGATGAACCCACAGCGCCCCTGACCCCCAAGGAGGTTGCGACCCTGTTCACCATCGCGCGGCGCCTAAGGGACGAGGGGCGCACGATCATCTTCATCTCGCACCGCCTGGAAGAGGTCCGAGCCCTTTGTGACCGGGTCACGATCTTCCGCGACGGGGCCAAGGTCGCGACCGACACCATCGCCAATCTGACCGATGCCGACATCATCCGGCTGATGATCGGCCGCCCGCTCAAAGAATACATGCACAAGGTCGGCACGGTGATCGGCGACGTGGCGCTGAAGGTTGACGGGCTTGGCCGGGCGGGGCTGTTCCGCGACATCAGCTTTACTGTCCGCAAGGGCGAGATCGTCGGCCTGGGCGGGCTTGTCGGCGCGGGCCGCACCGATGTCGCCCGGGCGCTCTTTGGAGTGGCGCCGGCCGATACCGGCCGGATCGAAGTGAACGGCCGCGAAGTACGCATCGCCGACCCGACCGAAGCCATCGCCCTTGGCCTGGCTTTCGTGCCCGAGGACCGTGCGCAGGCGGGCATCTTCCGCAGCCTGTCGGTCGAACACAACATCTCGGCCGCTGTGCCCGGCCGCATCGCGTCGCGCGGCATCATCCGCCGCGCGCTGGAAAAGGCGCTGGCGGTGCAGTCGGTGGCCAAGCTCAGCATCCGCCTTGCCACTCTGCGCCAGCCGATTGGCGAGTTGTCGGGTGGCAATCAGCAAAAGGCGATCCTCGCCCGATGGCTTCTGACCGACCCGCAGGTGCTGATCCTGGACGAGCCGACGCGCGGCATCGACATCGGTGTCAAGGCCGAGTTCTACGACATGATCGGTCAGCTTGCTGCCGACGGCCGGGCGATCCTGCTGATTTCGTCGGAACTGCCAGAGTTGCTGGCCCTGTGCGACAGGGTGCTGGTGATGGCCGAAGGAAGACTGACGGCAGAACTTCCCCGCGGGGTCGCGACGCAGGAAACCATCATGCAGGCGGCTGTGCCGCGCAGCGCGCCGCGCGAGGCCGCCGCATGACCACACTCGCCCAAATCATGCGGCGGCGCGAAGCGGGAATTGCGCTTATGATCATACTGTTCTGTCTGGCTGTCGGGGCCTACAAGCCACAGTTTCTGACGCTGGACAGCCTGCGCATCATCCTATTGCTGACGCCACTGATCATGATCGGGGCCATGGGCCAGATGCTGGTGATCGTCGCACGGCATGTAGACCTGTCGATGGGGTCGATGATGGCATTGGCGGCCATGGCCTCGGGGATGATGTTCCGCTATGCGCCCGAGGTGTGGTGGCCGCTTGGCTTTCTGCTTTCCATTGGCGTCGGAATGGCGCTGGGGCTGATAAATGGCCTTCTGGTCACGGCCTTCCGGTTACCCGCAATCATCGTGACCCTCGGAACGCTGAACCTCTATCGCGGGCTGACATTCATCATGTCGGATGCCAAGCAGATCGACCGGCAGTATGTGCCCTCGGCGCTGAAGGCGATGTCGCAGACCTCGCCGATCCTGGGCATTCCGTGGATCATCTTCATGAGCTTTGGCGTGGCCCTGCTGACCTGTTGGTTCGTGATGCACACGCGGATAGGTCGCCAGATCTATGCCCTGGGGTCGAACCCCGTGGCCGCACCCCTGCGCGGGATCGACGTGACCCGGGTGACGCTGATTGTCTTTGCCATCTCGGGCGCATTGTCGGGTCTGGCGGGCATCATGTATGCCAGCCGCTGGGGTTTTGTGAACCCGTCCAACACCGGCAACGGGTTCGAGTTTCAGGTGATCGCCGCCGTCGTCATCGGCGGGGTCTCGATCAACGGCGGGGTGGGCACGGTCCTTGGGACGGTTCTGGGCGTGATCCTGCTGGGGTGCGTGGCGGCGGCGCTGCCGCTTCTGGGGATCCCCGGAACCACACAGAACGCCATTTACGGATCGGTCATTCTGGTCGCCCTGATGATCGACCGCCTGGTGCGATTGCAGGGGCAAAAGCGGGCCTTGACGGGGGCAAGGGTATGAGCACCGACACCAGCGCCCCCCCCCGGATTGCCGTGCCACGGGATGCCGCCCCGCCAAGACCCGCTTGGCATGTGCTGTTGGTGCGGCCAGAGACGATGACCCTGACCCTTTTGGTCATTGGCATCTTCGCGGGCAGTCTGCTTTCCGAGTTCTTTCTGGATATCAATTACATCCTGAAAAGCTTCACCATCAGCGCCGAGTTCGCCATCGTGGCCCTCGTCCTGACGATGGTGATCATCGCGGGCGAGATCGACCTGTCGCCTGCGGCCAACATGGCGCTGTCGGCCTGCCTCTTCGCCTGGGCGCAGGATGCGGGGCTAGGCATGCCGCTGGCCATCGCCATCGGCCTTGGTGCGGGGCTTCTAATGGGGCTGTTCAACGGGCTGATGGTGATCGCGCTGCAACTGCCCTCGATCATCGTGACCATCGGCACGCTGATCCTCTACCGCGGCCTGGCACAGGTGATCGCGGGCGACAAATCCATCCGGGTGCCCGAATGGTACATCGGTGTCGACAAGATCATGGTTGCCGGCATTCCGTTGCCGGTGGTGATCTTTATCGGGCTGTCGCTGGTCCTGGGCCTGGTATTGGGGATGACGATCTTTGGCCGCCAGATATACCTGATCGGCACCAACGAAGAGGCGGCGAAACACGCAGGCATCCGCACCCGGCGGATCAAGATGACGCTGTTTCTCATGATGGGGCTGGCCAGCGCCTTTGCAGGCCTTATGACCGCTTCGCGCCTGGGGTCGGTGCGCTATGATCTGGGCCTCGGCGGAGAGTTGCAGATGGTTCTCATGGCGATGCTGGGGGGCACCTATATCTTTGGCGGCAGGGGCACCATCCTTGGGACCTTTCTTGCGGCCTGGCTTTTGGTGATCGTGTCGACCGGCATGATCGTCGCCAATGTGCTGCCTGCCTGGCAGCTTTGCGTTCTGGGGGTTCTGTTGATCGTCTCGATCATTGCCACGAACTTCATCTATTCCCGCACCCAACGGTAGCGGGTCGACCGACCGGGAAACCGGCAACCAACCTTGGAGGAGGAACACCGTGCTAAAGAAATCCATGCTTCTGGGCCTTGCCACCAGCCTTGTGCTGGGGACTGCCGCATTGGCGCAAGACCCGATGAAAATCGTCTATATCGGCAAGAACACCGGCAACCCGTACTTTGACAGCATTACCGGCGGTTTCGTCGATGCCTGCGCGTCGCTTGGCTGCGAGTTCGAATTCGTGGCCCCGGCGACTGCTGAAGCCACCTCGCAGATCCCGTTCATCGAAGCGCAGATCCAGCGCGGCGTGAACGTGATCGCGATTGCCCCGAACAGCCCGGACGCGCTGAACCAGGTGCTTTCGGATGCCCGCTCAAAAGGCATCCTGGTGCTAACGGTCAATGGCGACATCACCGGCAACGAAGACAAGCGTGACGCCTCGATCCTGCCCGTCAACTTTGACATCGTCGGGCGCGATCAGGTGGAAATGGTTGGCTCGCTGATCGGCTACGAAGGCGAGATCGCAATCTTGTCGGCCACCACCGAAGCCCCCGACCAGAACAAGTGGATCGTCGGCATGAACGAGACCCTGAAAAGCGACCCGAAATATGCCAAGATGTCGCTGGTGGCCACGGTCTACGGCGATGACCAGCCGGAAAAATC
The DNA here is from genome assembly GCA_031430315.1 of Rhodobacterales bacterium. Classification (GTDB taxonomy): domain Bacteria; phylum Pseudomonadota; class Alphaproteobacteria; order Rhodobacterales; family Rhodobacteraceae; genus JAJNPS01. Next base: position 13,970 of record JANPBI010000343.1, on the reverse strand, counting down.
GACCGCCGAAATGGAGGCCCTGCTGGCCAACTTCCCCAACCTGCGCGGCGTGATCGCGCCAACGACGGTGGGGATCGCGGCGGCAGCACAGGTCGTGCAATCGCGCGGTATTGCCGAAACGGTCAAGGTCACCGGCCTCGGCCTGCCCAGCGAGATGCGCGATTTCGTCAAGGATGGCACGGTTACGGCGTTCCAGCTCTGGTCGCCCTATAACGAAGGCTGGCTGGCCGCACACTTCGCCAAAGGCGTCCTGGACGGCACGATCAAGAACGAAGTCGGCGGGACGTTCGAAGTGCCGAACCTGGGCACCATCACGATCAATGCAAACAACATGATCAACACCCAGGCGGAACTGACCACGTTCAACGCCGGAAACATCGACGAATTCGACTTCTGAGCAAAAAAAAGGGCGCCCCGCGAATGGGGCGCCACCCTAAAATATTTCGGGCAATTCGGGGTTTCGTATGAACAGCTATGATTTCGACGGCCGCGTGGCCATCATCACCGGCGGCGGGCAAGGGATTGGCTTGACTGTGGCGGAACGGATGATCGCCTCGGGGGCGCGCGTGTCGATCTGGGATCGCGATAAAGGCCTGCTGGCGACCCTTGCGGACCAGTTTGGCGTTGACAAGGTGCAGGGATTGGCCGTCGACATCGGCAACCTCGACCAGGTCCGGGCTGCGACGCAGTCGGTCATAGACCGCTTTGGCAAGATCGACGTGCTGGTCAACAATGCCGCCATCGTCGGCCCGAACGCCACGACCTGGGAATACCCGCCGCAGGATTTCATGGACGTGATCCATATTGGTCTGGTCGGAACGTTCTTCGTCAGTCAAGCCGTGATACCGCACATGATCGGGCGGAACTACGGGCGTATCGTGAATGTAAGCTCGGTTGCGGGCAAGGAAGGCAATCCCGGCGCACCCGCCTATTCCTCGATGAAGGCAGGCGTGCTGGCGCTGACGAAATCCATGGGCAAGGAATTGGCGGGCTATGACATTGCAGTAAATGCGGTGACCCCGGCGGTGGCAAAGACCGCGATGGCGCTGAGCCAGGACCCGGCCTTTCTGAAGATGATCCTGTCCAAGATCCCGCGCGGTCGAATGCTGGAGCTGTCCGAGGCCGCCTCGATGATCTGTTTCCTTGCGACCGCTGAAAACAGCTTTACCACAGGTGGAGTGTTCGACCTGTCGGGCGGGCGCGCAACTTACTGAGCATCTGGTTTTGCGGCGCCATGGGAGCAAAGGTTCTCGGGGGTGCCCAGTGCGCAGGTGAATTGTTCAACGGATAGTAAACGCGATTAGTATAGATGCGGACAACGGATCTGGCACGAAACAATCTCGAAATGCCGATTGTCGCCAAGTTAGCAAGACCGGCTCCTACGTGTCGCTCCGATTGACCAGCATCAGCGCCGCCCGACGAAATGTGGCCGCGATCTGCGATTTCATCGGGTCGATCACGCCGGTGTCCGCCATTGCCATGTCCATCACCGCCAGCCAATCTTCGGCGTCCTGACGGCGAATGTCGACATGGGCATGGATTTCACGCAGGTTCATTTGCCCGTGGCGTTCCTCGTAATAGCGCCGCCCGCCGAAAAAGCCGCAAAGAAACGCGAACTGGGCCGGGCGGACATGGTTCAGCCCGTGCCCCTGCAGATGCTTGATCATGATCGCCCGACCCTGCGGCAGGGATTCGATCAGGTCGTAAAAGTGCTCGACGAGTTCGCGAACCTTTGCTTCGCCACCGATCCTGTTGATCATCGGCTCCATGGGCGGTTTCCCCTCAGCTTTGCGGGCGGGTCTTCTTCGGATCATAATGCGACAGGGGGACGATCACCGCAGGCAGGCGCTTTTGCTGACCATCCAGCTTGCCGACCTCCAGCGCTGTTCCCACTTCGGCATGGGCGACATCCACGCGCGCCAGTGCGATGTTCTTGCCCAGAAGTGGGGATCGCGTCGACGACGTCACCACGCCCACTTGCGCCCGCCCAATGTGCAGGCCATCGCCGTGACCCACCGTGACATTCGCGTCGATCTCCAACCCCACGAATTTCGCACGCGGATGTTCCTTGCGGCGGATCAGCGCCTCGCGCCCGATGAAATCATCGGTCTTGGATTTGAGCGGCACGGAAAAGCCGATGCCCGCCTCGAACGGATCGGTCTGGTCGCTGAAGTCATAGCCTGCAAAGATCAGGCCCGCCTCGATGCGCACCATGTCGAGCGCTGCAAGACCCATCGGACGCAGGCCCTGATCCTCGCCATGGGTCCAGACTGCGTCGTAGACCGCACTGCCATCCTTGGGGTGACAGAAGATCTCGAACCCCAACTCGCCGGTATAGCCGGTGCGCGACACCACGACGGGGGCGCCATTAGGCCCGCCCAGACGACCAATGGTAAAGCGGAACCAGCCCAGCTCGTCGATGGTGGGCTGGTGCGGGGCGGTCCAGATCGCGCGGCGCATGATCTCGCGGCTGTTCGGGCCTTGCACGGCCAGGTTATGCAACTGATCGGTGCTGGAGCGAACCATCGCCCGCAGCCCCAGCTTTTCGGCCTGTTCGCGGATCCAGACGGCGCCATAGTCATCGCCACCGATCCAGCGGAAATTGTCCTGCCCCAGCCGAAAGGCGGTGCCGTCGTCGATCATCCCGCCGTGGTCGTAGCACATGGCGGAATAGACCACCTGGCCCTGGCTTAGCTTTTTCATGTCGCGCGTCAGCACCCATTGCATCAGCGCCTCAGCGTCCGGTCCCGTCACCTCGACCTTGCGCAGGGGCGACAGGTCCAGCACAACCGCCTTTTCGCGGCAGGCCCAATATTCCTCGATCGCGCCGTTCTGCGAATAGACCTGCGGCAGCCAGTAGCCCTTGTATTCCACATGGTGCCTCGTCTTGGCCGAGATACGCTCGTGAAAGGCAGTTTCCTTGGTCATCTTCGGCTCCTGGTCGGGCGTCGGGCGGTAGGCGACAGAACGGCTGAACTTCTCGGCCCCAGAATAGGTGCGGACCTGGATATCCGAGAGATACCAGCCGTTGGCGGGCGAGGTGTCATCGGGGCAGGCGGAGTTGACGCAGACAAGATCAGTCAGCGCGCGGAACAGCACATAGTCGCCCGGCCTGCTCCACGGCTCGTCGCTGATCAGCACGCCATGGGCATCGATGTTGGTGTTGAAGAAGAGGTTGACCGCCATCCAGCCGGGACGCGCGCCGACACCGTGCGGGGCCAGCGCAGCATTGAAGTTGTCCGAACAGTTGGCGTGGCCGGGATAGCCGATCTCGTCATAGTATTTCGAGGCACAGGCCATCGCAAAGGCATCATGGCGGCCTACCGTGTCTTGAACGACTTCGACCAGGGGCACCCAGTCTTGATCATAGTATTTCGAATGCAGGCCCGGCATGGAATAAGCATGGCCCATCAGGGTGCGTGATGTCGTGACGTCCAGCGCATGTTCAATGCCACGCTCCAGTTTCCGCGCGTCAAAACATTGGAAGTCAGTGCATTGGCGGCCATCGACATCGAGGATCTGGATGTAGTCGCCCGCCTTGACGACATAACTTTCGGCAGTCGCAGATTGCACGCGCAGATCAAGGACCGGGTCCGCCAAGGGATCGGGCAGATCGTAGGCCCCGATGCTCCGGGGGTTTGCGCGTTGAATCTCGATCGTGATCGGGGTGGCCGTGTCCTGTGCCTCTGGCACCATGGGCAGGCCGGGTGCCGCGACGATCAGCCAGCCGTCGGCAAGGGCCGTGAACTCCTGCCGCGTCTTCGGCGGGGTCGCACCGTCGAATAGCCGCAAGGCACCCGCCTTTGCCAGATCGATGCCGCGCCGGGTCAGCCCCTGACGCAGCCGCGAAAGGCCATCTCCGCCCTGGTCCCCCAAGGCCAGCATCGCCTTGAGCCCGCCCGCGTCGGAATTCGGTGCATGACCCAGAAGGCTCGCCTCGATCCGCCCATCCTTTCCCGCCGCGATCAGTTCGACCGGCTGCCCGCCCTCGTCGTTGATGACGGTGATGCGGTCACCTTGTCCCATCTGCAAGAGCCAGGCTCCGCCGCCCGGGACGGTCTGACGTTCCACGCCGCGGTGAAGCAGCAAATCGCGCGGGGTCAGGATCTTGCTGGCCCGTGGCGGACCGGGGTTCACGCTGGGATAAGGGCTGTCGAGCATGGCTTTCCCTTGTGCGCTACTTTATTGCCGTTAAAACTTGTTCATTCAGAAGAATAGCCGGAGCGCCATTGTGGCACAAGCGGCGCAATGCGGGAACGAACAAGAATGCTGGCTTTGAGCCTTGGTTTGACGGCTGCGCTGATCTGGGCGGTGCATGACCTTATGGCGCGCAAGCTGTCGCAAGGGGCGGCCCTTTTGCCGATCGTGCTTTTGGTCTTGGTCAGCGGCAGCGTAGTGTTGTTGGCACCGTCGCTGGTCCTTGGCGACTGGACCAGCCTTTCTGTCCGTGCGGTGCTTCTGTCCTGCGCCGCCGGGCTGACCTTCGCGCTGGCGATAGGTGCTCTGTACCGCGCATTCAGCATGGCCCCGGCGCGGATCGTATCTCCCATTATCGGCGCCTATCCGATCATCTCGCTTGCTTTGGCGGTGGCTCAGGGGCGATCGGTCACCTTTGCAGACTGGCTGGCTGTCGCAGCGGTCGTCGGGGGAATTTCAATCGTGTCGCTGACCGCCGGCGGCGACGCAACGTCGGACAAGCGGCCCCAGTCCTATCGGTCGGCGATGGGCTGGTCTTTTCTCAGCGCTTGCGGGTTCGCTTCGACCTTCGCTATCGGACAAGAGGCCGCGCGCCAGGCGTCCGAGTTGCCCACCATCCTCATCACACGTCTGATCGCCGTCGTCGTTATTGGCGTGCTGTTCCTGTGGACGCGGTCTGCGCTGTCGTCATTGCGCGGGAATTGGGTCGTCCTTGCGATTATGGGGGCCTTTGACGTGGTGGCACTGTCGCTTGTCACGGCATCAGGCAACTTGCCGCGGGCCGAGTATGCCTCGGTGAGTTCATCCCTGTTTGGCGTCGGGACCATCCTACTAGCCTCGTATTTCCTGAACGAAAAGCTGCGCTTGCTGCAGTGGGTGGGGGTCGCGACGGTTTTCGGTGGCATCGCGACCTTGTCTTTGCAAGGCTGACGGTCACTCCGCCGCAGGTGCCTTCAGCGGCGCGTTTTCCCGCAATCCTGACAGCATCTGGCGCTCGTGCTTTGGGCTGACGCCAAACTGCTCGGCATAGTGGCGCGCCATCGGCGCTGATGTGAGATACCCGACCGAGGCCGCGATCTCCCGCAGGGGGTCGTTGGAATAAAGTACCCGCTGGCGCGCCTTGGACAGGCGCAGTTGGCGGTAGTAGCGCAACGGGCTTTGGCCAGTCTCGCGCTTGAACAATCGCTCGAAATGGCGTCCCGACATCTCCACCGCTGCGGCCACGTCCGGGATGCGCAAGGGGTCTTCGACATGGTTTTCGAACAGCCGTATCGCCTCGCGGATTGCGGGCAGCAACCGGTCGGCGGTGTTGCCCGTGCGCGCGACGGGAACCTTTTGGCTTGCATCTTCATCGCGGACAAAGGGATGTTGAAACCAGCAGGCGACGTCCGTCATGTACTGCCGACCAAGCCGTTCCTCAATCAGCCGCAGCATCAAGTCAAAGACCGCGCCCGCGCCCGAGGCCGTGATCCGCCGTTTTTCACGAACGATGACCGCTTCGCTGGCGATGACCTTGGGGAATTCGGCCTTGAAGGCGGCCTCATAGCACCAGTGAACCGAACAGCCGCGCCCCTCCATGAGCCCGGCGCGGGCCAATGGAAAGATCCCGCCCGAGAACGCCCCAAGGACCACGCCTGTCCGATCCAGCCAGCGCAACCGCGCAGGGCCAGACCGCACATCGGCAAACTGGCCCGTGGGTGGTGACAGAAGGAAGAGATGATCCACGTCCCCACATTCCGAAAGAATGGCGTCGGGCTCAAATTTTACATCGGCCGACGACCGGACCGGCGCATAGCTTTCGGCGACCAGGCTCCACGCGAACTCCTTGCGACCGGTGATCTCGTTCGCCGCGCGCAAGGGTTCGATGGCCGATGTCAGGCAGGCCATCGGAAAGCCCGGAAACATCAGAAAACCAAGTCGAAGGGGAGAGCCTTGCGCCACTTGCGGATCAGTCGTCGGGCCAGAAGCCGGGCGAGGTCGGCGCGCCGTCGTCATACTTGGACAGCCATGTCACCATCGCATCGCGGTTGCGCAGGAACCCCTTGTAGGCCGCCACATCCGGATGCAGGTCGCGCACGACGCGATGCAGCCGACGTCCCCATTTCGGCACCGTCACCAGCTCTTCGAACTTGCCGAGATAGCAGCGGATCGAGAATGCGATGGCGTTGGAGCGTGGCAGCCGGAACAGGGCCTGCAATTCAACCCGCAAATGCTGCTTGTAGCCAAGGTTCTCATGCGTCAGCGAGGTCTTGGTCGGACCCCAGACGGGATAGGTCTCAGGCGCGGTATCCAAAAGCGGGTTGACTGTCATGGTCCAGTTGAACCGCCGCACTGGCGCGCCGTGTTGCAGTTTCAAAAGGAATTTCAGCGCCCGGTCGAAGATGCCCTTTTCATGCGCCAAAGGCACCGGGGCGTGCCATTCCATAAAGCTCATCCCGATGTCGAAATCCAAGGACCAGTCGGCCTGGCTGGTCACCATGCCTGCATCCATCCACAGGTCATTGTCGCGTTCGTCCTGCAGGCTGAAATCGCCTTGGGTCTGGCGGGTGATGTACTCAAAGGGGCCGTAGGGCAGGGTGGATTCGTCGAGGAAGGTGAAGCTGTGGTCGATCCCCAGCGGCCGGTTGATCCAGTGCCAGCGGTTGCCATCCTTGGTCAGCGAAAACCACTGCGGATAGTCGCGGGCCTTGCTTTCCATGATCAGTTCCAGAAGGTCCCACCCGGCCAAAGTCATGTGCGGCAGGGACTGACACCGAAGTGGGTCCTCGGCCAGCACCTTGGCGCGGTCGATCATTTCCGAAACGTAGTGTTCATCCACATCGAACGCGTGTTCAAAGACCGAGCCTTTGCGGCCTGGCACATGCGGCTCCATGTTGACCGAATACATGTAGTCGTCGCGATCAAACGGAAAAGGAAAGCGGCGGATGCCCTGAGGCGAGTTTCGATAGGTAAAGTCGTCGCGAAAGGTCTCGTTGCGAAAGAAGTCGTCAAAGGCACCCGGTGCGAAATCTGGTTTGAAATCAAGGCTCATGACGGGCTCCTATCGGTCGACTGTCAGGGACTTGCCCTCAAAACGCGAAACGCACGGCATGATCTTTTTCCCCTCGGCATGTTCTTCTGGGGTCAGCCAGATGTCGCGGTGCAGGATGGTGCCGTCGCAGGCGACGACATTCGTCTCGCATTGCCCGCAAGCGCCGCCCCGACAGAGATAGGGCGCGTCCACCCCGGCGGCCTCGATCGCCTCAAGCAGCGACTGGGTCGTGCCGACCGTGATCGTCTTCTTCGATGCCGCCAGTTTCACGTCAAACGGCAGGCCGGTGCCGGGAGCAAGGAACTCTTCGTGATGCAGGGCTTTCTCGGGCCAGCCCATAATGGCGGCTGTTGAAAGCACCCAGTTGATCATCCCCTTTGGCCCGCAGACATAAAGGTGCGTACCGATCGGCTGCATTGACAGGATCCGGGCGAGGTCGATTACCTGCTTCTGATCGTCGAAATAGCAGTGCACGCGATCCGGATAGGCTGCCGTCAGGCGAACCATTGGTCCTGCATGCCAAGATAGAAAAGCTTGGGGTTATGCACCCAGGCCACGCCCTTGTAGAGATCGGCAGCAGCCAACCGGTTCGCCGTCTTGAGCCGCAGATCGTCAGGCAGGTAGGGGAAGTGATGCTTGTAGCCGGTACAAAGGATGATCGCATCGATCTTCTTCGAAGTACCGTCGCCAAAATAGGCGGTGTTCTCGTCCACCCGAACAAGACCGGGCTTTTCCTCCCAGTTCGCGGGCCAGGTGAAGCCCATCGGCGCGTTTCGGTAGGTCGAGGTGATCGACTTCGCCCCATACTTCCAGCATTGCGAACCGACATCCTCGGCCGAATAGGATGTGCCCATGATGAGCAGGTCCTTGCCCGTGAATTCGCGCGCGTCGCGGAAGTCATGGGCGTGCAGGACGCGGCCATTGAATTTGTTGAACCCGGGGTATTCGGGAACATTCGGCACCGAAAAATGGCCTGACGCCACGACCACGTTGTCAAACTCCTCGTCGTACATGCGGTCCTTTTTCAGGTCATGCACGGTGACGGTGAAGTTCCCCTTGTCCTTGTTGTAGCGCACCATGCGAATGGTGCTGCAAAAACGGATCCAGTCGCGCACGCCGGCTTTCTTCACGCGACCTTCGATATAGTCGAACAGAACGGCACGAGGGGGATAAGAGCCGATCTGCTTGCCAAAATGTTCTTCAAACGAATAGTCAGCAAATTCAAGACCTTCCTTTGGCCCGTTCGACCAAAGATATCGGTACATCGAGCCGTGGACAGGCTCGCCATGCTCGTCAAGACCGGTGCGCCAGGTGTAATTCCAGAGCCCGCCCCAGTTATCCTGCTTTTCAAAGCAGACGACTTCGGGAATGTCGGCGCCCTTGGCCTTGGCCGACTGGAAGGCGCGAAGCTGCGCAAGGCCCGACGGACCCGCGCCGATCACGGCAACTCTTTTGTTCATGGACGTCTCCAGATGGGTTCGGAACCAGCAGGTGCTTATGCGCTGCCTTCAGATGAAACCTAGAAGAAAGATTCCGTGTGTGTCAAATCTTCTTCCTGTGGGTAAACAAGACAAATCCACGGGATGGCACCTTGAACTGCACGAAGATACTTTACGCGTCAGCAAAAAACAGGAGTCCGCATGAAGCCGATCGATCCCAATGACCGCAAGATCGCGAACATCCACCGGGCCGCGTATCAGTCCTTCGTCTACCCCGATGGTCTGGTTTTGGGGGATACGATCCTGCAACTGGATGACAGCCAGGAGCTTGGGACCGGCTTCCACGTCTACCGCATGCCCCCCGGCATGACGACCTGCGGCCACCGCCACAACGGGCACGAACAGTTCCTGATCCTTGAAGGCGAACTGCACGAAAATGACGGCACCGTCCTGCGGGCAGGGGACCTAGTATTCTACCGCGACGGGACCGAGCATAGTTCATTCACGCCGAACGGTTGCCTCCTTGCCGTGCACATCGCCGGGCCGGAAACCACGGTGGAGCAGTTCAAAGAATGAAAGCCCCGGATTACTCCGGGGCTTTCATTTGAGGGTCTCAAGAAACCTCAGATGTCCAGCGTATTTTCCGTCTCCCAGCGGGAGAAATGGGAGCAGTAGCTATCCCATTCCTTGTGCTTCAGCTTCAGATAGGCCGATGAGAATTCGTCGCCCATCATTGCCTTCAGCGTCTTGTCCTTGTCGTACTCGCGCAAGGCATCCAGCAGATTCAACGGCAATTTTGGCGCGTTCTTTACCGTATGGCCATGCTGGTACATGTCGATGTCGTGGCGCTTGCCCGGATCGGCCTTGGTGCGCACGCCGTCCAGACCGGCTGCGATGATGACGGCCTGTAACAGATAAGGGTTGGCCGCACCGTCCGGCAGGCGCAACTCGAACCGCCCTGGCCCCGGCACACGCACCATGTGGGTGCGGTTGTTGCCGGTCCAGGTGACCGAGTTAGGGGCCCACGTCGCACCTGACGAAGTCCGCGGCGCATTGATCCGCTTGTAGCTGTTGACCGTCGGGTTGCAGATCGCGGCCAAGGCGCTGGCATGTTTCATGATGCCGCCAAGGAAATTGCGCCCTTGATCCGACAGGTGCAATTCCTTGGATTTGTCGGCAAAGGCGTTGGTCTTGCCATCCATCGACCAGACCGAGATATGCGCATGGCAGCCTGAACCTGTCAGGCCCTTGAAGGGTTTCGGCATAAACGATGCGCGAAAGCCGTGCTTTTCGGCCACCGACTTCATCATGAACTTGAAAAAGCTGTGCTTGTCGGCGGTCTGCAGCGCGTCGTCGTACTTCCAGTTCATCTCGAACTGGCCGATCGCGTCTTCGTGGTCGTTCTGGTAGGCCTCCCAGCCCAGTTCCAGCATGTAATCGCAGGCCTCGGCGATCACGTCATAGCGGCGCATCACTGCCTGCTGATCGTAGCAAGGCTTTTCCGCGGTGTCGTAGGGGTCGGAAATCTGGCTGCCATCAGGCGACAGGATGAAGAATTCGGGCTCCACCCCGGTCTTGACGCGCAGGCCCTCTTTCGCGGCCTCGGCAACCAGCCGTTCCAGCACGTTGCGCGGGGCCTGATCGACCAGCTTGCCCTCCATGGTGGCGCGGGCGGCAACCCAGGCCACGTCCTTTTTCCATGGCAACTGAATGGCCGAAGACGCATCGGGCACGGCCATGAGGTCCGGGTGAGCGGGCGTCAGGTCCAGCCAGGTGGCAAAACCTGCAAAGCCTGCGCCCTCCTCTGCCATGTCGTTGATCGCCTGCGTCGGTACCAGTTTGGCCCGCTGACCCCCGAAAAGGTCGGTGTAGGAGATCATGAAGTACTTGACGCCTTTTTCCTTGGCCCATTTGGCCAGATCTTTCGCCATCCCGTTAACTCCCTGTCGTCTTTATGTTTTTTTTAAAAGCCGCCGGTGCGGCCCGGTATCCAGCTGGTCCCCGCAATCGGCACGCCCGCCATGGCAGCGGCCTCGATTGTCAGGGCGCACAGGTCCTCGGGTTCCAGATTGTGCAGATGGTTCTTGCCACAGGCGCGCGCGATGGTTTGCGCCTCAAGCGTCATCACCTTGAGGTAGTTCTTCAGCCGCCGCCCGCCGAGAACCGGATCGAACCGTGCGGAAAGTTCCGGGTCTTGCGTTGTGATGCCAGCGGGGTCGCGGCCTTCGTGCCAATCGTCATAGGCATCGGCGGTGGTGCCCAGCGCCTGATACTCGGCCTCCCACTTCGGGTCGTTGTCGCCCAAGGCGATCAGCGCCGCCGTGCCGATGGAAACTGCATCCGCGCCCAGCGCCATGGCCTTAGCCACATCGGCACCCGAACGTATGCCGCCCGAGACGATCAACTGCACCTTGCGGTGCATCCCCAGATCCTGCAGCGCCTTTACCGCCTGCGGGATGCACGCCAGGATCGGCATGCCAACATGTTCAATGAACACATCCTGCGTCGCCGCCGTGCCGCCCTGCATGCCGTCCAGCACGACGACATCCGCGCCCGCTTTGACCGCAAGGGCCGTGTCATAATAGGGCCGCGCACCGCCGATCTTGACGTAGATCGGTTTTTCCCAGTCAGTGATTTCACGCAGTTCCATGATCTTGATTTCCAGATCATCGGGGCCGGTCCAGTCGGGATGCCGGCAGGCCGAACGCTGGTCAATCCCCTTGGGCAGGTTGCGCATATTGGCCACGCGGTCTGAGATTTTCTGGCCCAGAAGCATGCCACCGCCGCCCGGCTTGGCCCCTTGCCCCACAACAATCTCGATGGCATCCGCGCGGCGCAGGTCGTCGGGGTTCATGCCGTAGCGGCTGGGCAGGTACTGATAGACCAGCGTCTTGGAATGCCCGCGCTCTTCTTCGGTCATGCCGACATCGCCTGTGGTCGTCGACGTGCCAGCAGCACTTGCGCCACGACCCAGCGCCTCTTTTGCGGGGCCTGACAGCGCCCCGAAGGACATGCCCGCGATGGTGATCGGAATGTCCAGATGGATCGGCTTTTTGGCGTGGCGGGTGCCTAGCCAGACATCGGTCGCGCATTTCTCGCGGTAACCTTCCAACGGATAGCGACTGATCGAGGCCCCAAGGAACAACAGGTCGTCAAAATGCGGCAGGTGCCGCTTGGTGCCACCGCCCCGGATATCATAGATCCCCGTCGCCGCCGCACGGCGGATCTCGGCATTCACCGCCGGGGTGAAGGTGGCGGAAAAGCGGGGGGGAGTGCGGGGGAAATCACTCATTCACGGTGCCTCAATACGCCGACGCATTGTCGATGTTGAAATTGTAGAGCTTGCGAGCAGAGCCATAGCGGCGGAATTCTTCTGGCCGGGACTTTGCACCTGCCTCGCCGCGCTCCAGAAGGTCTTCCAGCAAGGCAAGATGTTCGGGGCGCATCTCTTTCTCGATGCAATCGGCACCCAGCGATTTGACCGACCCACGGACAAACATGCGCGCTTCATAGAGGCTGTCACCCAGCGCTTCGCCTGCGTCGCCCAGCACCACCAGATTGCCCGATTGCGCCATGAAGGCGGACATGTGGCCGATGTTGCCATGCACCACGATGTCGATGCCCTTCATCGAGATACCGCAGCGGCTGGAGGCATTGCCCTTGATGACCAGCAGCCCGCCGCGCCCGGTTGCCCCGGCATACTGGCTGGCATCACCATCGATGATGACGGTCCCCGACATCATGTTTTCGGCCACACCCGGCCCAGCCGATCCCTTGATGCGGATCGTCGCCTGTTTGTTCATGCCTGCGCAGTAATAGCCGGTCGAGCCGTGCACGGTGATGTCCAGCGGCGCATCCACGCCAGCCGCAATGGCGTGGGCGCCCTTGGGGTTGATCACTGACCACGAGGTCATGTTGGTCTGGCCCTTCAGGGCGTGAAGTGACGCGTTCAGCGCACGCAGTCCCTCTGCGCCAAGGTCGAAGGTCTGCATTTTCTCAACGCTCCCAGAAATAGACAGTGGCGGGTTCCGGTTCCCAGACGCGGGCATTCTCGATCCCCGGCAGGTTCACCAGCGCGCGGTATTCCGACCCAAAGGCCACGTAGTCATCGGTTTCGGCCATGACTGCGGGTTTGCAGGCAATCGGATCGCGCACGACGCCAAAGCCGTTCTTTGTACCGACGACAAAGGTGAAAAAGCCATCAAGGTCGGTCAGCGTCGCTTCCATAGCCTCGCCGAGCTTGTCGCCTTCCTTCAGCTTTTGGGAGATGAAGGCGGCGGCCACCTCGGTGTCATTTTCGGTCTCGAACGTCATGCCCTTGCGTTTGAGCTCACGCCGCACGCCGTTGTGGTTGGAAAGTGAGCCGTTGTGGACAAGGCATTGATCCGAACCGGTTGAAAACGGATGCGCGCCCATCGTGGTGACAGCGCTTTCAGTGGCCATGCGGGTATGACCGATGCCATGCGTGCCGCCCATCTTCGAGACGCCAAAGCGCGCGGCCACATCCTTTGGCAGCCCCACCTCCTTGAAGATCTCGATGCTGTCGCCTGCGCTCATCACCTTCACGCCAGGGCGCAGATGAGAAAGGGCCGACCGCGCGGCGTCGATCTGGTCGATGGGCACTTCCAGGACGGCATGGCTGCTTTTAATCAACATCAGCACCGGTTTGCCGATAGCGTCCTTCAGCTCTTCGTCTAGCGTCTTGAAGTCGATTTCAGGTTGGGCGGACTGCACAGTGATCTTGCCGATGCCGTCCTTCGCGCCCGAATAGATCGCGATCCCGGCAGAATCCGGCCCGCGGTCGGTCATGGTGATCAGCATATCGGTCAACATCGCGCCGAGCTTTGGCTCCAGCGCTTGGTCCTTCAGAAACAAACCAACAATGCCGCACATGGATTCGTCTCCTTTGAATGCCTGATAACAAGGCTAGCACCGAAGATTTGGCACTTCAACTGTAGAGAAACTTTTTTCACCTTACGGGAAATCTTACTTAGGCTGCCCAATAATTGGGCAGACAAGCTTGACAGAATGCTGCCGCAGGCGTTTCCTTCGGGAAAACAAATTTGCCGGACGGAATAAAGGCGTTAACGGCCCCGCCAGATCCGGCAACCAAAGGGCCAAGGGAGGGGGAAACGTGTCTGACCTTAATCAAAGGATTGAGGCCATGCACAAACGCGATGTTCTTGTCGCGTGGGTGTTTGTGGCCGGCCTCTGGGTCGCGATGATATTCGTAGCGATCGCGACTTGGGATCTTGCGCCAAACGGGCCTGCGCGGATCTTGCTTATGATCGGCGGGGCGATTG
>JANPBI010000342.1:0-2038 GCA_031430315.1 Rhodobacterales bacterium | reverse complement strand
CGCAGCGCCTCTTCGGTGGTGATGCCGGCTGTGACGACAAGGACATCGCTGCCTTCGGACAGCACGCGCATTTCGCCAACTTTGATCGGCGTGCTGAACAGGCGCGGTACCGACCCGCGCAGCACGCGGCACCAGACCGGGCCGTCGATGCTGTCGGCTGCCTCGCAGATCGATTCAACCTCGGTCGCGTCACCGGTTTCCAGGATCGTCATGTTGGGGATGGACCGCATCACGCTGATGTCTTCGATCGACTGGTGGGTCATGCCGCCGGGTGTGGTGATGCCCGGCAAAAAGCCCATCAGCCGCACCTTGCGCCGGGGATAGGCGACAGACGCCATCAGCTGATCATAGGGCCTGCGGTACATGAACACGCCAAAGGTGTGGATAAAGGGACGGAAGCCCGCCAGACCAAGGCCACCGGCAAAGCTCATCATGTTCTGCTCGGCCATGCCGAGGCTCAGGAACTGATCGGGATACTTGTCGCGAAAACCGTCTACCTCGCAAGATGACGTCAGGTCAGCCGATAGGCACAGGATTTCGGGCTTTCCGGCCGCAAACTTTTCAAAGGCCTTAGCGTAGGGGCGGTTTACCATTTCTACCATTTGTCGGCGTCCTCAGTGCGAATAGGAAATGGGGTCGATGCCAAGATCGCGGGCAATCGACACGTTCATCCGGGAGCGCTCGTCTTCCGACTTGAAGCGCAGGTAGTGCAGACGCGGAAAGCGTTCTTCGAGGATGGGCATTGCGTGAAAGGGGTTCGTGCGGGCCAGGATGATCAACGGCTTGCCCTCGTGGGCGCTGCGGACCGCGTCGCGCATAGCCCCAAGGTCGTGGCCATCGATTTCGACGCAGGCGGCACCGAAATTCAGGAACTTGGTACGAATATCGCCGACCTCCATCACGGTGGACATCGCGCCGTCGCACTGCTGGTCGTTCACGTCCATGATCGCGAACAGGTTGTCGATGCCGTGATGGGCGGCGGCCTGTACAGCCTCCCAAGTCTGGCCTTCCTGCACTTCGCCGTCCGACATGAACACCCAGGTCCGACCGGTTTCGCCACGTCTTTTGCGGCCCCAGGCCAGCCCCGCGCCGGTGGACAGACCGATGCCAAGTGTCCCGTTATGCACTTCCATGCCCGGTGAATGCTCTGCCCCGATCATTTCGACCGATGAGCCATCCTGGTTGAACATCTCCAGACCTTCGGGGGCCATGCGACCGACCTCGATCAAGGTAGCGTAGGCCACAAGGGCATAATGCGCGGGCGCGATGAAGAGCCGGTCATATTCGGGGGTCGCAGGGCCGTTATAACCTGCCCCGGTGTGATAGTCGGGGTTGGAGGCCGAGGGCACGCCGCCAAAGGGCTTCGGGATCATGGGCAAGGTGGACGGCCCCAGGTTCAGTTCTTCGTTGTAAAGCCAGGCCAATTGTTCCCCAGCCGAGCATGCCTGTGACAAGTATCCCCCGTTGTTGCGGATCGAATGTTCGAACACGCGCCGACGGATGCCAAGGGCGATGTCTTCTGTCGTCTTCTCGTTTTGCATCGAGGCCTCCGAATTATATACAAATGACAATAGAGTTGTCATATGTAGAGATCAAGGCAAATCGCCGGACGCCGAAGAGGCAACATGGTGCCACTTGCGACAGTTGATGACGATTGGGAGCATCAAAGATGAAGTCCACGATGAAAGCGGTGCGCTGCTTTGGCTTTGGCGAACAGCACCGGCTGGAACGAAGGATGCCTGTGCCGCTTCCTGCGGTCGGAGAGATCCTTGTTCGTGTGGATGGTAGTGGTATCTGCGCTGCGGACCGGGCGATGTGGGATGCGACCGGCCCGTGGAAACTGCGTTTTCCCTTTACGCCGGGTCATGAATTTACCGGAACAGTCGTGGCCCTGGGTGAAGGCGCGGCAGAGCGTCACGGTGTCACTTTGGGTGATCGCGCGATTGCTGAGTTGAACATCACCCACGGCGACGACTTTTTCCGCCAGCGCGGACTTTACCATTTGACTGACCACATGGACGTTCTTGGGGCGACTTTG
>JANPBI010000341.1:0-11768 GCA_031430315.1 Rhodobacterales bacterium | reverse complement strand
CGGCAGGAATGGGCGGCCGTCGCACTGGGTGAGGAAACGCGCACCGCGTGGCTGGAGGATGCCCTTCGCCGCTTTATTCCTTGATTCGCTGCGCAACCGGTCCGTCAAAGCCAGGCCTGGCCGCCGCAGTGCCTTGATCCGCCAGATCCCCGTCATCCTCCAGCCAGTTTCGGGCCAGGAACCCGCCGCCCTTGGCCGCCGACAACGCCCGACCTTCCGGCCCGTTCAGCCCCACGATGGACCCATCCGACGCGATCAGCACATCCGGACGCTCTGCCATTGACCAAAGCACAAGGGCCACCGCAATGGGACCCAGCCCGACCATCCGACCCCGACCGCGCCACAGGATCAGCACCAAACCGCCAAACGTAATGAGCGGAATGGCCCAGGGACCAGGGGCCGGGATGGCGGTGACGGACCCATCCAAGCCCGCCACCGTATGGGCCACGAACAGGATCCAGCGCGACCCCTGTTCCATCACCCAAAGGGGGGCTGCAGCCAGACCAAAAGGGGCCAGCAGGGCGGCGATAACACCCGCCGGCATCACCACAGCGCCCATGACCGGCACGGTCAATAGGTTGGCAATCAGGCCATAATCGGCAAATCGGTTGAAATGGGCCGCCGCAAACGGGGCCGTGGCCAGGCCACCGATCACCGATGACAAGACCAGCGTAAAGACATGGATGCCCCAGCGCGGCAGACGTTGCCGCAACATCTGGCGGTCCAGCGCGCCAAATCCCGAGATCAGCGCGACCGTTGCGGCAAAGGACATCTGAAATCCGGGTTCAACCAGACTTTCGGGTTTGGTCAGCAGGATGATGATTGCAGAGATTGCCGCTGTTCGCAGCGTGATCGCGCGCCGGTCCAGCATGATCGCGACCAGCGCGACGGCGACCATGATGAAAGCACGTTCGGTCGCAACATTGGCCCCCGACAGCAAAAGGTAAAAGTACGCAAGCCCCAGCGACAGCCCAGCCGCCACCTTCTTGCCCGGGATTCGCAGGGCCAGAGGCGGAATGCAGGCAATCGCCGCCCGGATCAGGAAAAAGACGAAGCCGACGATGAACACCATGTTCATCCCCGAGATTGCCAGCAGATGCGCCAGACTGCTATCACGCAGCGCCTTGACCGCATCTTGCGAGATGCCAGACTGGTCGCCAGTCAGCACTCCTGAGGAAAACGCCCCCGCATCGCCAGGCACCGCCGTCATCATCGCGGTTGACATATAAGTGCGCAGCCGGTCGATCCATTGCGCGCCATCCGCCGGGGGTTCCAGGACCAGCACAGGATTGCGCGAATAGCCCACTGCGCCCAACTGGTCGAAATAGGCCATTCGGCGAAAATCAAACCCCCCGGGTTCCACCGGACCTTCCGGCGGAGCCAGAAGCCCGGTCAGCATCAGGGTTTGGCCGGGGATCAGGCTTGAGGGCGGTTTTCCCTTGCCCTGCAGCGAGACGCGCACCTTGGACGGTGTTCGCGCGGCATCCATGTCCTCAAGCACGACCTGGTCCATCGTCAGCCGCAAGGCATCGGATTGCGAGCGGTCAATCTCCAAAAGGCGACCCTGGATGGGGCCATAGTAGCGAAACCCCAGCATCGGCGCCTCGATCGCATGGGCTCGCCATCCGGCGGCTAACAGACCCAAGGCCACCGCAAAGACAGCACCGCCAACAGCGCGCCAGGACTCGGGGCCGCGCAGGGCCAGCCATCCTGCAAGAAGGGTTGCGCCTGCCGCGAGGGCATAGAACGGAGCCCCAGGCTCCCACGGCAAGGCGAACCAGACCCCGATCCCCAGGCCCAGAAAGACCGCTAGCCAGGGAAACAGGTGTCCCTGCATTCCGGCAAGAACCACGCCCGGCCAGGCCATAAGCCGCTCAAAGGTCGTCACCTTGTGTCCTGCCTTGCCTTTGCCTATGACGGGACGACCCTAAATCCGTCATGGTTTCCGAAAGGTTAATGTCGCCAATGAGCGTCCCGCCCGCCAACCGTCCCGTGGTCACGCGTTTTGCACCATCGCCTACCGGTTACCTTCATATCGGCGGCGGACGAACGGCACTTTTTAATTGGCTTTTCGCCCGGGGCCAGGGCGGCAAGTTCCTGTTGCGCATCGAAGATACCGACCGCGAAAGGTCCACCCCCGAAGCGACGGCTGCGATCCTGAAAGGGCTGGCCTGGCTGGGCCTCGATTGGGACGGCGAGGTCGTCAGCCAGTTCGACCGCAAGGACCGCCACGCCGAGGTGGCCCATCAGATGCTGGCCCGAGGAACGGCGTACAAGTGCTTTTCCACGCAGGAAGAAATCGCCGCGTACAAGGCCGCCGAGGAGGCTGCCGGTCGCTATCCGGTGTTCCTGTCGCCCTGGCGCGATGCGGACCCCACGACCTATCCCGATGCACCCTATGTCATCCGCATGAAAGCCCCCAGAACGGGCGAGACGGTGATCGAAGATCAGGTGCAGGGTCAGGTTACTATCAAGAATGAAACCCTGGACGACATGATCGTTCTGCGTTCGGACCGCACACCCACCTACATGCTGGCGGTGGTCGTAGATGACCATGATATGGCGGTCACGCATGTCATTCGGGGCGACGACCACCTGAACAATGCCGCGCGCCAGCAGATGGTTTATGACGCGATGGGCTGGGATATCCCGGTCTGGGCGCACATCCCGCTGATCCATGGCCCGGACGGCAAAAAGCTGTCAAAGCGCCATGGCGCGACGGGCGTCGAGGAATACCAGGCGATGGGCTATCCGGCGGCGGGGATGCGCAACTACCTGACCCGGCTGGGCTGGGCACATGGCGATGCCGAGATCTTCACGACCGAACAGGCGCTGGCGATGTTCGGCCTTGACGGGATCGGACGAGCGCCTGCCCGGCTGGATTTTAAGAAACTCGAAAACACTTGCGGGCATCATATGGCGATGACCGATGATGCTGCACTGCTGCATGAACTGGAGGGTTTCTTGGCCGCACGCCACCAGTTGCCCCTTGAACCTGCGCAAAAGTCACGCCTTCTTCGGGCCATACCTTCGGTCAAAGATCGCTCAAAGACATTCCCGGAACTTATTGAAAAGGCTCGCTTTGCCCTGGTTGACCGCCCTGTCGACATCGATGATGCAGCGGCCAAGGCGCTTGACGCGCCGGCCCGAGGCGTGCTGCGGACATTGACGCCGCGCCTGCAAAATGCAGACTGGACGAAAGAGGCGCTGGAACCCGTTCTGACCGCTGTTGCGGCCGAAAACGGAATCGGCTTTGGCAAACTTGCTGGCCCTATCCGGTCGGCATTGGCCGGGCGCAGCGTGACACCATCTGTCTACGACATGATGCTGGTCATCGGTCGGGACGAAACGATCGCCAGGCTGAACGACGCCGCAAGCTGACGCGTCGGACGCCTTGGCGCTTTATCTGCAGCCGCCGTGCTGCCTGACGATTGCAATCGCCCGCCGCCTGCCAGCGGCATCCGATTTGGGCGCGAATGGGGGATAAGATGGCTGATACCAAGGCGACCTTGACGCTGAATGGCGCCACATACGACCTGCCGGTTCTGAAACCGACAATGGGACCGGATGTGCTGGATATCCGCAAGTTGTATGGCGAGGCGGATGTGTTCACATTCGACCCCGGCTTCACTTCTACTGCCGCGTGCGAAAGTGCGATCACGTTCATCGACGGCGACAAGGGCGAATTGTTGCATCGGGGCTATCCCATTGATCAGCTGGCAGAAAAGTCCAGCTATCTGGAGGTATGCTACCTCCTCCTCTACGGTGAATTGCCTTCAGCGGCGCAGTTGACCGATTTCAGCTATCGCGTGACCAACCACACTATGGTGCATGAACAAATGCACTATTTTTTCCGTGGCTTCCGCCGCGACGCGCACCCTATGGCAACGATGGTTGGCGTCGTGGGTGCGATGGCCGCCTTCTACCACGACTCGACGGACATCAACGATCCCTGGCAGCGCGAAGTCGCGGCGATCCGGATGATCGCAAAACTGCCAACCATTGCCGCCATGGCCTACAAGTACTCGGTCGGCCAACCGTTCGTTTATCCAAAGAATGCATTGGATTACGCGGGAAACTTCCTGCACATGTGCTTCTCGGTTCCGGCCGAGGAGTATGTGGTGAACCCGGTTTTGGCCAAAGCCATGGACCGCATCATGATGCTGCATGCCGATCATGAGCAGAACGCGTCAACCTCGACAGTGCGGTTGGCGGGATCGTCGGGGGCAAACCCCTTTGCCTGTATCGCCGCCGGCATTGCGTGCCTTTGGGGTCCCGCGCATGGCGGGGCGAACCAAGCTGCGTTGGAGCAGCTGCGCCAGATCGGCACGGTCGACCGCATCCCAGAATTCATCAAGATGGCCAAGGACAAGAATTCCGGTGTGCGCCTGATGGGCTTTGGTCACAGGGTCTACAAGAACTTCGACCCTCGCGCCAAGGTGATGAAGGAAAGCGCCGATGAGGTGCTGGAACTGATGGGCATCCACAACAACCCGACCCTGCAGGTGGCCAAGGAACTGGAACGGATCGCGCTGCAGGACGACTACTTCATCTCGAAAAAGCTGTATCCCAATGTCGACTTTTATTCCGGCATCATTCTGGATGCGATGGGGTTCCCGACGTCGATGTTCACGCCGATCTTTGCCATCGCGCGCACGGTTGGCTGGATCAGCCAGTGGAAAGAGATGATCGCAGAAAAGAACCAGAAGATCGGGCGTCCCCGGCAGCTATATGTCGGGCCGGTCAAGCGGGATTATGTCGACCTGCGGCATCGGTGATCTGCCCGGCCATGGCCATTTCCCATGATCGGTAGTCCTGTACCAGCGACAAGCCGGGGCCGGATAGAGCAGATCGACATTGCACGCAGCCTGGCGCTGGTGGCGATGGCGACCTATCATTTTGTCTTTGATCTTGAGGCATTTGGCTATTTGTCCCCCGGTACGGCCACGTCCGGATACTGGGCAATCTTTGCGCGCTGCGTCGCGGGCAGCTTTCTTGTTCTGGTAGGGATCAGCCTCTACCTTGCGCATGGCCGCGGCGTCCGGTGGTCCCGGGTCTGGCCACGACTTGCCCGTGTCGCCGGGGCGGCGGCCCTGATCAGCGGCGTGACCTATGTCGCGATGGGTCCGCAGATGATCTTTTTCGGCATCTTGCATGCGATCGCCTTTGGCACATTGGCAGGGCTTTTGTTCCTGCGCCTGCCATGGGTCGTCATCCTGATCATTGCCGTAACGGTCATCACGATTCCTTATCTGGAAAGGTTCGACTTTTTCGCCAGCCCCTTTCTGATCTGGACCGGCCTTGGCACCCGTGCCACGGCAGCGGCGGATTTTGTGCCCGTCTTTCCCTGGTTCGGGGCAGTTCTGGTTGGGATGTCACTGGCCAAGGCCCTTGGCGCCACAGGTGTTTGGACCCGGCTGGCTGCGGCCCCACCCAAAGAGTGGCAGCGGCGACTCGGCTGGCCCGGACGCCACAGCCTGGCCGTGTATCTGGTGCACCAGCCCATCCTGATCGGCCTGTTGTGGCTTTACAGCAAGGCATCCGCTTAGACCCGACTTTCCGGCTGGCGGTGCCAGATCGGCCTCGATGTCGTGCGCTACATCGTGAGCGCGTCATGACTGAACCAGCACAGGATCAGCCCCGCATCGATCCGACCGGGTGACTTATGTCTTTTCCACCGTGCCGGAAACATCCAAGTCGGCCGGTCGGCCAGTTGGGCGGGCCTCGACCGAACGATGCAGGCGTTCAGATGGGTCGCGCCCGACCGGTCGTTTGCGCCGCAACAGAAAAATCGCCCCTGCCCCACGCCAGGTGCCCACCATAGGGACACGGGCATCGCCCGGAAAGCGCGCCGTCCACCTGGGCGGCAATCGCAGACCGGCAGCCTCGGCGCGACCCAGCATCCAGACCAGCGGCAAGTTGGACAGCGGTCGTGCTTCCTGAAATGCACCCAAGTGCCCGCCGATATCGGCATGGGCGCCGCGAAACCACACCTGTTCGACCACATCCAGGCGGTCCGGCGGCACATCCCAGAGCACCGGCTGAAATACCGCTCGTGTTTCGTTCAGCGCCAGCGCATGCGCCCCGTGCCGGACACCGCCCCCCAGTTTAGCGCTGTGAAACGAGTGGTGTTTGTCGGTCAACATCCACAATAGCGGCAGCCGCAGCCCCAGAGCCTTGACCGTGTCAAAGACACCGACCAGTTCGACCGGGGCTTCTGCATGGCAATAGCGGTCAGAAAAGACGCGCGCGGCGTCGCTGCCGGGTGCAAAACGATAGTGGCGGTACACTTGGCGGATGGCGCGTTCGGTTGCTTCTTCGCGCCGGATCAGGCCGATGCGGTCGATGATGCCCGCAAGGGAGCGCACGGCAAAAGCGCCGCGGGAAAACCCGAAGAGATAGATGCGATCCCCCGGACGATAGTGGCTGGCCAGCCAACCATAGGCCCGTCTGATCTGCAGGTTCAGTCCACTGCCTTGTGCCAATGCTGGAAGATTTCGCCAGCCCGTCCATTGCAAGCCGGGTTCGTAATAGACTGTCCGGTCGGACCGCGGCCCACTTTCAGTCAAAAGCCGGTAGATCAGGCCGCAATTGCCTTCCAGTCCCGGCGCAAGGGTCGACAGGGTGCCATCCAGAATGATGACGTGATCCACGACACCCCGCACGCGTCCTGGGGGTGGCGCAGCAGCAGGAGTGGTGGCTACGGGGACTGGGCCCCGCCACCAGCGGCGCAGGCGATCGATCAGGGCCGTGACGTATCCTTCCCTGGCAGGGCCGGATCAGGCGCGGGGCAAGAACTGCCGTTGGAAAACAGTCGGGTCATCCAAAAGCTATGCCCCTTGCCGGGGCAGTCCGACAAGGGGCATGAGCCAGAATGAAACCTTGAGCGCGCCTTAGTGTTCCAGCGATAGCACGGTCACATAGGCCAACTCGCCAAACCCATTGAACCGCGTATTGGTAACGGTCGAGTAGGCCCCCATGCCGTTGAAGAACACGAAGTCGCCTTCGACCAGATCACTGGGCAAAGGCACGTCGCCGGGCAGACGATCGACCGAGTCACAGGTCGGGCCAAAAACGATGCGGGGTTTTGCCTTGCCCTTGCGACGCTGGCCGTCTGGTGCAATGGCCGAAATGCGGTCAATCACGCCGATCTGCCCCAGTTCGAACAGCGAGCCATAGATGCCGTCGTTCAGAAAGACATGGGTATTGTCACGAACCGCCTTGACCCGCGCCACCAAGGCAAAGGCATCGCCGCACAAGGCCCGGCCCGGTTCGCAGATCAAGGCGGGGCGGTCCGTACCAAAGGACTCGGTGGCAACAGTGTCGATCAGCCGGAAGGTCGCATCCAGCTGCGGGGCCACGCCGTTCAACCGGTGCGACGGGAATCCGCCGCCGACATTAAGTCGCGCGATTTTTACGCCTGCTTCGCGGGCGATGTCGGCTGCCGCGCGGATATAGGACCCCCAAGCGTTCGGGTCTGTGCACTGCGTTCCGGGATGGAATGTGATCGATGGGATGAACCCCGCCGCGGCAACGGTTTTCAGCAATTCGACCGCGACATCTGCCGTCGCGCCGAACTTCGCGCCGAAGTTGTAGGCGGCACCCGCCACCGGCAGCTTGAATCGCACCGAGATTTCGCAGCCATCGGCAGGCACCATCTCGACCAGTTTGGCCAGTTCGCTGTGGCTGTCGACGGAATAGGATTTCACACCCAGTTCGACCGCCGTCGCGATTTCGTGACGTGCGCGGACCGGGTTGTTGTAGTGCATGGCCGCGTCGGGGGCCAAACGACGGATCAGGCGCATCTCGAAAGGCGAGGCCACGTCAAAGCCGCGGATGCCCGCCGCCACCAGATTCTCTACGACTTCTTCGCCGGGATTCGACTTCACCGCATAGGTCACCAGACCGGGGAAGCCATCCAGGAACACCCGCGCCTTGGACTGCAGCGCCGCAGGGCTGAAGAACAGCACCGGATTCTCGGGCGTATGCGTTTTAACGAATTCGGTCGGATTGGTCCAGATTGATTTGGACAGTCCCATCGGCGTGATCCTTTCTGCCAACAAGACGCAAGCCCTTTCCCGTTGCAGCGGGACACAAGGCACCTGCGCGGTTTATTTAAAAACCAGGCCAGGTGCGTATGAACCGCCCTTTTCCTGCAACTGAGGATGCCGCATATGGGGTACATTTTCACCGAACAAAACTGTATATTTGTAAGATATCGTCGTTATAATGACGAAAAAACAGGACAAAGTGCTTGGACGAACTTGATCGCAACATATTGGGGCAGTTGGGGGCCGATGCCCGTATGTCGGTGGCGACGCTGGCGCGGCGACTAAAGGTTGCGCGGTCGACCATCCAGGCACGGCTGGAGCGGCTGGAAACCACGGGCGTCATCGCAGGTTACACGCTGAAACTGGGCGAACAGGCGCGCGAGGGGCGGCTGCGTGCGTCCGTCCTCGTCACGATCGAGCCACGCGCCCAGGCGGCGATTCTGGCGCGCCTGAAGTCCATTACCGAGGTGGAGCGCGTCGTGACGACCTCGGGACGGTTTGACCTGTTGATGCAGATCGCGGCGACAAACACCCAGGCGCTGGATCAGGTATTGGACCAGATCGGAGGCCTGCAAGGGGTGAAATCGTCGGAAAGCCTGATTCACCTGTCGACGCGGATCGACCGGGCCGTGTGACCACCCCACCGTCGTCCGTTACGTTCGGCCCTTTGGCAGCACCCGCGCCAGCAGATCGCGGATCACCTTCTGCCGCGCCGCGTCGTCCAGATCAGCCATCATCCGCAGGCGCTGTCCCGCAGCAAGGTCGGCGATGCCGTGGCTCATCGCCCAAAGCGCTGCCACATCTGCCAGACCACCGCCGATGTCCTCGATCAGCCGCAAAAGATGGTTGTAAGCCACGTCACCCGCCGCCATCAGGTCCGGGTCGCTGAAATCAGGCTTTTTCGACGAAAAGATCAGTCGGAACAACGTCGGCCGCGCCAGCGCAAAATCAAGATAGCCAAGGCCCGCCCGCACCGCCCGGTCGCGCGGATCGCTTGCCCCCGCCTCGCGCGCCAGCATGGAGGCATGGAACCACCGGAACGCTTCGGTCGACAGCGCTGTCAGCAAACCGTTCACATCGCCGAAATGATGCGCCGGGGCGGCATGGCTGACGCCCGCGCGTTTTGCCACCTGTCGCAGCGAAAACGCCTCAATCCCGCGCTCGGCCAACTCCAGCTCGGCCGCCGCAAGCAAGGCGCTGCGCAGATCGCCGTGGTGATAGGGTTTGTCCACTGTTGTCATGCGCCCTGCTTAACCTGTCGCCGCACGGCTGTCAAAATTATCTTGACAGTGGATAGATAAATCTCTAGTAATCCTGACATCGTCAAGATAGAGGTTCTCATGCCCCCCGACACCCTGTTTCAAATCGCCAACCCGCTGGCCCTTTTGGGCTGGATTGCCCTGCTTGCCTCCCCCCTGTCGCCGCGCTGGTCTGACCGCATAGCCGGGCTTGCAATCCCGCTTTTGCTGTCGGTCGGCTATACTGCCCTGATCCTCGTGCATTGGGCCGACGCCGAGGGCGGGTTTTCCTCCCTCCCCGACGTCATGACTCTTTTCACCTCTCCCGGGGTCGCCCTCGCCGGATGGGTTCATTACCTGGCTTTTGACCTCTTTGTCGGCGCCTGGATCACCTGTTCCGCCCGCGCCGAAGCCATCCCCTTCGTCTTCATCCTGCCCTGCCTCGTACTCACCTTCCTCTTCGGCCCCGCAGGGTTCCTGACTTTCACCGCCTTGCGCGCGATCTTTGCCGCAAAGGCCTCAGCCGCCAAAGCCGCATCATGACCTTCACACTCACGTCTTCTCCCCGCACCTCCGTCGATCTGTCCCGCATCTGGCGCGACGCCCCGGCTTTCACGGGCCTTGGCCTGCTCCTCGTCGCGGCGCTCATCCCGCTTTACGCCGCCATCGTCTTGGACAGCCGCGTCTTTCAGGGCGAAAGCCCCTGGCTGAAGCCGATCAAGTTCCACTACGCCCTGTCGATCTATCTGATAACGCTGGCGTTTTTTGCGCGATATGTGTCAGAAAGCCTGCGCATAACACGCCGCTGGCGAGCCTTTACCGCCGTCGTCTGCGTCGCCGTGCTGTACGAAGTCGTGTGGCTCGGTGCCGCCGCCAGCATGAACGTGGCCTCGCATTTCAACGACACCTCGCCGACCTGGATCTTAGCCTATGCTCTGGCAGGCGTCTCTGCGGTGCTACTGACCTCGGGCAGCCTTGGAGTTGGCATTGCAGTTGCCCGCAACAGCGGCACCGGGCTCACGCCGGCAGTGCATCTTTCGGTCTGGCTGGGGTTGGTGCTGACCTTCGTGTTGACGCTGATTGTGGCAGGCTACTTGTCTTCCAACGGCACCCATTTCGTCGGCACCTCCGCGCGGCAACTGGCGATCCTTGGCTGGTCGCGGGATGCGGGCGATCTGCGGGTGGCGCATTTCCTTGCCACCCATGCCCTGCACGGCCTGCCCCTTGTAGGCGTGCTGGCGCAATCCCTTGTTCCGTCGCGAGCACGGCTTGTCGTATCGGCTGCGGGTTTGGCCTATACCGCCCTGGTTCTGGGCACCTTTGCCCAAGCTTTGATGGGACAGCCCTTCCTGCCCTGGCTAGGCTGACGCAAACCGCTTTTCCTTGTGCCTTTGGCAGGCTAGAACCCGCGCCAAGCACAAGGAATGACGCCGATGCCGATGGAAAAGACCTTCAACGCTGCCGAAGCCGAGGCCCGCCTTTATGCCATGTGGGAAAGCATGGGGGCGTTCCGCGCCGGGGCGAATGCGCGGCCAGGTGCCGAGGCATTCTCCATCATGATCCCGCCGCCGAACGTCACCGGCTCGCTGCACATGGGCCATGCTTTCAACAACACGCTGCAGGACATCCTGACCCGTTGGCACCGGATGCGGGGGGACGACACCTTGTGGCAGCCGGGCACGGACCACGCGGGGATTGCCACGCAAATGGTGACCGAACGCGAGATGGCGCTGAACCAGGAGCCGAACCGCCGCACGATGGGGCGCGAGGCCTTCGTCAAGCGGGTGTGGCAGCAGAAACAGGCGTCACGCGGCACCATCATCGGGCAATTGAAACGGCTTGGCGCCTCCTGTGACTGGAGCCGTGAAGCCTTTACCATGTCCGGCGCGCCGGGGGCGCCTGCGGGCGAGGAAGGCAATTTCCATGACGCGGTGATCAAGGTTTTCGTCGACCTTTACAACAAGGGCCTGATCTATCGCGGCAAGCGGCTGGTGAACTGGGACCCGCATTTCGAGACCGCGATTTCCGACCTTGAGGTCGAGAATATCGAGGTGCTGGGCTATATGTGGCACTTCAAATACCCGCTCGCGGGTGGGCAGACCTATGAATATGTCGAAAAGGATGTCGAGGGGAATGTGACCCTGCGGGAGGTGCGCGATTACATCTCCATCGCCACGACGCGGCCCGAGACGATGCTAGGGGATGGCGCTGTCGCGGTTCATCCGTCGGATGAGCGGTATGCGCCAATCATCGGAAGACTTTGCGAAATTCCGGTGGGGCCAAAGGAACATCGTCGCCTGATCCCGATTATCACGGATGAGTATCCGGACCCCACCTTCGGCTCCGGTGCTGTCAAGATCACCGGCGCGCATGACTTCAACGACTACGCCGTGGCGAAACGCGCAGGGATCCCCTGCTACCGTCTGATGGACACGCGCGCGCAGATGCGGGCCGATGGGGCGCCCTATGCCGAGGCGGC
>JANPBI010000340.1:0-9471 GCA_031430315.1 Rhodobacterales bacterium | reverse complement strand
CGGTGATCTGCGAAAGTGCTCCGGAATCGTGCTTGAGAAGGATCGAAGCCGACACGTCGGTTTCCCCGTTCCAATGGCCATGTGCCACCAGTTCGCCAACAGGACCAAGAATATGTCTGGCAAAAGCAATTCCGTAGACACCACGATCGCGCACAACACCCAGGTCTGGCGCATGCAGGGCAGGATAAGCGGCCCGGGTCACCGGGTAGCCAAAATCAAACGTCATGTTCATTGGTTGGCCGATTGCATTGCTTTCGACCCTGTCAATCAGGGACCGCGTCGCGGGCAAAGCCAAAAACCAAAGGTTTTCCAGCAGCAGGACCCCGGCCTTTCGGGCTGCGGCTACAATTTCCGCAGATTTGTCCAAGGTCAGGGCAAAGGGTTTCTCAACGAGCACAGGTTTGCGCGCAGCAATCGCGGCAAGGATGCCGCTGCTGTGTTCGGATGACGCCGTCGCCACATAAATCGCGTCGACATCGTCGCGGGCGGCCAGATCTTCGGCTGTGTCGCAGGGCGTTGCGTTGATTGACTCCGTCAAGACATCCGCGCGGCCCAAAGCAGATGACGAAATCGCGGTGATGCGCATGTCAGGCAGGTTGGCGACACATGCGATCATCCGCTCTGCCATACGGCCCGTGCCGATGATGCCAAGCCTGACCGTTGGTTGTACCTTGTCAGCCTTGACGTGCATCATGGGACACAGGCGACCGAAGGAATGGGGGCATCATGCTCTCTGCGCGTTTTTCTTGCCTTGTGCCCGAACTCCGTCGCCAAGGGGAGAGGGAAAGATCCCGGGCCTTGCTGCAATGGCGGTATCTTGCCTTCTTTCGCCCGGCATCGCCGAGGTTTCAGGGGCGGGGCAGGCGTGTGCTTAGGTGGAGCAAGAACAATCGCAGCGTTCATTGGCCATCTTTCAGTCAAGCTGCATGTCACGCGAAACAACCATGGTTCAGACATCTTGCGGTTGAAGTGCTAGCACGCAGCCTGCGCCGCGGAAAGCGACTTGGTTGGGTTTGTGCCGGTGTGGTTCAATCGCACGTATCTTTGCCGATCCGGACGCGGATCCGATTTCCTGCTTGGGAAAGGTACCCGCGTCGGGCTATTGCGCCGCCAGACAGAAAAGTTCCTTAGAAAAGCCACCTAGGCCACCTTAAGGAAAGACAAGAACAGTCGACGTGCCGGAGACCCGGTATGGGATGAGTGAGTGACGTGATGCACATCGAGAAAACGAAGATTGAAGGGGTGGTCGTGTTTACCCCGGCGCGGTTTGGTGATGACCGTGGGTGGTTCATTGAAACCTGGAATGCGGCCCGGATGGCGGGATTAGGATTTGACGTGACCTTTGTGCAGGACAATCATTCGATGTCCGCACAGGTCGGGACGTTGCGGGGTCTCCATTACCAGCGCCCGCCACACGCGCAGGACAAGCTAGTTCGGTGTTCGCAAGGCGTGATTTTCGACGTTGCTGTCGATGTCCGACTTGGATCGCCCAGCTTTGGCCGTTGGTTTGGCATTGAGTTGACGGCCGAGAACGGAAAGCAGCTTTTGGTCCCAAAGGGATGTCTGCATGGCTTCGTGACCCGCAGCCCACAGGCTGAAGTGCAGTACAAGTGTTCGGATGTCTATGCGCCGGAATGTGATGGTGCCGTGCGTTGGGATGACCCGACCCTTGGCATTGACTGGGGGCTGTCTGGTGTTCCCATCCTATCCGCCAAAGACGCTGCCGCCCCGATGTTTGCCGAATTTGTATCCCCATTTGTTGCCGAGGGCCGTTCATGAAAATCTTGGTCACAGGTGGCGCGGGCTTTATCGGCTCGGCCGTTGTACGGCATGCGGTTGCCCGTGGGCTTGGTGTTGTCAATCTGGATGCGCTTACCTACGCGTCATGTCTTGAAAACGTCGCGTCGGTCTCGGAATCGCCGCTCTATGCCTTTGAAAAGGCGGATATCCGGGATCGGACGGCCCTGGACCGGGTTTTTGCAGTACATGCGCCCGATGCCGTGATGCATCTGGCAGCGGAAAGCCATGTCGACCGCAGCATCGACGGTCCGTCCGACTTCATCGACACAAACATCACCGGGACGTTTAACTTGCTGGAGGCTGCACGCGCGTATTGGGTTGGACAAGGACGGTCGGAATCCTTTCGGTTCCACCATATTTCGACCGACGAAGTGTTCGGGACCCTTGGGGCCACGGGCCAATTCACCGAAGAGACGCCCTACGCACCCAACAGCCCCTATTCCGCCTCAAAGGCGGCGTCAGACCATCTGGTTCGCGCCTGGCACGAAACCTACGGCCTGCCGATAGTAATGACGAACTGTTCCAACAACTACGGTCCTTTCCATTTCCCGGAAAAGCTGATCCCGGTGGTCATCCTCAACGCGCTGGCGGGCAAACCCATCCCGATCTATGGCGCGGGCCTGAACGTGCGCGACTGGCTGTTCGTCGAGGATCATGCAGACGCGCTGCTGACCGTGCTGGAGCGCGGCCAGATCGGCCGCAGCTACAATGTCGGCGGCGAGAACGAGGCCACCAATATTGACCTGGTGCGCAAAATCTGCGGACTTCTGGATGAGATGCGGCCCGCAACTGCGCCCCATGACCGGCTGATCACCCATGTGACCGACCGGCCTGGCCACGATGCACGCTATGCCATCGATCCCACGCGCATCCGCACCGAACTGGGTTGGCGCCCCTCGGTCACACTGGACCAGGGATTGCGACAGACAGTGCGTTGGTTCCTGGACAACGAGACGTGGTGGCGGCCTTTACAGGGTCGCAGCGGCGTTGGGCAACGTTTGGGCGTCAAGGTATGAAGATCCTGGTCTTTGGCCAGACCGGTCAGGTGGCACGAGAACTGATCCGTCGTGCCCCGATTGGCGTGGACCTGATCAGCCTTGGCCGTGACAAGGCGGATTTGTCGCAGCCGGACATCTGTGCCGCGGCGATCCGCGCATCGGCGGCAGACGCCGTGATCAATGCGGCGGCATGGACAGCGGTCGACCGCGCCGAAACCGAAGAAGATGCTGCCCGCGTAGTCAATGCCGACGCGCCAACGTCCATGGCGCATGCCTGCAACGTGCAGGGGTGCCCATTTCTGCATATCTCGACCGACTATGTATTTGACGGTTCCGGCACGCGCCCGTTCCATCCTGACGATCCTACCGGGCCGCTTGGGGCGTATGGTCGCACCAAGCTTGCTGGGGAAAACGGCGTCCGCGCGGCGGGAGGGCGCCATTTGATCCTTCGCACGTCGTGGGTCGTGTCAGCGCATGGTGCAAACTTTGTGAAGACCATGCTGCGGCATGGCGCGGAACGCGAAAGTTTGAATATTGTCGCGGATCAGGTTGGAGGTCCGACATCTGCAGCGGCGATCGCAGATGTCCTTTATGTCGCGGCCCGGGCGATGATCGAAGGCGCGGCGGGTGGAACACATCATTTCAGTGGCAGTCCTGACGTGTCCTGGGCCGACTTTGCTCGAAGCATCCTGCGAAAAGCGGGACTGCGGACGATTGTGACGGATATCCCGACCACGGCCTATCCAACGCCAGCGCGACGTCCGCTGAATTCGCGATTGGACGGATCGACGTTGAAAGCGGCCTTTGGCATCGACCGGCCAGAGTGGGACAAGGATCTGGACGCCATTCTCGTGGAACTTGGAGCAAAGCTATGAAACGCAAGGGTATCTTGTTGGCGGGCGGGTCAGGGACGCGGCTTTGGCCGATCACCATGGGTGTGTCAAAGCAGTTGCTGCCGATCTATGACAAGCCGATGGTCTACTATCCCCTGTCGGTCCTGATGCTGGGGGGAATTCGCGAAGTGGCGGTGATCACCACGCCCGAGGATCAATCCCAGTTCCAGCGACTGCTGGGTGATGGCAGCCAGTGGGGCATGTCGCTCACCTGGATCGTTCAGCCATCGCCTGACGGGCTGGCACAGGCCTATCTGCTGGCGCAGGATTTTCTGGCGGGCGCCCCTTCTGCGATGGTTTTGGGCGACAACATCTTTTTCGGGCATGGCTTGCCGGAACTGCTGGCCTCGGCAGATGCCGCCCAGAACGGTGGTACGGTTTTTGGCTATCGTGTTGCAGATCCGGAGCGGTATGGCGTGGTGGATTTTGACCGCGACGGCAAAGTGCGCGCCATTATTGAAAAGCCGGAACACCCCCCCTCGAATTTCGCGGTCACGGGACTTTACTATCTGGATGGCCGGGCGTCGGTTCTGGCGCAGGGCATCAAGCCTTCGCCCAGGGGCGAGCTTGAGATCACCGATCTGCTGGAACTTTACCGGCGCGAAGACAGCCTGAAAGTCAATCTGATGGGACGCGGATTTGCCTGGCTGGATACCGGGACGCATGGCAGTCTTCTGGACGCCGGAAATTTTGTCCGCACTTTGCAGGATCGGCAGGGGTTGCAAGTCGGATGCCCGGACGAGATTGCCTATCGATCAGGTTGGATTGACCGAAATGCCTTGGTGCGCCGGGCCGAACTGTTCCGCAAGAATGCGTATGGACAGTACCTTCAGAGCGTTGCGCGGGAGCATTGAAGGCGGGTAAATGCCGATAAGTGAAATTAATGGCAAGAATCCGTTGATTTTTTCAACATTGTTTCTAACCTAGCATCAAATAGAACGAACGCGTGTGGGGACATGCCGAAGTTTCCGGGGATCATACTGGGTGTTATGTTGTTCGGCCTTGCAGGCGGAATGGTAGCGCTATGCGCTTCTATCATCGCTGGAGCTTCGCTGATCGCTGCCGCAATCTGCTACTCATGTGCAGGAATGATGTCAGCATTGGTGTTCGTGGCGTTAACCAACCACAATCTCTGGGGTGGTTGGGACGTCTGATCATCGTGGTGCTGTCGGCACCGGATCAGAGACCCGAACGGGATCCCTCGTCTGCGGCGTCCGCCAGCGGAACGCCGGGAAGCCCCGAATCACTTGTCTTTCGGCAGGGACTAGAAAGCATGCGCTACAATCTATGATTGTGTTCAGATTCGCGTAGTGTCGCTTGGGGAGAATAGGTGGCAAAAAAACCGCGCAAATGTGACTTAAACTGGGCGCAGCGCCTCATTTCGCAGTCGCCAAAAGACCAAAAAATCCGTAAAACCAAATCCAGTAGAGGCTTTGTGCGAGTGGTGAGATGATGTGTTTTTCTGGTAGCCTATTCTATACTGAGATGTTGGTCCTTGGTGACTGTGGTGCATTTTGTTCGGCAAAATTTTGCCTATTGTTCTCGGAGTCCTGACAATGACGATCAGTGTTCCCGAGCTTTCCAACCGTGCTGTCGTTGCAGCCCCGCGCAGTGATCGCGCTCTTGGTAGCGCTTCTTCTTATTCGCTTCCCGCCACCTCCAAACTGTACCGGAATTTTTTCAAGCGGGCCTTGGACATATTTGCCGTTCTGATAACCGCGCCGGTTGTCGTGCCGATCATTGCAATGCTCGCGCTGTTGGTTGCGCAAGAGGGCGGACGCCCGTTTTACAGCCAGTTCCGTGTCGGCAAGAACGGACGGCCATTCCGGATGTGGAAACTTCGGACAATGGTCGTTGATGCGGATGCCCGCATGAACGCCTATCTGGATGCCAACCCCGAGGCCCGTGCCGAATGGGATCGCAACCAAAAGCTGCGCGTCGACCCGCGGATCACGCGTTTTGGCCAGATCCTGCGCAAATCGTCCCTTGATGAACTTCCCCAGCTTTGGAACGTGTTTATCGGCGATATGAGCCTTGTCGGACCTCGCCCGATGATGGTCAACCAGCAGTCCCTTTACCCAGGCAAAGCCTATTTTCTGGTTCGTCCTGGAGTTACTGGCCTATGGCAGACGACCGATCGCAATCAAACCTCCTTCGAAGCGCGGGCCGATTTTGACACCGTCTACGAGGAAGGCCTGTCATTGAAGTCCGACCTGCGGATCATGCTGAAAACCGTGGGCGTGGTGGTCAAGGGTACGGGTTACTAAGAGAACCGCCCTTTCCGGATCAACAAAAACAATGAGGCGAAGCATTGCTTCGCCTTTTTGCTTTTGGTTAGTTCCGGCACATCGGGCATTCCAGCCCACTCATCGCCTGTCCGGTTCAGCTGTCACCCTTCAATGGTGTCTAAGCCGAGGGCCAAGATGATCACCCGTGCCAAGGCAGAAGTCGGTCCTGCAGCTTTCGGCGCGTGCTGACTGCAGCAGACAGGTCGGTTGATCGGGAATACAAGAAACCCGCTAGGCGGGCAAATAGCAGCCAGCGGCAGAGGTCAAACTCCGACAACAGGCCCTGGCTCCCCGACATGAGGCCGCGCAGCCGCCGCGGCACCTTTCAGAAGGGGCCAACGGAACCAAATGTCCGGCATTTACCGGACTGTCAGCTGATGCCTGAGGTGATCAGAACGATGGCGCCGGCCAGGAGCGCAATCAACAGCGCATTCCACAATGTCAGTTCTGGATGGATGCCGCCCAAGTATCCGCCAGTCCGGCGTGCAAGGCCCGGCACTTCTGGGATCGATCCCAAGACATGCACGCCCATTGCCCGTTCCAGCTGGGCAGTCGTCCGAACCACTGGAAATGCAAGCTCCATCGCCAAGGCCAGCAGCATCGCCACGATCAGAGAACCGAAAGCCGCGGCGCCCACCATCTTGCGCAGCCCGGGACCAACTGAGTTTTCCGGCGTGACAGCCCTGTCCAGCAGCATGAACCTTTCCGACTGCTGGCGCTCAGCCAGAAAAAGCGCCGTCTCTGCTTGCGCAAGACTCTGTGAAACGGATGAGTAGCGGTCCTGGAGCAAGATCAACCCTCGCTCCAACGCAGCGACGGCTTGCTGTACTTCGGGCATCTTTGACAGACTTGCCTCAACTTCGTCTCGACGCTTTTGGGCAAACTCACGCCGCTCACCTTGACGAGAAATCGCACTTAACAGTTCTTCCTGACGACGACGGTCCGTCTCGCGCAGGGTGCCTTGTGCATCAAGACGGGTATTTTCGGCCGTCATTTCGAGAACGCTTTGTTCAAGCGCCCTAAGCTCGCCGTCCAATTCTGCGATCTCTTGCTGGCGTGCCTCGGCAAGGACTGGAAGACTGTCCTTGTTGCTCTTTTGATAGGTTGCAAGTTTGGCTTCCTGGGTCACGATATCCGTGCGGATACGTTCCTCTTCGCCGGCAAAGAAAGCATAGGTATCGCGTGCGCGCGTCGCGGTTCCCTCGTTGGACATATCCAGCACGCTTTGTGCCAGATCGTTTGCGATGCGCGCTGCCAATTCGGGGTCACCCATCGACGCCGTGATCAGGATTCCCGAAATCGAAGACTGTCCGCCAAAACCGCCCTGTGCGCCGGCAATTGTTTCAAACTGGATCGACTTGCGCAGTTCTGACACCCGTTCGTCGGGTGAAGCATTCGGTCTGTCGGCGAACAGGCCATGCCGGTCTATGATCAACAGCAGGTTTTCCCGCGTTGTCAGGCGATTCTGGATAGACTGCATGACTTGCGCAGCATTGCTGGACCCTGACGAATCTGTGCCGGGGTTCTGCACCTGCGGTCCTTCGACCTGAATGGCAGCAAACGCTCGATACTCCTTGCGCGTTCCCGCAATGACCCAGACAGAGGCGATCAAACAGATCAGCCAGGCGATCAGGACCAACTGCCGACGCCGGACCAGAAGGTTGAGAAAATCATCAAAGCTATGTAGCAAACCCATGGCCTACCCTTTGCCAAAGAACCGACGCTTGCGGCGCAAGCGACCTGTGCCGCGGTCTTGGGATTTGTTCAGCACCACACCGGCCAATGGAATGTTGCCGTCGAACATTGAAGTACACCGTCGAATATCTTCAGGGGTGGTCGACGTGCCGTCCACGACCAGCAAGATCGCATCCAGATGAGGAGCCATGGCTAGCACATCGTCTGACTCCAGCGCAGGGGGCATGTCGAGGATCGTTATGTCAGGCTGCAGGAGGCTTTGAATGCCATCAAGCGTCGATATCGTGACCGGGTCCTGTAAAACTTCGTAGGGACGCGGCACCGCCTGACCGTTCAACGCAACGGCCAGGTTTGACCCCATACGTCGCATCTGCGATTCGATCACTTCGCGGCCAAGCAGGAATTCACCCAAAGGCGGGACTTCGGCCAATCCGAACATGCCAGCCAACTTTGGCGCCCGCAGGTCCATGTCCATCAAGACAGTCCTGCAAGCAGGCAAACGCGATAGGCTCAGCGCTAGGTTTGCCGCAACAAAGCTTTTGCCACATCCCGGGGTTGGTGAGGTGACGGCAATCCGTGACCAGTGGTTTGATGCAACCAACAACAAAAGCCGCGCACGAAGAACATCGAAATAGCCTGCGGTTTCCGAAAGCAGCGGATCGGCAAAAAGGCCGGACTTTTCCAGTGCGCGGGCGTCCAGCTTGGTTGACCAAAGCGACTGCCAAAGGTCTGACGGTGACTTGGCGACCGCTCCGATCGCAGGCGAAAAAATCTCGCGTCCAGCCAGCTGGTCCTTCGAGGTCGGGAGGGCCGCATTCGGATTGTGTTGCAAAAACAAGGGCCGTGCACCGCGCGTCTGGATATCCGCGCCCTCTGGGGCGTCCTTGCCGGACATCATCGAATTTCCTTTGCACTTAAAACTGGTTCATTTTGCACAATTGAATTTATCCGCACTGACCCTGTCAAACGAAGTTGTCCTGTCTGCATATTTTCTTGCACCATATTGCAACCGTCCCACCAGAAAGCGGGCACCATCAAAACGCAAAAACCGACATCTTCACTGTTGTACCAACGTGTTCTTCAAGGGAAACGGCATAGGCACTGTTCGGCGCAAAACCTAACAGGTCAGGCAGAAAAAAGAAAGCAGGATGGGCCATTTAGCGGCCTGTTGCTTGGGCGTGGTCAATCCCCGGAAATCTGACTATTGTTCCATCGCGCCCGTCATCGGAACCCGTGAACATGCCCGTATCCCCTGCCAGCACGCTCCAGAATGGCCACGTCATCGATGCCATCGTGATCGGGCGCAACGAAGGGGACCGCCTTGACGCCTGCCTGCGGTCGCTGGCTCCGTTTGTCCGGCGTCTTGTGTATGTCGATTCGGGATCGACCGACCAATCCGTGGCGATTGCACAGCAGCTGGGCGCAGAAGTGATTCCACTGGATCTTGCGCGCCCGTTTACAGCGGCCCGCGCGCGAAATGCCGGAATTGCAGCCTTGCGACAAGGCGCCTTACCGCCCGAATTCGTCCAGTTTGCCGATGGCGACTGCGCTGTTGACGCCAGCTGGTTCACAGCCGCCCTCGCCGCATTCTCGGACTATCCCGGGTCCGTCGTCGTCTGTGGCCGACGGCGTGAAAGGTTCCCGGAAAAATCAGTCTACAACCGTCTTTGCGACCGAGAATGGGACACGCCCGTAGGTCTTGCGCTTGCGTGTGGGGGCGACGCCCTGATGCGCTATCAGCCCTTGGTCGATGCCGGAGGCTATCGCGATGACCTGATCGCGGGCGAAGAGCCTGAA
>JANPBI010000339.1:0-7911 GCA_031430315.1 Rhodobacterales bacterium | reverse complement strand
CCCGGGGGCGTGGAGCGGGGTGAGGACGCCGTGCCAGGTGTCTCGGTGCAGGTTGATGCCTTGCGCGCCATTGGTGAGGAAAGCGCGGGGTGGAGTGCCGGGATCTGTGGCGACGATGATCAGGAACGGATGTTCGGTCATCGGCAGGAAGGCTTGGCTGCCTTCGGGGTGACGTTCGACCAGGTCGAATTCGTAGGGCAGGGTGCGGGGCTTGGCGTTGAAAATCGAGATACCGGCGCGGCCATCTGTAAAGTCGAGATGCGCGCTGTCGTGATGGCGGTGGCAGAGGCCAGCGTTGATCAGGCGGAAATCGCCGGTGGCGTCGAGGACATCACCGAAGGGGGCGAAGGCCGCCGGTGTCAGGGGTTCGGGGTGGATCAGGCGCATCGGGCATCCGTCGGAGCAAGGGGTTTCACACCCCTCGCGCTCCCCGTGGGATACTTGGGAACAGGTGAATTTGTCATGCAGTCGGGCCGAACGCGCCGGGGCCGCGCAGTTTGGCGTGGCGGTTGACGTCCTTGTAAAGAAGGTAGCGGAAGGGGCCGGGGCCGCCTGCATAGCAGGCCTGCGGGCAATAGGCGCGCAGCCACAGGAAATCGCCCGCCTCAACCTCGACCCAGTCCTGATTGAGTTTGTAGACGGCCTTGCCCTGCAGCACGAAGATGCCGTGTTCCATGACATGGGTTTCCTCGAACGGGATCACCGCGCCGGGCTTAAGGGTCACGATGTTCACGTGGCAGTCATGGGCCAGGTCGGCGGGATCGACAAAGCGGGTGGTGGCCCAGGCGCCGTTGGTGTCGGGCATGGCGACGGGCTTGATATCATGCTCGGTGGTGACAAAGGCACGCGGCGGGGCGATGCCAGGGGCGGGTTCATAAAGCTTGCGAATCCAGTGGAAGCGGGCGGGTTCGGACCCTTCGGCAAGCAGGGTCCAGCGGGTACCAGCGGGGATGTAGGCGTAAGACCCGGGCCGCAGATCATAGCCCTTGCCGTCGAGGGTGATGGTCATCTCGCCATGGGTGAGGAACAGGATGTGTTCGGCACCAGGCTCATGGTCGGGGTCGTCGGAGCCGCCGCCGGGTTGCACCTCCATCACATATTGGCTGAAGGTTTCGGCAAAGCCGGACATCGGCCGCGCGATCAGCCAGAGCCGGGTGTCGGTCCAGCCGGGCAGGTAGCTTGTGACAATGTCAGAAAAGCACCCCTTTGGGATCACGGCATAGGCGTTGGTGAAAATCGCGCGCCCGGTCATCAGGGCGGATTGCGGGGGCAGACCGCCGGTCGGGGCGTAATAGTCGGTCATGGCAGTTGATCCTTGAGCCGGAGGGCAGCGATGCGTTCAACCTGCGCACAGGCAGTGGCGAACTCGGTTGTGGTGTCGTTGGCGATGCGGATGTGGAAGGCCGCGAGGATCGCGTCCTTGGTGTGGTCGCGCACGGCAATGATGAAGGGAAAGCCGTGCTTGGCGACATATTCGGCGTTCAGGCGTTGGAAGTCTGCGCGTTCGGCGTCGGTCAGGTTGTCGAGTGCCGCAGCGGCCTGTTCGGCGGTCGATTCCGGGGTCAAGCGTTTGGCCGCGGCAAGTTTGCCCGCAAGGTCGGGATGTGCGGTCAGCACAGCCATGCGTTGGTCCGGACTGGCAGTACGAAAGATGCGGCAGAGGGCAGAATGAACGCCAACGGCGCTGTCATGGGCGGGTCCAAGTTCCAGTGCATGCGCATGCTCAGCGATCCAGGGAGAATGTTCGAACACGCCGCCGAACCGTGCGACGAAGGCGTCCCGGTCCATCTGGCTGGGGCGCGTCCGGCGCTGGTGCGGGTGATGCGCTGCCCAGTGGTCAGCGATCTGAGACCTTGTGGCAAACCACACGCCCGCATGCGCCTGCGCATGATCCAGAAAGCGCATCAGCCCCGCGATCTTGCCGGGGCGGCCGATCAGGCGGCAGTGCAGGCCGATGGAGAACATCTTGGGCGCACCCGCCGCTCCCTCGGCCAAAAGCACATCCAGCGTGTCGCAGAGGTAGACGAAGAACTGTTCGCTGTTGATGTAGCCCGGCGCGGTGGCAAAGCGCATATCATTGGCCTCAAGTGTGTAAGGAATGACCAGCTGGTCGCGCGCGCCGACTTCGATCCAGTGCGGCAGGTCGTCGTCATAGGCGTCGGAGATCCAATCAAGCTGACCCGTTTCGGCCACCAGTTGGACGGTATTGATCGACGTGCGTCCTGTGTACCAGCCGCGCGGCGGGGCACCGGTCAGTTCGGCGTGCAGGCGCAAACTCTCGGCGATCTGGGCGCATTCCATGTCCTCGGGCATGTCGCGGTGGTCGATCCATTTCAGACCGTGGCTGGCGATGTCCCATCCGGCGTTCTGCATGGCCGCGAGTTGTTCGGGGTTGCGAGCAAGTGCTGAGGTGACGCCAAATACGGTGACCGGCAAGGCGCGCGATGTGAACAGCCGATGCAGCCGCCAGAACCCGGCGCGCGCGCCGTAATCGTAAAGGGATTCCATGTTCCAGTGGCGCTGCCCGGGCCAGGGGGCGGCCCCGGCAATGTCAGACAAGAACGCCTCTGACCCTGCATCGCCGTGCAGGATGTTGTTCTCGCCGCCTTCCTCATAGTTCAGGACCAGGCTGATGGCGACTTTCGCCCTACCCGGCCAGCGGGCATCAAGGGGGTTGGGGCCGTGGCCGCGAAAATCGCGAGGATAGCGGGGCATGGGCCAATGTCCTTTCCCGAAGGCGCGTCATCTGGGGCGGCAGGCACAGGTGTAGGATAGAAAAAGCGCGGGCTTTATCAAATAATCCAAGAAAGACCTGGCAAGGGCAACGGGCATCGCGATTTGCGCCGGATCGTGTCTAATGGGCGCGGGCGGGGCATCGGAAGGGTAGCGGAATGGGCAGCGGACGACTGACAACACATGTGCTGGATACCGCGCGGGGCAAACCGGCGGCGGGGGTGCGGATCGAACTGTTCCGCGTCACGGGCATGAAGCATAGCAAGCTGGCGGAAACCGTCACCAACGCGGACGGGCGCAGCGATGCGCCGATGCTGACGGGTGCTGCGCTGAAGGCCGGCAGCTATGAGCTGGTGTTCCATGCCGGGGAGTATCTGCGCGCCAGTGGGCAGGAGTCGGGCGCGGTGCTGTTTCTGGACCAGATTCCGATCCGGTTCGGGGTGGCGGATGCCGATCAGCACTATCATGTGCCCCTGCTGATTTCGCCCTATTCGTATGCAACTTATCGCGGCAGTTGACCCAAGCGGCATAATTCCGCCGCAAAGTTCCATTGGAAACATGTGCCCGTATGCATTTGCGTATAGCACCCAGCTACCACCTGCGGCCGCTGAACCGCTTGCAGTCACGGGCAAGCGGATTACTGTGTCGCCGATCATGAACATGCCTTGCTGTGGAGACAGATGATGAAGAATTTTACGATGATTTCGACGATAGGTCGGGGAATTGCGGCGGCACCTTTGTGCGTCTTGCTGATGTCGGGGACAGCGCATGCCGCGTTGACCGCAGATCAGGTCTGGCAATCGTGGAAAGATGCGGCGGCGCTGGCGGGCTTGACAGTGTCGGCGGCGACTGAGGCCAAGGACGGCGGGTCGTTGATGCTGAACGGTGTGACGATCGCCGGTGCGACAGGCGCGGGCCTGACGATTTCCGACATGGTCCTGGCCGAGCAGGGTGACGGGTCTGTTACGATCACGCCCGGTGCGGATATCGGCATGGACTATAGCGGCCCCAATGGTGACGTCGCCAGTCTGGACGTGGTGCATGACGGACTGACCATCACCGCGCGCGATGACAATGGCGCGCTGGTCTATGACTATGCGGCGACCTCGGTGAACGCGGATTTCAATTCCAGCTACGCCACCATGGGCACCGAAGGTGAAACGGCCGGCCCCCCGGCCACAACGGTTGCAAAAGTCGTGTTCGAAGGGCTGGCCGGGACCTACTCGGATACGCCCGGCGCGAACCGTGCCTTTGGCATGGACCTGACGGCGACCAAGCTCGGTTACGATGTGACCAGCGATTTTCCGGAATTGCCGATGAAGACGACCTCGGTCAGCGAAACGGCGGATGTCGCGATCGCCTTTGACATGACGATGCCTCAGACGGTGTCACTGATGGCACTGCAGTCGGCGGCCGAATTCCAAAAGGCGCTGCAAGAAGGCTTTGCCTTTACGGCGGCGACCAAGCAGGGCCTGTCGAACGGCAAGTCGAGCCAAGAGTCTGAGTTCATGCCCTATGCGATGGAGATGACCGCGCAGCCCGGCGAAGCGACCTTTGCCTTTAGCAAGGACCTGTTCTCGGTGCAGTCGACCGGAGAGGGCCTGGAGGTCAACTTCACCTCGGCCATGATGCCGGTGCCGGTCAAGGTCACGTCGGGGCCGGTAGAGGTCAACATGGTGTCGCCGGTCACGGCAGGCGAGACGGCGGGAGATTTCGCGCTGTTGATGAAGATCAGCCAGTTCACGGTCAACGACGAAGCCTGGGGCATGCTGGATCCGGGTGGCGCGCTGAAACGGGGCCCGGCAGACCTGTCCATCGATGTGTCGGGCAAGGGCAAGATCGATTTCCTTGCCATGGCGATTGCCGATGAAACCGGGGAAGTGCCGCCCATTCCGGCCCCGGAAAGCCTGGATATCAAGGATCTGAGCCTGAGCATCGCGGGGGCGGCCTTTGCGGCCACGGGGGCGTTCACATTTGACAATTCGATGGGCATGCCAATGCCGCTGGGCGAGGCGAATGTCAGCCTGACCGGCGGCAATGCGCTGATCGACGGGCTGATCGCGACGGGCATGGTGACCGAAGAGGACGCGATGGGTGCGCGGATGATGATGGGGATGTTCTTTACCCCGGGCGCGGATGCTGACAGCCTGACGTCGAAGATCGAGGCCAAGGCCGGCAACGAGATCTATGTGAACGGCCAGCGCATCCAGTAGGGGTGGCAAATTGAAGGGAAGGAGCGCGGGGGGAACCTCGTGCTCTTTTCTTTTTTGGGGACTGCGGGATCAAGCGTCGTCGAAAATGCCGGTCGGTTTGCCGTCGATCGTCGCCAGATTGCGTCGTCGCCAATAGTCCTTGACCCCATCCGGGCCCATCGCCGCATAAAAGGGCACCATTTCATCCTCGGCGCGGGATCGGCGGAATTCGAGGACCGGAACACCCGTTCCGCAAGATGTTTGTACCAGATCAATAGTCAGGTCGAAAATTTGGCGGCTGCCGGAAATATCGGGGAAGGCAGAAACAAGGTCCGGCCATTCGAGGTCGTAAGCGTGATACACCTTTGCCTGGCCGTACAACCGCAGCGTCATCGCGTCGCCCTCAAACGCGCAAAACATGAGCGTCATGCGGCCCGTGGCTGCGACATGTGCGGCGGTTTCGTTGCCACTGCCCGAAAGGTTCAGCCAGCGAATGTGCGTGTCGTCGACGATGCGCAGGGTGTCCATCCCCTTAGGCGACAGGTTGACGCGACCGGTCTGGTCGGCGGTGGCCACAAAGAACAGGTGCTGGCGACGGATAAAGGCTTTCAGGGTGCCGTTGAGGCGTTGTCCCATTCCCATTTCTGCACCTTTTCAAGATCTCAAGAATGAGAACATAAAAAGAACAAAAATTCAAGAGCGGACTAGTCTGCCAGGACAACCCTGGCGCCCTTTGTCACACTGGAACTCCTTTCAGGGCGCGTCGGACTTCGTCCTTGATCCTCGCGGACATGTATTCGGTGAACAGGCGCACCTTGGGATCCTTGAGCCTGCGGTGCTGACTGAGCGATGACAGCTGTGTCGGCAGGGGCGGTGTCGCGGTGGCGACAGGAACCAATACGCCCGAACGCAGGTGATCGGCGATCTCGAAGGTGGGTTTGAGCACGATGCCGCGCCCGTCCAGTGCCCAGCCGGTCAGCACGTCGCCCTCGTCGGATTCGAAAGGACCGGTGATGTCGAACCTGCGTGGGCCGTCAGCGGACTGCAGGGTCCACTGAAATTCCTTGGCCCCTGGAAAGCGCAGGTTCAGGCAGTCGTGCCGGTCGGCAATCAGGGCCGCCCCGTCAACCGGATTGCCGCGACGGGCGACATAGGCAGGGGCGGCACAGAGGATGCGGGGACAGTCGGCGATGGTCTGCACCTTGAGCGTGCTGTCATCGAGCATGCCCAGATGAAAGGCGACGTCGATGCCTTCGGCGACCACGTCGATGATCCGGTCCGACAAGCGCAGGCGCACATCGATCTGCGGGTAGAGGTCCTTAAAGGCGGGCACATGGGGGGCTACGAACCGCCGCCCGATGCCCAGGGGGGCCGCCACAAAGATGGTGCCGCGCGGGGTCTTGGTCACGTCCATGACGGCGGCCTCAGCCTCGTCGATCGCATCCAGCACCCGGCGCGCGCCGTCATAGAAGATGCGTCCGTTCTCGGTGGCTTGCAGGCTGCGCGTGGTGCGATTGAAAAGCCGGATGCCAAGGTGCTTTTCCAGTTCGGAAATCCGGGCAGAGGCAACGGCGGGCGAGGTGCGCTGATCGCGGGCGGCCGCGCTCATGCTGCCCAATTCATAGACGCGGACGAACATGCGGATGTTGTTGACGTAGGACATGGGCGCATTCTTCGGCCAGAATTGAAAGTGATGCGACGTTTCTATGGATTAACAGAAAGGTCCGCGTCGGTATAGCGTTTCAGGACAAACGGGAGTGACGCGATGTATGACTGGGTGGTCTTGTGGGAGTGGGTGGAGATCGCGGCGCGCTGGGCGCATGTGATCACGGCCATCGCGTGGATCGGGTCCTCGTTCTATTTCATCGCGCTGGACCTTGGGTTGCGCAAGACACCGTCCTTGCCGCCGCTTGCGCATGGCGAGGAGTGGCAGGTGCATGGAGGCGGGTTCTACCACATCAACAAATATCTCGTGGCACCCGAGATGATGCCGCAGCATCTGACCTGGTTCAAATGGGAGAGCTATGCGACCTGGCTGACGGGTTTCGCGATGCTGGTGCTGGTCTATTACCTCGGGGCGGAACTGTATCTGATTGATCCCACGGTGATGGAGCTGACGGTCTGGCAGGCGGTGGCGATCTCGCTGGCGTCGCTGGCGTTTGGCTGGGTGGCGTATACGACGCTCTGTCGCGTGTTTATCGATGCCAACCAGACGGTGCTGATGGCGGCGCTGTTTGTCGTGTTGGTGGCGATGTCGTGGTTCTATACGCAGGTGTTTTCGGGGCGTGCGGCGCTACTGCATCTGGGGGCGTTCACGGCGACGATCATGTCGGCCAACGTCTTCCTGGTGATCATGCCGAACCAGCGG
Organism: Rhodobacterales bacterium; assembly: GCA_031430315.1. Classification (GTDB taxonomy): domain Bacteria; phylum Pseudomonadota; class Alphaproteobacteria; order Rhodobacterales; family Rhodobacteraceae; genus JAJNPS01. Next base: position 618 of record JANPBI010000339.1, on the reverse strand, counting down.
GTCGTTGTGGCGGACCTGAAGGCGGGGCGGAGCCCGGATGCTAAGTATGGCAAGATCGCCAAACAGCGGTCGACGCACAACAACTATCTGACGCTTCCGGTCGTGTTCCTGATGCTGTCGAACCATTATCCCCTTGTTTTCGCGACGCAATACAACTGGATCATCGCATCGCTGGTGTTCCTGATGGGCGTGACGATCCGGCACTGGTTCAACACCAAACACGCGCGCAAGGGCAATCCACACTGGACCTGGGGGGTGACGGTAATCTTGTTTCTGATCATCGCCTGGCTGTCGACCGCGCCAATGCGGCTGGTGCCTGCCGAGGCAAAGCTGGAGGGGGCAGCGCTGACCTTTGCGTCGGCGGACGGGTTTTCGGATGTTGTCGGCATCGTGCAAGGGCGGTGTTCGATGTGCCACGCGGCGGAACCGGCGTGGGAGGGGATGCTTTGGCCGCCGAAGGGCGTGGTGCTGGAGACAGACGCCCAGATTGCGCACGAGGCGCGCCGGATCTTTCTGCAAGCAGGCATCAGCCATGCAATGCCGCCGGGGAACCTGAGCTACATCGAGCCGGAAGAGCGCGCGGCGATTGCGGCGTGGTATCGGGCGGCCGTAGGAGCC
>JANPBI010000338.1:0-5465 GCA_031430315.1 Rhodobacterales bacterium | reverse complement strand
TGGAGGCTTGCCAACTTGGATGACCACACCTTGCTGCGTGCCCCGTCCTGTGCAAACTCACATCAACCAATTGTAAGCTTTGCCAGTTCGTACGAAGGGATAAGAAGAATTGGCCGAAGGTCGTGCACTCATCCTTGGATTTCTGTCGACAGTCGGGGACATAGAAGTCTTGGAACAGGTGCAAAGCGAGCTGTCACACCTTGGCTTGAGGTACGATGTCGCGCCCTACAAATGGCGCATAAGGATGGCTAACACATCGTGGCTGGATGCACGCCGCGTGGACCCAAGCGCCTATACACATCTGATCGTTGTTTGTGGGCCGTTCTCGCAAAAACTGTTCCATGAAGAGCGCGATATATTTAGCCGCTTTGCTCATTGTGTGTGGATCGGCGTAAACCTCTCCATGATTGACTCTATAGAAGCGTTTAACCCGTTTGATGCTCTGTTGGAACGCGACAGTGCTCGGATGGTGAGGCCCGACCTTAGCCTGCTGCAACGCTTGGACCGGTTGCCGGTCGTCGGCCTTTGCCTCGCCAGCCCACAGCCGGAATATGGGACGCGCCAACTTCATGATCAGGCGGCAAAGAAAATCCATGCTTTGCTGACACGCGGAGATTACGCTGTTCTTGAACTCGATACCAAATGGCCAGCGTCACGGAATGCCCAGAGAACAGCCAACCCAGCGCAATTTGAGTCTCTTTGTGCAAAGGTCGATGTCCTCGTGACGACACGGCTGCACGGCATGGTTCTGGCGCTGAAGAACAGCGTTCCTGTGCTTGCCATCGACGCGATAGCGGGAGGCGACAAGGTCACCCAGCAGGCAAAGGTCATGCGATGGGCCGAAGTCTTCGCTGCCGATACTGTGTCGGACCTGGAACTGGATGCGGCGTTCAACCGTTGTCTGTCCGCCGGGGCAAGAGCGCGCGCGTCAGACTGCGCCAACGCTGCACGGGAGCGGTTGTTTGAGTTCAGTGGCGCGTTTGCCGAAGCAGTCTCGACGCGACCCGGCCAGCGGTCATATTCTGCGGCAACCAGCAAGATCAATAATCTGCGGGCCCGCTGGATACTTTTCAACCAGCTCCGCAAAGAAAGGCGGCGCACAAAATGACATTCGGAGCCGTCGTGATGGCATGTAACGCCGGCCACGCGCCTTACGCGTTCTGTCTGGCTGAACAAATTGCGCATGCACATCCTGACCGCAACTTTGACATCTGCATCTTCTCTGACGAAAACCTGACGGTTCCTGCGACACTTCGGGCTCTCGATCTGCGCATTTTGACGTGGCAGGGGCGAAACCCCTTTACCGATGCGCCTAACCTAAGTCGCCACGGAACGGCGACTTGGCTGCGCCTTTTGGTTCCCCAGGTGGTGGCCGGCGAGTACGAGCGCGTACTGTATCTGGACAGCGACATCCTAGTAAACGGGGCGGGGATTGGGTCCATCCTTGGCGCGGACCTCAAGGGGCAAGTCTTGGGCGCTGTCCGGGACCAGCAGCAGTGGCGGCGACCTCTTCGTCAGGTCATCGAGTACAAGCGCGAGAACCTCGTCCCGGCACCCTATTTCAATGCAGGCGTCCTGTTGATAGACGTCGAGAAGTTCAACGCTGAGGCCGTTCTTGATAGTTCTATTGCATTGATGCAGCGTAAGCCCGACACACTTATCCGGCATGACCAGTCGGCGCTCAACTTAGTTCTTCGCGGCCGCTGGGCCGAGCTGAGCCCAATTTGGAACTGGCAATTTACGGCGGTGTCTCGATTTCACATGTTGGCCGCCGAACCCCGCCTTATCCATTTCATCGGCCCGAATAAGCCGTGGGATGACGTAACCGCCAACATGCCAGCGTCGTTCAGGCAGGTTTATCGACGCTTTCAGGAGCGTCACTATGCAAACAGGCCAGAAATTTGTGCGGCCGATCCCGATGCAATGGGCTGGCCCGAAAGACCGGTCTGGTCGTTTCTCAAGCACGCGCTGAACGCGCAACGGACGCATGCCTATCTTTCTCGTTTTCAGGACGACTACCAAGCTTTGACACACTGAATTTTGCGGCAGCCGACTAACCGATGGCGCTTTGACGCGGGCCTCTGGGCAGGGAACGGCTCCGCAATAGAAAGGGAAGTTGAGAAGCCGCGAGACCGCGGGCCTTTTCCCGGTTGTGCCGACGGCAGGCGGGCGACGCTTCGCAGGTACGCGACGTTGACGAATACACGTTCAAATTTATGCACGCAGAAACCGGCGCCCAAGCCCAACATGCAGAAGGGGGCCTATATGAAGATTGAAGATGTCGAGGTCTGGCTTATCAACTTACCGCGCGACGTCGCCCGGCGCGAAGAGATGGAGAAACAACTAACTACGATGGGGCTTGCGTGGCAGCTATTTTCGGCAATCAACGGCAAGGCCCGGCAAGCGGAACTCATGAGCCGCGCCGACGAGGCCGCCTACCATCGCAACATGGGCACCAGTCTTGTTGCGGGCAAGCTCGGCGTCTATGCCTCGCATCTGACGGTTTGGGAGGCCTTTGTCGCATCCGGGCAGGAGATCGCACTGATTCTTGAGGATGACGTAGTGTTCCACGACAACTTCCTGGAGGCACTTGCGACCGCGCTTGCCGGTCGTGACCACTGGGACTTAGTACGCTTTAACGCCGTTCGCGCGAAGCTGCCGGTCGTACAAGGCACGATGGGCCGCTTTCAGCTCAACGCTTACATTGGTCCCTTCACGGGCAACGCCTGTTATCTGATCAAGCGGGACGTCGCTGCGCGCCTTTTGCCCGGCCTGTGGCCCCAGACCCGGGCACTCGACCATGAGCTGAACCGCTTCTACGTGCATGATTACCGGCAGCGCGGGCTCGAGCCTTTCGCCTCGCATACCGATGACCACAATATCTCCACTGTCATCGGCACCAACTTTGCAAAGGAGCATAAGTTCAAATGGTATCGGCGCCTGCCGTATTATCAGTTAAAGGCGGTGAATTACTTCCGCCGCATCCTCTACCTTGCCCGTACCGGTGCAATTCCCAGACGCCGCACGCCTTTGTTATTGCACAAGAATTGACGGATCACAGACATCGTCGTCTAGCATCATCGCGCAGAGAAAAGGCGCCCCGTTGTGGGCTAGATGGTGGGACAGAAAAGGTACAATCTAGTGGTTCCTTTTCCTGTCAACACTTTGCGCTGGGCAAACTGGTGGAGCCGAGGAGGATCGAACTCCTGACCTCGTCATTGCGAACGACGCGCTCTCCCAACTGAGCTACGACCCCACTGGTGCTTTATGTGGCCAAGCGGCGGCCCGATGTCAAGATTTGGGCCGTGCTCGGATCAGCGGCGCCCGCGTCCGCAGCACCCCGCCGCCTGACAAGCGCCGCCCCGTACAGGATGCAGCACCAAGGGTAAAAATCGGGTGGCACAGACCCACGGTCAAGGGATTACTCCGCCGCCTCCATATAGCTTTCGACCGGCGGGCAGGTGCAGACCAGGTTACGGTCGCCAAAGACATTGTCGACCCGTCCCACAGGGGGCCAGTATTTGTCGACCTTGAAGGCGCCCGGCGGAAAGCAGGCGTCGCTCCGGCTGTATTTGCGGTCCCAGTCGGCGACCAGATCGTTGACCGTGTGGGGCGCATGGCGCAGAGGGCTGTCTTCGGCGCTGATCTCGCCCCGTTCGACCGCCGCGATCTCGGCCCGGATCGCCAGTAGGGCGGTGATAAAGCGGTCGATCTCAGCCTTGGTCTCGGACTCCGTCGGCTCCACCATCAATGTGCCGCTGACCGGCCAGCTCATCGTGGGAGCGTGAAAGCCATTGTCGATCAGGCGCTTGGCAATGTCGTCCACGGTGACGCCCGCTTCGGCAAAGGGCCGGGTATCCAAGATGCATTCATGCGCGACGCGTCCCTTGTTGCCCATGAACAGGATCGGGTAGGCCCCCGATAGCCGCGCCGCGATATAGTTGGCGTTCAGGATCGCCACACGAGTGGCTTGGGTCAGGCCCTGCCCCCCCATCATCAGGCAATAGGCCCAGCTGATCAGCAAGATGCTGGCCGAACCATAGGGGGCTGCCGAGACCGGCCCCTCATGTCCGCCGATTTCGGGATGCCCCGGAAGAAAGGGTGCCAAGTGTTGCTTGACACCGATCGGTCCCATTCCTGGCCCGCCACCGCCATGCGGGATGGCAAAGGTCTTATGCAGGTTCAGGAGGGACACGTCCGACCCAATCTCGCCCGGTTTCACCAGCCCGACCAGCGCGTTCATGTTGGCGCCGTCCAGATAGACCTGTCCCCCGTGGTCATGGGTGATGCGGCAAATCTCGCGCACAGTCTCCTCGAACACGCCGTGGGTCGATGGGTAGGTGATCATGCAAGCCGCAAGCCTGTCGCCGGCCTCGGCAGCCTTGGCGGCAAAGTCCTCGAGGTCCACGTCGCCGTTCGGGGCCGATTTCACCACCACAACCTGCATTCCCGCCATCTGCGCCGAGGCCGGGTTGGTGCCATGGGCGCTGACCGGGATCAGGCAGACCGTCCGGTGCGTATCTCCCCGGCTGCGATGATAGGCTTGAATGGTCAACAGACCGGCATATTCGCCTTGTGCGCCGGAATTGGGCTGCATCGACATGGCGTCATAGCCGGTGATTTCGCACAGTTTGCCTGACAGATCGTCGATCGCTTCCTTGTAGCCCAGCGCCTGATCAGCAGGCGCAAAGGGATGCAAAGACCCGAATTCCGGCCAGGTGATCGGCATCATCTCGGCCGCCGCATTCAACTTCATCGTGCAAGAGCCAAGCGGGATCATCGCCCGATCCAGCGCCAGATCGCGGTCCGACAGGCGGCGCATATAGCGCATCATCTCGGACTCGGCCCGGTTCATGTGAAAGACCGGATGGGTCAGGTAGTCCGACGCCCGCAGCAACGTCTCAGGAAATCCCAGCGTCGCGCGATGCGGTGGCACCCCGTCGATGCCGAATGCCTTCAAGACCCGGATCAACACGCGTTCATCCGTCGTCTCGTCCAGCGCGATGCCGATGCGGTCCAGCCCGATCTTGCGGAAATTCAGCCCCTCGTGCCGGGCGGCGGCAAGGATCCCCGCCTGCCCCACTCCCACCTCAACCGTGATCGTGTCAAAGAACGCCTTGGGGCTGACCTTGGCACCAGCAGCCTTCAGCGCCCGCGCCAGCCGGTTGGTCAGAAAATGCACCCGCTCTGCAATGGCACGCAGCCCCATAGGCCCGTGAAAGACGCCATAGAACGACGCCATAACCGCCAGCAAGGCCTGCGCCGTGCAGACGTTGGAGGTCGCCTTTTCGCGCCTGATATGCTGTTCGCGCGTTTGAAGGCTGAGCCGGTAGGCCATATTGCCGTGGCTGTCGACCGACACCCCCACAATCCGCCCCGGCATGGACCGTTTGTGTTCATCCTTGCAGGCAAAAAACGCGGCATGCGGCCCGCCATAGCCCATCGGCACGCCGAACCGCTGGCTC
>JANPBI010000337.1:0-1881 GCA_031430315.1 Rhodobacterales bacterium | reverse complement strand
CAGGCACCACCGAAACCGCAGCCGTGGTGGCGGAACTTGAGAAAATGAACGCCGAGCCGACGCTGTTTGGCCCGCGCACCTTTACCTCGGAAATCCACCACCAAAACCGGGCACGCTATCTGATCGTGGAAACCAATGCAGGCAAGCCCGGCGTAGTCGATGAATGGACCATCTCGGAACCCATTCCGGTGGCTGACCTGATGAAGTAAGGCCTCGTCCAACTCGGCCGGCTGCCCCAAGGGTGGCCGGCCCCATTTTTGCCGGTGTACGCATGCCCGAGATCCTCCTCCGCCCCCTCATCGCCAGCGATGAAGCCGACTGGCGTCGGTTGTGGACGAGTTATCTGGAGTATTACGAAACCCGCGTGTCCGACGCGGTCTACGCAAGCACATTCGCCCGGCTTCTGGGCGATGATCCTCAGGATTTCAACGGCTTGATCGCCTTGGTCGATGGCAAGGCCATGGGCCTTACCCACTTCCTGTTCCATCGTCACTGCTGGAAGGTTGAGAATGTCTGCTACCTGCAAGACCTCTACGTCTCGCCCGCAGCGCGCGGCACCGGCCTTGGCCGAAAGCTGATCGAGGCGGTCTATGCCGCTGCCGACGCAAATGGCACACCTGCGGTCTACTGGCTGACGCAGGACTTCAACGCCGCAGGCCGCCGACTTTACGACCGCATCGGTAAACAGACACCCTTCATCCGCTATAGCCGCTGATCAGCCCCGCGCCTTGCGGTAGCTGTCCTTGACCGCAATCAGATCGCCGTCAAACAGCAAGACATCGCAGCCCCACACGTCCACCGGACTGCCATCCGGGCGGCGCCCGACAAAGCGCCAGCTTGACAGGCCGGTGTCGCCCGCCATCACATGCTTCCCGTCGGTCCAGGCCGCCTCGGGGAAAGTCTCGAAAACCGCGGCCGTTGCCCGCCGCACAGCGTCGCGCCCGATGTGGCGCTGACCTTCCGCATCGGGTCCGGCTGAGGCGTGAAAAGCGCAGTCCACGGCCATGCAGGCCATGACGCCCTCGACGTCGCGCGCATTGAACGCAGCCATCATCGCGGTCATCGTTGCCTGACGGCGATGGGCCAGCGCGCCATCCACCACCTCGACCTCCAGAAACGCCAGCGGGGCGCTGTCAGAGCCATTGGTGACGTTATGCTCAACACCCTCGCGCCGCGAATAAGGCACACCTTGCGTCAGGCTGGCCGTGGCTTTCTGGCCCCCCGGCAGATCAAGCACAAGTTGGCCGTCACACAAGGGGACGATCACATAGTCATGGCCATGCCGATGCCAGCCGGTTTCCGCCCCCGGGGAAAACTGCCACTCGGTCACGCGAAACCGGTCATCGTCGATGTGCACTACGGGATTTGCGGCTGCGCGCATGGATGCCCCTCTCTCAGGTCCGGGGTAACAGCCTATTCCGGTGCTGCTTCAAGGGGAAGCATCTTCATGGCCAGAGCCCGCATAAGACCGGCTGCCGATGCCCCCCGGCCGTTCCTCGGGCGCGCGCACCTCAAATCCGCACGACCCGCGGTATCCCGCCGATGTCCACAAGCGGCCTCAGCCGGGAACAACAGCACAGCGTCCGGCCCCGCGCGATGGTGCCAGGATCGCGCAAGACAAAAGCGGCCGGATCACAGCGCCCCGCCGGACCCCGGTCGCGGCGGCCCGGCTGGTTATCCGCCCTTGATTCGCTGGATCAAGTACACCTCGGCATCCGGCGCAACCGGCGCTGAAAGGTTGGTCTCGATCACGCCGTTGACCGACACCGAGGCACCGCCTTTCAGGATCCGGTCAAGCGCGGGGTGCTGCGCCGCCAGATCCCGCAGCACCTCGCGCAGGGTCGTGCCCTGTGCCCGGACCACCTGCGCGCCATCGGTAAA
>JANPBI010000336.1:0-10835 GCA_031430315.1 Rhodobacterales bacterium | reverse complement strand
CGCGATCATTCGCCTCGCAGTGATGCTCTGTATCCGGTTCCCGTTGACGTTGCGCGATGTCGAGGACCTGATCCACGAGCGGGGCATCGAGATCAGCCACGAGACTGTGCGGTTCTGGTGGAACCGGTTCGGCCCGATGTTCGCTGCCGAGATCAGGGGCAACTGGGTGGAAGCGATGCGTGTCTATCGCCACTGGCGATGGCATCTGGACGAGATCTTCCTGAAAATCAACGGTGTGACGCGCTACCTTTGGCGGGCTGTCGATCACGAGGGCGAGGTGCTGGAAAGCGTCGTCACCAAGACACGCGATCGCAAGGCAGCGCCGAAGTTCTTGAAGAAATCCATGAGGCGGCACAACCGGCCCGAGACCATCGTGACGGATCGCCTGCGCTCCTATTGTGCCCACTTGAAGGACCTCGGCCGTGGCGACGACCGCGAGAAGGGACGGTGGCTCAACAACCGGGCCGAGAACTCGCACCTGCCATTCCGACGACGCGAGCGGTTAGCGCTACGGTTCCGGCGCATGCGAACATTGTAGAAGTTCGCCTCGGTTCATGCCTCGGTCCACCACCACCTTCGGGTGGAGCGCCATCTCCAGAACCGCTACACCTACAAACAGACCTGCGCCGCCGCTCTCGCCTAGTGGCGCGGCCTTATCGCTGTCTGATCGACAGGGGGGGCAGGGGAACGGAGACGGGCCCGCATTCGTCTGACAGCACCCGGCATCATTGTTCTCTTTGCGCAGGTTATGTCTTCACTGCGGCCAGAAACGCGGCGAGTTCCTCGGGGGCCATCTTCACCACATGCTTGTCTTCTGGATAAGCAGAGGAGGCGACGTCGGCGATGAACTCGCTAAAGGCTGCAATGCGCTCAACTTGCAGACGGTCATATTCGGCGGCGAAGTCGCGATAGATCTTGGAGTGCCTTGGCATGTGGCCGCGATTGGTGCCAAGGATATCTTCGGCAAACAGATACTGCGCATCGCAGCCGGGACCCGCCCCCATCGACCACAAGAGGATACCGACCCTGTGGCTGATTTCGGCGGCGACTTCGACCGGGACCACCTCGATCTCGACCGCAAAGGCGCCAGCGGCCTCGTAGGCCCGCACCTCGTCCAAGAGCGCCATCGCGCCTTTGGCCGTCTTTGCGACCGCCTTCATGCCACCGGTCCAGGTGGCCCGGCTGGGCACAAGGCCGACATGCCCCACAACGGGGATATGTTCGCGCGCGACATGTTCCACCGTGCCTAGCCCGCCGGAACAGTAGACGGCATCCGCCCCGGCAAGCATCGCCTTGCAGGCCCAGCGTAGATAGTCGTCGCGGGTACCCGCCTCCAGATGGGTTTGGCCGGTCATGGAGAAAAGGGACGGCGCAACCTCGCGGTAGCGCGGATGGGTGACAATCTCGGCGGGGACGGACACGATGTCGATCCCGGCCTCTTCGGCCGCTGCCGCTTCGTCCAGTGACATGACGCGCAGCATGGTCAATTGACCATGGCCCTTGCGGGCGCGCAGGTCGGCGATGGTGGGTTTGGTGCGGGGCATGTCTTTTTCCTTCACGTGCCAGACCGGGCGATGTCCAGATTGTGGAATTCCTCGCGATAGGGCTTTGCGGTCGGTGGAAGTGTCTTGCGAAAGTAGTATTCCGGGTCGGTCTTTTGCTGACGCAGCGACGCGATAATCTCGCGGTAGCCGTCCAGAATGGACGGGTTTGGCGGCGGCAGGTCGGCCTTGATCACCTCATGCAGGCGCGGCAAAGCGTGGTACGGCACCATCGGGTACATGTGATGCTCGATGTGGTAATTCATGTTCCAGTAGATGTAGCGGCTGATGGGGTTCATGTAGACCGTCCGGCTGTTCAGCCGGTGGTCCAGGACGTTCTCGGCCAGCCCGGCATGCTGCAAGTGGCCGCACATCACCATGTGCCAGCAGCCATAGATGCGCGGAAGGCCGATCAGCATCAGCGGCAGCCAGGACCAGGTGGCAAAGGCTACCGCAATGGTCGCGGCATAGATCGCCATATGCACCCGCGCCGCAAAGACCGCCTTGTCCCATTCGGATTCGGGGATGAAGTTTTTCTCATCAGGCGTAAGCGTGCCCATGGCGTTTCGGGCAAGAATGCGCAGCGACCGGACCGCCCCGATGACATCGAAAAATGCGAGGAAGTTCAGCAGCACCTTGGGCGGGCGCATCCAGGCGATTTCGGCATCGCGCCCGACGATGTAGGTGTCGGTGTGGTGGCGTGCATGGCTCCACCGCCAGGTGACCGGGTTGCGCATCACCATGAAGCTGGCGATCTGGTAGATGACATCGTTCATCCATGGGGTGCGAAACGCAGTGCCGTGGCCACATTCGTGCCAACGGCTGTCACAGGACGATCCGTAGATCACGCTGTAGACGAACAGGAACGGCACGCAGGCCCAGGTTCCCCAGAAATAGATGCCACCCCAGGCCCCGCCGATAAGCAACGCGAACCACAATATCGTGTCGCGGATGGCGGGACCGTCGGTGCGCTTCATCAGGTCCTTCATCACGGCGCGCGGCACATCGGAGTGGTACCATTCGGCTGAGGCGAGCCCGATCTCTATCGCGTGGCGGCTATCAGGGCCGACCAGGCTGTAGTCGCGCTGTCCAACCGGGATGGATGTTGCGGATGCGGTCATTGCTGCACCTCCAAATTCTGTGGCGTTGTCATGTCATGTCCCCAGTTCAGGGTCATGCAGGCGGAAAGTGTTTCACCGGGCGCAAGCCGCACGAGGCCAGGCTGGCCGGGAAGATTGTGGGCGTCGACCGGATGAGAGACAGGCTCGAAGCAAAAGAAATCGGCATTGGCCGACGGAGAATAGACCAACGCCGTGCCAAGTTGCGCTGCGACAAGATGGACCGGCGCGGCACCGGCTGTTTGATCGATCCAGGCGTGGCCGTCCCAGCCGGAAAAGCCCGCGTTGATCCAGCTATCCGGCAAGGGGGCCAGGTCACGCCAAGGGGTGCCGTCGCCAAGGGGCTGGGGCTGGCAAGTGGCGGGCAGATGGTCAGGTGTTTCTGGCCAGATGCCCGTCGCGTTGAACCTGAGGCGGGTCGTAGAATTGCGCGGGAACCACGGATGCAGGCCAAGGCCAAACGGCAATGGGACCTCGCCGAGGCTGGTGACCGCAAGCCCGGTGTTGAGCGCATGCGGGGTCAACGTGTAAGTGACCTCGGCAGAATAGCGGAAAGGGCCGATCACGCCGTCCGTCAGGATCAGCCGAGCGGAACTAGCGGACGTCGCCGCGATGTTCCAAGCACGCTGAAAACCGTCCCCATGTATCGGATAAGGTTCACCCGGCAAGTTGGGCTGGACCACATGTTGACGCCCGTCATACGTAAATCCTCCGCCCGAAATGCGGTTCGAAAATGGGACCAGCAGGTTGCAGGACAATGCAAATGGACCAGCTGACACCTTACCCGGCCAAGGCCGCAGAACCGGCAGGTCGCCCGCCCAAAGGCCGGCCAGCCCGCCACCCATTTCCGGTACGATCTCGGCCTTGGAGGTGCCTGCGGTCAGCGTGATCATTCACCACCCACCATCAATGCCAATGTTCTGCCCCGAGATCATGCGCGCCGCATCGGAGGCCAGAAACACCGCCAGACTGGCGACATCTTCGGGCTGGATGCGCGACTTGATGCTTTGGCGTTCAAGGATGAATTCATGGTACTCCTGCAGGCGGTCGGCGAAAACGCGGTTCTCGGCCTCTGACACCACCGCCCCGGGGGCAATGGCGTTCACGGTGACGCCATGCTGTCCCAACTCGCGCGCTAGCCCTTTGGTCAGTCCCAGCATTGCTCCTTTTGAGGTGACATAGGGGACATAGCCTTCCCATTGGCCGTTCAAGGTCAGCGAGGTCAAGTTGATGATCCGGCCCCACCCGCGCGCCTTCATGCCCGGTGCGCAGGCGCGCGTCAGGGCAAAAGCGGCGGCAGAATTTACGCGCAACTGGGTCTCGTACTCGTCGATGCTGAAATCCTCGAACGGCTTGTTGATGATCAGCGCCGCGTTGTTGACAAGAATATCGAACGGCCCGGCGGCGGCAACGCGCGACTGCGCATTGGCCAGATTGCCTAGATCGACCCCAAGCCAGCCATGACCTTTCGGCGGAGTTGCATCCGGCAGATCCAGCACCGTCACCAGTGCCCCGGTTGCCGCGAAGCCCGCAACGAGCGCCTTGCCGATAGAGCCAAGCCCGCCCGTGATCAGCGCATGTTTTCCGGTCAGGTCGGGCACGAACGTTCTCTCACAGCTTTTCGGAAACCTCCTCTATCGAGGTCTCAGTAGCGGGTTTGTCGAGCACGATCTGCCCGAGCGCCATGGCGACGATGCGGTCACAGCAGGCAAAGACATGGTGCATGTTGTGACTGATGAAGATGCTGGTCACGCCCTGCGCCTTGAGCCCGCGGACAAAGCCGATCACCTTGGCTGTTTCCTTGACGGACAGATGGTTTGTCGGCTCGTCAAGGATCATCACCTTGGACTTGAAATGCATGGCGCGGGCGATGGCGACGCCCTGCCGCTGGCCCCCCGACAATTCGCCCACCAGTGCGTCGGGCGACCGCAGATGCAGGTCCACATCCGCAATCGCCTTGACCGCGTCATCGCGCATCTTGCGTTCGTCCAGAATGCCCAGACCGCCGATTGACCACGTCTTCGGCTCGCGTCCGATGAAGACATTTCGGGCGATCGTCATCGTCGGGACCATCGAGTTGTATTGGTAGATCGTCTCGATCCCCAATGCCATGGAATCCTTGGGGTTGGTGATCCGGGCGGGCTTGCCTTCGATCACGATCTCGCCCTCGTCCTGGCGGTGCAAGCCGGACAGGATGTTGATCAGGGTCGACTTGCCCGCACCGTTGTCGCCGATAAGGCCCAAGGCCTCTCCGGGCATGATGTCCAGCGACACGCCTTTCAGCGCATGAACGCCCGAATACCACTTGTGCAGGTTGCGCACGGAAATGATCGGTGTCATTTGTCGGTCTCTACCTTCATGGCGCGGCCGCGCTTGCGCAGCCAGGCATTGCCGACGACCGCAAAGATGGTCAGGGCACCGATGGCAAACTTGAACCATGTACCGTCGATCTGGCTCATGACCATACCGTTGTCGATGACGCGGATCAGGGTGGAGCCGATCAGGCCGCCGAGGATCGAGCCGATCCCGCCCGACAGCGAGGTGCCGCCGATCACGGCTGCCGAAACGGCCTGAAGTTCCATCCCCTCGCCGATGGACGGCAGGAACGAATTCAGACGCAGCGACTGGATCATGCCGGCAAAGCCCGCCAGGACCGAACAGATCATGAAGCAGGCGATCTTGACCTTGCCCGTGGGGATGCCCATCGCGGCGGCGGCGGGCATAAACCCCCCGGTGGCGCGGACCCAGTTGCCGAAATTTGTGCGCGATAACAGTAGGCTTATCAGACCCGCAATGCCGATGAACCACAAGACCGACGCGCGTATCAGGCCGCCATCATCGACAAAGCCCACGAAGATCCAGCTTGGCACTTCGCCCGGTTTGATCCGCGGCGGAAAGCCCCCGGAAATGACCACCGTCATGGACCGCGCCATGAAAAGCATGCCCAACGTTGTGATGAAGGACGGGATGTCAAATTGGATGGTGATCCAGCCGTTGAGAAACCCGATGAACGCGCACACCGCCAGCGCCGCCGCCACCGCAAGCCAGAACGGCCAGCCGCCCACGACAAGGACCGCCATCGTCATCGGCATCAGCGCAAAGACCGAGCCGACCGACAGATCGAACTCGCCCGAGATCATCAAAAGGGTGACGCCCACGGCCACCAGTGCTGTTTCGGGCAACAGGCCAAGGACGCCGCGGATGTTGTTGACCGACAGGAAAACACCGTCCGAACGGATCTGAAACAGCAAGATCAGCAACAGCAAAAGCATCGCACTGGCAAGTTCGGGCTTTTGCAGGGACAGTTTGATCAGACGGCGCATGCGGCGAAATCCTTGTGGTGCGGACAGGACCGACGCGGGGCCAACAAGGCCCCGCGTTGTCATTATAGGAGATTAGCGCAGGCCTTGCTCAGAAAGACCGCGTACCGCCGCCACATCCGCAGGATAGACCAAAGCCTCGCCGGTGTTGATGTCTGCGGGGGCAAGTCCGACCGTTTTGTTCAGATAGACCATCATGACGGGCAGGAACCCTTGCATGTAGGGCTGCTGGTCGACCTCGACCTGAATGTAGCCTGCATCCATTTCATCCAGAACGACCGGCACAAGGTCAAAGCCCGCCAGAAGCACTTTGCCTGCCTCAACCCCGCGGTCTCGAAGGACGCCCGCCACACCCGCATGCCAAAAACCGGTATCGAAATAGGCATTCGTATTGGGATTGGCCGAAAGGTAGGCACCGACGCGGTCTGCCACGATGGCAAGATCGGTGCCAGAATCGATCTTTTCATAGGTGATCGCCCGGTCAGGACTGGCCGCGATCATCTCGTCCAGAAAGTTCGTGACGCCAAGGGCGCGGGATTCCGACCAGTTCTGCCCCGGACCCGAGACGCCGACCAGAATGTGCAGCGGCCCTTCGGCGGGCATGTTGGCCCACTGCGCCTTTGCCAGACCATAGCCCGCAGGCACGAAGCCCTGGCCCACGAAGGCCTGCCGCGCATTGCCTGCCGCACCTTCAAGGTCATCGACGTTCGAGGCGATGACGACGATCCCGGCATCACGGGCGCGCTGGATCACTTCGTCAAACGCCGTGTTGTCGACGATGGACGTGATCAGGGCGTCCGGCCCGCGCGCAATTGCGGCTTCCATGTTGGCAACTTGTTCTGGGATGGAGCCGTCGGTCTGGACATAGACCATCTGGCAGGTTGCCCCAATCTTGGCGCAGGCATCGTCGTATCCCTTCTGAACAGCTTGCCAGAAGGTGTTGGAGGCGCCCGAATGGACGGTAAAGGCGATATCCAGCGGATCCTGCGCAACCGCGACAGATGATACGCTGGACAGCAAAGCCGCGACGGCCAGTCCCTTGAGTACTTTCATTTTTTTGCTCCTCCCATGAGCAGTGTTATGGTCTTTTCAGACCGTGGTTGCGTCAGAAATCTTGCGTGAGGTGGTGAAGGCGCGGTCGAGATCTGGATGCAGGTCCATCCCCAGACCGGGCCCGGGCGGAACCGTGATCATACCGCCCTTGACCTCGGGCAAGGCGGTGACCAGATCGCGGTACCAGGTGCGGTAGAACGCGCGCACGCTTTCCTGCACCAGAGCATTGGGTGCGTTCAGCGAAAGATGGGTGCTAGCGCACAGGACCACCGGCCCGGTGCAGTCATGCGGCGCCACTGGCAGATGCCAGGCCTCGGCCATCGACGCGATCTTGCGCGCCTCGGACAGCCCGCCACACCAGCTGAGGTCCAGCATGACAACGCCTGCCGCCCCGGTTTCTAGAAGGTCGCGGAACCCCCAGCGCGTAGCGAGGGTCTCGGAGGCCGAGATCGGCGCGGGTGACACTTCTGCATAGCGTTTCAGGCTGGACAGGCTGTCCATCCGGATCGGGTCTTCGTGCCAGAAGGTCTGAAAAGGCGTCAGTGCCTTGGCAATCTGAATTGCAGGCAAAAGCTGCCACATGGAATGGAACTCGACCATGATATCCATCCGGTCTCCGACGGCGCTCCGGATCTTTTCGAACGGCTCCAGTGCCTCGCGAAGGTCCGGACCCGAGATGTACTGCCCGCGCGTGGCCTCGGCCGCCTGGTCAAAGGGCCAGATCTTCATTGCCGTGATGCCCTCTTCCAGCAGGGAATGGGCCAATTCATCCGCGCGGGTCAGAAAGCCGTTCAAGTCGTCGAACTTCGTGCCCGAGCCGATACCGTAGTTGGCCGTGACCTGGCCTGAAGTCTTTTTTACATATTCAGTCCCGGCGCAAGTGTTGTAGGTGCGGATCTCGCGCCGCGTGAAACCGCCCAGCATCTGGGCAATCGGCTGGTTCATCGCCTTGCCGAACAGATCCCACAGCGCAATGTCGAAGGCCGAATTCCCGCGCATCTCGGCGCCCGAGGACCGGAACCCCAGATAGCCCACCAGATCGGCCGCCAGACGGTCAATTTCAAGCGGATCACGTCCGATCACGCGCGGCGCGATGTATTCATGGACATGCGCCTCCACTGAGGCCGCTCCAAAAAAGGTTTCACCCAGACCGGAAAGCCCGGCATCCGTATGGACCTGCAGCCACAAGAGGTTGGGCCGTTCGGCAATTCGGATGGTTTCAAGGGCGGTGATCTTCATGACAGACCGGCCGTCAGAAGTGCCCGCACGCTTTCATCAAAGTGCAACGACATCGCCGTCGTGGCCTTTTGCGGGTCGCTGGCAGCAACGGCCAGCGCGATCTCGACATGGGTTGCCACCATCAAATCGCGCGATGCTTGTGTGGGGCGGCTTTTCCAGCCGATTGGCCAGGTCTGGCGGGTGATGCCCTGGAACGCGCCGATCAACAACGAATAGACCGGATTGCGCGACGCCCGCGCCAGTGCCGTGTGAAAGGCCAGGTCATGCTCCATCAGGGTTGCAGGGGTATCGACGCTGCCGCGCATCTTTTCGGCAAGGTCAATGATTTCAGCCGCCTCAATATCACTGCGGCGGATCGCGGCCAGCGTCACGATCCGCGTCTCTATGGTGCGGCGGACGTCGTATATTTGCTGGATATTGATCTGGTCTGTATGCACGCCATGTTCGATCATCAGCGACATCGCAGCATGGTCGATCTGCGCCACCGTCGCCCGCTTGCCGGTTGCAAGCTCAATGATCCGCATCGCTGCTAGCGACCGGAACGCCTCGCGCACCACGGTCCGCGACACGTTCAGCTCTTTGGACATCAGCGCCTCGGACGGCAGCTTGTCGCCCGGCATCAGGTCCTTTTCGCGGATGTGCCGCGAGATGGCCCCGATAGCGTCCCCGACCAGGCCTGAGCTGCTGATTTGTTCCAAGCTTCTCCCCCCAAACCTGTATGACAGGTTTGCTTGAATTGTATCTAGCTGTCCCACATCCTGCCTGTCAACGGATTCGTTCGCAGGCCGTGATAGAGGTCAAGCTGGCCCTCACGGCCCATGATATCTTGGGGAAAAGTGCGGTTTGGGATGACCGGCGGCAACGGCTGGTCTGGGTCAGTATCATCGGTCGCCGCGTGCATGCATATCACCCCGAAACGGGCCGACATCAGCTTTGGCCGCTGCCGGGGCGGTCAACCTTAATCAGGCTGCCTACGGATGGCGGGGCCATTCGGGGGATGAAGCGGGATGTGTGCCTTTGGGACTGGCGTGGGGAACCGAAGCCATTGGCAGAGCTCAAACCGGACCGCCCTTGCAACCTCTTGAACGAAGGGGGCGTTGGTCCCGATGACGCCCGAACACCTAGCCACAAACCCGCAGGAAGGGGACCTTTTCGCCTTGGACGCCGGTTTCAAGGGCCTCCCTGCCCATCGGTTTTGAGCAACCACATGACGCTCACCGATCTGCGCGCCACCACAGTGTCCGGGCCGTAGCCGGCCCCATTGCGTCATGCCAACGGTGCCCATTGGGGGCGTTTCATCCGCACGATTGTCGAAGTGATCTGCGATAGCGGCGTGGTGGGTCTGGGGGAAATGGGCGGTAGCGGGGCCTCTGCCGAGGCCTCGATCATGGGGTTGAAACCCTATCTTCTTGGCCATGATCCCCTGCAACTGGACTTGCCTCATAGCCCGAGGGTCGGACGGATCGCTCAGCGCTTCGTTACGCCAGACGAGTTCCAATGATGCCCCGGCGGCCAGCTGCATGTCCCCGGCCGCCAGCCATTTGCGGCGATGGTCGCTGTCGGTCAGACAGGTCCATATCCGATCCACCGGGCCGGGAAGCCAGCGCTGGATGGTGAATGTCGAGCCGTCGGAAATAGTGCCGTAGTCTTCAACTTTTGCCAGGAGGGTCATGGCATTTCTCCTTTGGGTGGGTTGGGTGTCGGGGTTTGGGCGGGCGTTTGCGCATCTTCGTCACGCAGCAGGCGTTCCAGAATGTCGAGGCGCGACGTCCAGAACTGTTCGTAGAACTGCAATTCTCTGAACGCTCGCTGAAGTGGTGCCGCCTCCAGATGGCAGACATGGGTGCGCCAGCGGATTTCGCGGCGGATCAGGCCGGCCTTTTCCAGAACCTTGATGTGTTTTGATGCCGCCGGAAGCGTCATGGGATGCGCCTTTGCCAGGTCGCTGACCGTGCGTTCGCCAAGCGCAAGTTCGCGCAGCATCGCACGGCGGGTCTGGTCGCTAAGGGACTGGAAGATCTTGTTCTTAGGATGTGATTCTCGCTAAACCATTTAGTAAAATTAAGCGTGAGAGAGTTTAGTCAACCGTTCAGTTAAGCGACACGGACAGCTCACGTCGGGATTCACAGATCAATTGCGCAGTTGAGCCGACGTGCCCTGCAACGCTTTGCCCCCTGGCTTTCAGGCAACGAGGCGAAGATGGGGACGGCCAACAACAGCGACGAGTTCAAGCCGGACGCGGTGCAGCAAATCAAGATGCGTGGCGATCGGGTTCGGCAAGTCTGGTGGCGTTGGGGGTGTGTTGCACACTCTCTACGCCTTGACGAAGCTGTTCGCGGAATTTGCCCGTGGGGGTCTGCCGTGGACCCTGAGGCCGAGAACCGACGTCGAGGGCGGGAGCTGGCCCTTGTGACCGAGGCGCGCGATATCCTGAAATCGGCGAGCCACGGTCCTCCATTGGTTCGGGGATAATGACGAGGGCTGTCGCGCTGGCTTCTTTCAACTCTTGCAGCGGCAATGCCGTCGCCCGATGACGTCGAAACGAGGCAGGCGTCTTGGAAACC
>JANPBI010000335.1:0-4157 GCA_031430315.1 Rhodobacterales bacterium | reverse complement strand
CCCCCGCCCCCACCACCAGAACCTTGGCCTCTTTCAGCCGTTTCTGCCCCGGCCCCCCGATCTCGCGCAGGATGATGTGGCGCGCATACCGGTCCAGCTCTGCCGGGCGAAAGCTGGGGGCAATCTCCAGCGACACCGTCTCTGGACGGCGCAGTGTCAACTTCTTGAATCCCGACCGATAAATGACCACGACCGCAACCAGTATGCCCAGGAAAAGCCATGCCCGCAGGTCCCCGCCGACAAGCCGTTGCAACGGGTTGTCCAAAGGAAGAAACGGTGCATGCGCCAGAACCAGTGCGCCCCACCAAATCCCTGCCAGTATCCACCCCAGCCGCGGGGGAAACCTGGCCCAACGCGCCGCCGCCCAGATCGCGCCAAACCCCAGTATCCCGATCATCGCGTGCCGGTCGAGCCGAACCCGCCTGACCCTCGCGATGTTTCACTCAACATTTCAACGACTTGAAACTCTGCTTGAACCACAGGTGCGACGATCATCTGCGCAATCCGGTCGCCGTGCTGGACGGTGTAGGGCGCTGCCCCAAGGTTCACCAAGGCCACTCCCAGCGGCCCGCGATAGTCGCTGTCGATGGTGCCGGGAGTATTCGGCAAGGTGATCCCGTGCTTCAGCGCCAGACCCGATCGCGGCCGGATCTGCATCTCGTAACCTGCTGGAATCTCGACCCGAAACCCCGTCGGCACAATCCGGCGCTCCATCGGTTGCAAGACGACCCCCGCCGCCCGGTCCGCCGCCCCCAGGTTCGCCCGAATGTCCGCCCCCGCCGCCCCGGCTGTCTCATAGGCGGGCAAGGGCAGCCCCCGATCCGCCCCCTCTTCCCACAAGACCCGCAGCACAGGACGCATCCCCAACCCCGTCCCATTGGCCCAAATATCCCCGCCGGAGGCCTCTGCCCTCAGCCCAGCGCAGCGGCAATCCGTTCTGCCAGCCGCCGCGCCACCGCATCCTTGGCCATTCGCGGCCAGGCCTCCGCCCCCGCATCGCTGATCAGCGTCACGGCATTCTCCGCCCCGCCCATGATCCCCGTGCCGGGTGAGACGTCATTGGCCACGATCCAGTCGCACCCCTTGCGCAACCGTTTCGCCGTCGCATGCGCCACCACATCATCCGTCTCCGCCGCGAACCCAACGACCAGCTTTGGCCGTCGCGCACCTTTCACCACCGACGCCAGAATGTCCGGGTTCTCGGCAAACTCCAGCGCCGGGGCCTTGCCCGACCCATCCTTTTTCATCTTGTGATCAGACCCGTTGGCCACCCGCCAGTCCGCCACCGCAGCCGCCATCACCGCCGCATCCGCAGGCAGCCCGCCCTCCACCGCCGCCAGCATCTCTTGCGCGGTTTCCACCTTCACCACGGTCACGCCCACCGGTGCCGCCACCGCCGCAGGTCCCGTCACGAACGTCACCCGCGCGCCCAGATCGCGCAACGCCGCCGCAATCGCGCTCCCTTGCGCCCCCGAAGACCGGTTTGCAATAAACCTCACAGGATCAATGGGTTCATGCGTGGGGCCGGAGGTAACGATGACATGTTTTCCCGCCAGTGGACCACCGCCCAGCGCCGCGTCAATCGCCGCCAAAATCTCGGCCGGTTCCGCCATCCGCCCCGGTCCAAACTCGCCGCAAGCCATGTCGCCCTCGTTCGGCCCGACAGTCAGTACCCCGTCCCCCAACAGAACGCCCAGGTTGCGGGCTGTCGCCGGATGCGTCCACATCCGCACATTCATCGCCGGGGCCATCAGCACCCGCTTGTCGGTCGCCAGCAGCAGGGTTGAAGCCAGGTCATCCGCCCGCCCCGTCGCCATCTTGGCCATCAGGTCCGCCGTCGCCGGGGCCACCACCAGCAGATCTGCCGCGCGGGACAGTTGGATATGCCCCATCTCGGCCTCATCGGTCAGGTCGAACAACTGCGAGTAAACCTTCGCCCCCGCCAGCGCGCTCACCGACAAGGGCGTGACGAACTCTGCTCCAGCCCGGGTCAGCACCGGAGTGACCGAAGCCCCCGCTTTCTGCAAAAGCCGGATCAGCTCCAGCGCCTTGTAGGCCGCGATCCCGCCGCCGATGATCAGAAGTATTCGTTTTCCGTGCAGCATCCGCAGGCTCCCGGCCAAGCTGCAGCCACGTTAGGGGTCCCGCCGGGCAAACTCAACTCCCCCCAATGGCGATCAGCCGCCGCCAACGAATGGCCGCTTTTTGGGACGGAGCGGTCGTTGGGAGAGAGTATTAAGTCTCTGCCCCATTGGCCGAAAGATTGACGCGTAGAACCAGCCACGAAACGCGGGATTCGGACTGGAAAGGATTTGCGCGACGCGATGTGTGAATTGTCATCCTCCTCGTGGACCTGATTTACCCAATAAATTTCGTGGGCCACGATGAGTGGATGAGGAGCGGCTACTCGCTAGGGCTAGCTGGCGGTGATGTCACTACCCGCGACGGTGAAATTCTCGGAGTTTGGCGTGTCGTGGAGTATGACCCGGAAGCTGACGACGAGGGCGGTCGGTATGAGTTTATTCTGGACGGACAGGATGTCGTAAAGTTCTCTGAGGAATTTGCACATCTGGATTCCAGAGTGAGTCGAGGGTTTGCATCGTCAACTCTGACTCGTGCGATAAAGGAACGGCAAGAAACTCAGCTTTCTTGACAATTCAGTACCGGTGATAGGCACCTTGCAGGCAATGACCGTTCTGGGCTCGAAGTGCCCTGTCAATCCAACGTCCGTGAAGGACCGACGCCCCTACAGAAAGTTATGCACTTCCCGGCTCTGTTCTTCAAGGTTGCGGCGCATCTTGGCAAAGGCCGCCGCCTCAAGTTGCCGGACGCGCTCTTTTGACAGCCCCAGTTCTTCACCAAGACTCTCCAAAGTGCGCGGCTCTTCACGCAGCTTGCGCTCAGCCACGATATGCCGCTCCCGCTTGTTCAACGCCTTCATTGCGTCGACCAACCAGTTGCGCAGCTGCTCCCGGTCATGGGACAACTCGAACCGTTCGGTCGCCTGCGGACCGTCATCCTCCAGCGCGTCGATCCATTCGCGACCTTCGTCCTCGGACGACTGCGTGGCGTTCAGCGAAAAGTCCGAACCCGACAGCCGACCCTCCATCATCTCCACATCTGCGAGCGGCACGCCGACCTCAGACGCCACCCGCTGACGCAGTTGGAACTGGTCCAAGCTTTCACCCGCCTGCGCCGCCTCACGCTCCAGCTTGGCCTGCACCCGGCGCAGGTTGAAGAAGAGCGCCTTTTGGCTGCCCGTGGACCCGGTCCGCACCAGCGACCAGTTGCGCATCACGTAATCCTGAATCGACGCTTTGATCCACCAGACGGCATAGGTCGAAAACCGCACGCCGCGATCCGGGTCAAACTTGTCGGCGGCCTTCATCAGGCCGAGGCTCGCCTCCTGGATCAGGTCGTTCATTGGAGCGCCGTAGCGGCGGAATTTCGACGCCATCGAAATTGCCAGCCGCATGTAGGCGGTGATCAACCGGTGAAGGGCCTTTTCGTCGCGCTGGTCGCGCCAGGCATAGGCCAGCCGCAATTCGGTTTCTGCATCGAGGAGTTCCGCCTTCATCGCTTGGCGGGACATCGTTTGGTCGTTATATCCGTCCAGTGCCATGACAACCCCCTGTCTTGCAGCATCCGGCGATACCGCCATGTACGATATTTACGGAGCTAAGGCCTGTCCGGATCACTTGCCCCTGTGACTTTTTCGGCCCCCGCCCTGACGCTGGTGATCGGCGGCGCACGCTCGGGAAAATCCAAGCTTGCAGAAAGACTTGCGCATGGGACGGATCGACCACGCCGGTACATCGCGACATCGGAAGCCTGGGATGACGAAATGCGCGCGCGGATTGCCGCGCATCGGCAGGATCGGGGCGAAGACTGGACGACGGTCGAGGCGCCACTTGATCTCGTGTCAGCTCTTGCCGCGGTCGCGACGGACGAGGTGGTTTTGGTCGATTGCGCGACCCTGTGGCTGACCAATCACATGCTGGCCGAACACGACCTTGTCGATGAAGGAACACGCTTGCTGGCCGCATTGTCATCCTGCCTCGCACCTGTCGTTATTGTGTCAAACGAGGTTGGCTGGGGAATAGTTCCCGATAATGCACTTGCACGACGTTTTCGTGACGCCCAGGGCCGGTTGAACC
>JANPBI010000334.1:0-5835 GCA_031430315.1 Rhodobacterales bacterium | reverse complement strand
CGGCGCGATTGCCGTGATGGCACTGGCGCCATGGCTGGATACGTCGTCGGTGCGGTCCGGTCGGTATCGCCCGATGTTCAAATGGTGGTTTGCACTGCTTTGCATCGACTTCGTGGTGCTGATGTGGGTGGGCGCCATGCCCGCAGAGGAACCCTACGCCACCATTTCGCTGATCGCCTCGGCCTACTGGTTTGCATATTTCCTGATCATCCTGCCGCTTCTGGGCGTGATCGAAAAACCGCTGCCGCAACCCGCCACGATCGAAGAAGACTTCAATGCCCACTATGCCCCGCCCGGCGGCACCTCTGGTGCTCCCTCGGCGCAACCGGCTGAGTGAGAAAGGAACTGACGACCATGTTCAGGAACATCACACTCACCGCCGCATCGGCGCTGGCATTGACGATGGGCGCGGCCTTTGCGGCAGGCGAGGCGCCGCATATCGACGACGTGGCCTTTGCCCATGAAGGCCCGTTCGGCACCTTTGACCAGATGCAGCTGCAACGCGGCCTGCAGCTTTACACAGAGGTCTGCGCGTCCTGCCACGGGCTGAAATACGTGCCCATCCGCACGCTGGCAGACGAAGGTGGCCCGATGCTGCCCGAGGATCAGGTCCGTGCCTATGCGACGGCCTTTCCGATCAACGACGAAGACAGCAATCGGCAACTTTATGTCGTGGAAAAAGGCGAGTTTCGCACACTGGAACCCGCCGACAACTTTCCCGCCAACAACATCGCCCAACCGCACGCGCCTGACCTCAGCATGATAGCCAAGGCACGGGCCGGGTTCTCAGGGCCCTATGGCAGCGGCATCAACCAGATGTTCAAGGGAATGGGTGGACCGGAATATATCCATGCCATCCTGACCGGCTATGTCGATCCGCCGGAATGTGCGGCCGATTTCGAATCGGATGGCTATTACAACAAGGCTTTCGCCAAGGGGGCCATTCCGGACAGCTGCAAGAACGAAGAGGGTCATTCCACGATCGAAGGCAGCTGGATCGCGATGCCGCCGCCCCTTTCGGATGATGTCGTGACCTATGCCGACGGAACCGCGCCGACCGTGGATCAGATGTCGATGGATGTCTCGGCATTTTTGATGTGGTCGGCAGAGCCCAAGCTGAATGCCCGCAAGGAAGCTGGCTTCAAGGCCGTGCTTTTCCTGATCGTGCTCGGGTCGCTTTTATATCTGACGAACAAACGTCTGTGGGCCGGAGTTAAAGGCAAGAAACACGCCTGACCCGACCAAACGCCGCGATTGGAACCCCCCGCCCGAACACGGCGGGGGCCTTCGTTTCAGCGGCCCAGATAGGTTGCCAACGCAGCAGGCGGATTTGCAAAAAGCGCCTCTGTTGCGACAGGCGCCGCTGCAACGCCGTCCGCCACCAGCACCGTCTGTTCGGCGAACCCATGCGCGTCGCGGGGTTCATGCGTGACCATCAAGACAGCGGCCCCGGTTTCGGTCGCCACTTCGGCCACCAATGTCAGCATTTCGGCCTTGAGCGCGGGGCCCAGGGCAGCGAACGGCTCGTCCAGCAGCAAGACAGGTCGCGCCCGCAGCAGAGCCCTTGCCAGCGCCGCGCGGCCCAACTGCCCACCTGACAGCTGTGCCGGTCGGCGGCTGCCAAGCCCGGCAAGCCCCACGCGGATCAATGCGGTCTCAACTTCTGTGGTTTGGTCACGGCTCAATTTCAGGTCGGGACGCAAACCAAGCCCCAGGTTCTGCGCCAGGGTGAGATGCGGGAACAGGTTCTGGTCCTGGAACAAGATGCTTACTGGGCGGTCCCCCGGGGGCACATTCGCCAGATCACGCCCGCGCCACCGGATCGCACCAGAGACCGGCGCAAAGAACCCCGCGATGGCGGATAGCAAGGTCGACTTGCCCGCACCCGAAGGCCCGACGATCGCCACGCGCGCGCCCGGTTCGACGTGCCAGTCCGCTGTCAGGCGAAAGTCGTCCTGCACCAGTACCACCTGATCAAGCTGCAGCACGGCGGCCTCCCCAATCGCAAATCCAGAACAACGCAAAACTCAAGATCACCAGCAGCAAGGCCGCCCCCGCGGCCGCCTCCATCCGGTAGGACCCCATCAGCTCCTTCACCATCAGCGGTAGCGTCACCTGGGCCTCACCCGCGAAAAGGGCGATAACGCCCAGATCACCCATCGACAGCGCCGCCGCAATGCCCGCACCGAACCCCAAGGGCCGGGCCAGACGCGGCAGGATCAGCCAACGCCAGCGGGGAAGGCCTCTCAGCCCCAGACTGTCAGCCAGACGACCGTAATCCGCCATCAAGGCCCGCGCCTCGGGTAGCAGCAGGCGGTAGACGTAAGGCAGCGACATCGCGGTATTGACCAGCATCGTGACCGGCAGGGCCAGCGACGTTGGCGGCGCAAATGGCTGCAAGATGAGGAAAAGTCCGGTTCCCAGCACAAGGCCGGATGCGGCCAAGGGCACGACTGCCGCCGCCTCGATCATCGCGGCACCGCGCGCGCGTCGAGCAACCGAAACCGCCATCGCCAACGCCACAAGAGTCGTGACGCTGGTCGACGCGACGGCGACCGCCACCGATCGCCAAGCCGCCGCAAGCACCGATGCCGGCAGTTCGAACAGTCCAGGCACTCCGCGCAGGATGACCGCGAACAGCGGCAACAGCAAGAACAGCGCAGCAAGGCCGATCACAGCCGCGTCTACGACCTGTCGCCAGCCCAAAGGCGCAGCCAGCTTCATCTTTCGATCAAGCCCGGCCCCAAACCCCGCTGGACGCACCAGCACCCAGGCGATGACGGCTGCAACACCGCAAATCGCGAACTGGACCAATGCCAACATCGCCGCTCGGCCGAGGTCAAAGTCAAATCGCACCGCCTGATAGATCGCGAGTTCCACCGTCGTCGCCTTGGGTCCACCCCCCAAGGTCAGCACGACGGCAAAGCTGGTCAGGCATATAACAAAGACCACCAGCGCGGCCCCCGGGAGAACGCTTCGCAGCATCGGGCCTTCCAGATGCCGCGCGACCTCTGCCGGTCCAAACCCCAGCGACGACGCCAGCCGGAACCGTTCTGCCGGGATCGCCTGCCAGCCCTGCAGGATCATGCGTACCACCAACGGCATGTTCAGGAACGCATGCGCCAGAACGACGCCATGTAGCCCGTAGATCGACAGCTTCGGCAGCCCCAGCATCGCCCCGAGGTCATTCATGATCCCCGACCGCCCAAAGATCGCCAAAAGCCCCAGCACTGCCACGATGGCAGGCAACAGGAACGGCGCACCCATCAGCGTGATCAGAGCGCTGCGCCCGGCAAACCGCCGCCTTGCCAGCGCACGGGCAACCGGGATGGCCAGCAGTGTCGAGAACAATGCCGACAGCGCCGCCTGCAGCACCGTGAACCGCACCGCAGCCCAATCGGCGGGTGCCAGCGCAAAGCCCGTCGCCCGGCTGGCAACGGCCATCAGAGGAACCGCCACCAGCGCCAGCAGCAATGCTGCCAGCACCAGTGCGAGCGCGTTCAGCGGGCGAGCGCTGTCTGCCATTCCGCCAAAGCCCTGTCACGTGCCGTCATCGCCTCTGCCGGTGACATCAGCAGCGACTTTTCCGGGCGAAAGGTATCGAAACCCTCGGGCAAGCCGGTGGCAGGCGTGACGGCCGGATACATCCAGTTGGTTTGCGGGATCACCGACTGGAACCCGTCCGACAGCATGAAGGCCAGGAACTGGTCGGCCAGAGCAGGTTGGTCCGAAGCCGCGAGTTTGCCGGCCACCTCGACCTGCAGATAGTGTCCCTCGTCGAACAAGGCCGCCGCCTTGGTATCATCGCTTTCCGCGATCAAGTGGTAAGCGGGCGACGTGGTATAGCTCAGCACCATGTCAGCCTCGCCCTCAAGGAACAGACCATAAGCCTCGGACCAGCCCGGCGTGACGGTTACGATATTGTCGGCAAGGCCTGCCCAGATCTCACCCGCTCGGTCGCCATGGGCCGCCTTGACCCACAACAGCAGCCCCAGACCGGGGGTTGAGGCCCGGGGGTCCTGGATGATGATCTTCAGATCACTGGCCGCCAGTTCCTCAAAAGTCTTGGGAGGGGTCGCGAGCTTGGTCTTGTCAAAGACAAAGGCAAACCAGCCCCAGTCGAAGGGCACGAACAAAGGGTCTGCAAACTCTACCGGCAGGTCGGTCTTGGCCTTGACATCATGTGGCGCGAACAGACCCATCGCGGTCGCCGCTCCGGTCAGGTTGGTATCGAGGCCGAGGACCACGTCTGCCTCCGACGCTGCTCCTTCCAGCTGGACACGCGCCAGCAGAGCCGCTCCATCGCCCGCGCCGACAAAACGCAGGTCGCAGGCACATGTCGCTTCGAACGCTTTCTCGACGCCGGGCCCAGGGCCCCATTTGGAAATGAAGCTATCATAGGTCAGCACAGTCAAAACAGGCGTCTCCGCCAGCGCCGAATGGGCGATGGTGGCAAGGCCCGCAGCAAGGAGTCTGGTCTTCATAAGGTTTCTCCATGTGCGACGAATGGTCGGGGATGGAGTAACCCATGCACCTTCCCTCCGCCGGTATGATCCGGTTCAGGTTCGACGGGTTCGCTTTCGCATCTCAGCCGGCAGGCGTTTTTCGCCTTTGGGCACCCCGAGGTGAGGCTGAACATAGCGTGGAGGCAAATCGCTGCAAGTCCGAAATCCCTTGAGCCGATGGCAGGCCAAGGCTAGACCCCGACAAAAGGGAGACCCGCATGTCCTTCAACACCTTTGGCCACATGTTCCGCGTCACCACCTGGGGGGAAAGCCACGGGCCGGCGATCGGCTGCACGGTGGATGGCTGCCCGCCCAGCGTGGCGCTGACGGAGGCGGACCTGCAGCCGTGGCTGGATGCGCGAAAGCCGGGACAGAACAAGTACACTACCCAGCGGAAAGAAGCGGATGAGGTGCGCATCCTGTCGGGGGTGTTTCAGGGGGTGACGACGGGCACGCCGATCCAGCTGATGATCGAGAATACCGACCAGCGGTCCAAGGATTATTCCGACATCGCGCAGGCGTTCCGGCCGGGGCACGCGGACATAACCTATCATCAGAAATACGGGCTGCGGGATTTTCGCGGAGGTGGGCGGTCCAGCGCGCGGGAGACGGCGGCGCGGGTCGCGGCGGGCGGGGTGGCGCGGGCGGTGCTGGCGTCGATGCTGCCGGGGCTGACCATTACGGGGTATATGGTGCAGATGGGGACCATTGGGATCGACCGGTCGCGATTCGATCTGGCCGAGATCGCGCGCAACCCTTTCTGGGTTCCGGACGCTGTCGCGGCGGGGGAGTGGGCTGCGTATCTGGATGACCTCAGGAAATCCCACAACTCGGTCGGCGCGGTGATCGAGGTGGTGGCGACGGGGGTTCCGGCGGGACTGGGCGCGCCGCTCTATGGGAAACTCGACGCGGACCTTGCCGCCGGAATGATGTCGATCAACGCCGTCAAGGCGGTGGAGATCGGGGACGGGATGGCGGTGGCGGCGCTGACGGGGGTGGAGAATGCGGACGAGATCAGGATGGGGCCTGCGGGGCCGGAGTATCTGTCCAACCATGCGGGGGGGATACTGGGCGGGATTTCGACCGGGCAGCCGGTGGTGTGCCGGTTCGCGGTCAAGCCGACCTCGTCGATCCTGACGCCCCGCCAGACCGTGACGGCGGCGGGGGAGGAGGTCGATCTCGTCACCAAGGGGCGGCACGATCCTTGCGTGGGGATCCGGGCGGTGCCGGTGGGGGAGGCGATGATGGCCTGTATCTTGCTGGACCACGTCTGGCGGGACCGGGGGCAGACCGGAGGGGTCCGGGGGGTCGTGGGATAGGGTGTCCCGAG
>JANPBI010000333.1:0-3830 GCA_031430315.1 Rhodobacterales bacterium | reverse complement strand
CCATCATCCGCCGCCGCTTTTCGATCATGTCGCCGCGCCGATAGCTGGCCTCCACCGTGTTGCTGATACGGTGGGCAAGCGCGACCTCTGCCATGTCGCCGGGGAACGCGGTCTTTTCTGCCGCCCAATCACGGAACGTCGAGCGCAGGCCATGTGGCACGGCGGGGCGCTTGGACACGCGGTCGATGAAGCCCGCGCCCCCTTCAGCCACCGCGCTTTCGTGCATCCGCTTCATGGTGGCCGATAGCGTCATGTCGGACAGTTGCCCGCCGCGCGGGGCTGGAAACACCAGCGGGTTGCGCTCCAGCCGGGGAAGGGCCTTCAACAGCGCAACGGCGCGGTCAGACAGGGGCACGCGATGTTCCTTGCCCATCTTCATGCGACTACCGGGGATGACCCATAGCGCCTTGTCCAAGTCGATTTCATCCCATAGCGCCCCCCGTATCTCTTGCGACCGGGTGGCGGTCAGGGCCAGCAGCTCCAGCGCCCGCGCGCCGAATCCTTCACGAGTCTGCAAGGCGGCAAACCAGCGGGGCGCATCATCCAAGGCCAAAGCGCGATGATTGCCTTCTGTCGCCACCTTAGACGGCGCGGGCAAAAGCTCTTTCAGATTACCCGCCCAGCGCGCCGGGTTGTCGCCTGTCCGATGCCCTGCAACCGTTGCCCAGCTTAGAACCGCCTCGATCCGCCCGCGCAGGCGTGATGCGGTTTCCGTCCGGTCGGTCCAATGGGGTTGCAGAACCCGCAAGACGTCTTGCGTGGTGATATCGTTGACCAGCATCGGGCCAAGGTCGGGGGTGGCATAGCTGGCAAGAGTGTTTTCCCATTGTTGCCGGTGTTTCGGGTTCTTGAAGGCGTCCAGCTTGGCGGCAAGGCATCTATCCACCGCGTCGGCAAAGGTCAGGCCACGGCGCTGGGCGGCCACCAGAGCAGCCTTGGCGGCCTTGCGTGCCTCGACCGGGTCAATCCCGCTTTCGATCCTGGCGCGCACCTCACGGGCCTTGTCGCGGGCCTGCGATAGCGTCACGGCGGGAAAGCCCCCCAGCCCGATATCACGGCGCAGGCTTCCAACCATGGCGCGCAAGACCCAAGACCGCCCGCCCTTTGGGCTTACCTGCAAGTGAAGGCCAGGCACGCCACCCACCGAAAACAGGACATTTCGCGCGCCGCCCGGATGTGTTAGCCGCTTGACGTCAAGCGCGCCGAGTTCTTCGGCAACCTTCGGCATCTTAGATATCCAACATCATACCCCACAAAAGGAATGTAATTGGTTGCATGGGATTGCGCAAGGCTGCATAGGGGCATGTGGGGTAGAAGGCAGGAAAACAAGAGGCATTCGCGAATTATGCATCAGATTACAAACGATAAAAACGCCATGATGGCGGGCTGTCTCTCCGCCACGGGTCCGGTCGCATCGCAAGGTGCTGATGCGACTTGGATGGTGGTCGCCGGGGGATCGGCTGAATGATCCCCAACCCTGCCCACATTCTGGTTATCGGCACCGGGTCCATCGGGACGCGCCACGCCGAGAACCTGACCCACTTGGGCGCGCGGGTGGACAGGCTGGGCTGGCGAGGGGCCACCCTGCAGGACATCGCGCAGGCTGTGGCAGCCGTCGATGCCGTGGTGATTGCCACCGCCACCGATATCCGCCTGCCGCTGATCGAGATTGCGGCGCGTGCGGGCATGCCGGTTTATGTGGAAAAGCCGCTGGCCTTTGTGCCCGACGATGTGGCGGCTATTGCAGCCATCGCCGCCCCTGTCGCGGAACGTTCGATGTTGGGCTACATGATGCGCTATCATCCGGCGTTCCGGGCGCTGGCGCGGACGCAGTTGTCGGATGTGTTCGGGTTTCATTTCTCGATCGGCCATGACGTCACCCAATGGCGCAAGGATTGGCGGTTTTCCGACAGCTATGCGGCACGCGAAATGGGCGGCGGAGTCCTTCTGGATTTGTGCCACGAGATCGACATGGCGGCCTGCCTCTTTCCCGGCCTCATGGTGGGACCGGTCGACTGTCTTGGCCACGCCACCTATCCAGGGGTGGATATGGCCAGCCGGATCGCGTTTCGGTCACCTGGGGGCCTTTCGGGCGAAGTGGCGATGGACTACCTGACGCCAAAGCTGCACCGCAGGGCCACCCTGCACGGGACCGGCCGCATGTTCGATTTCGACTTTGCGGCGCAGGACTACCTGATCACCGATGCGGCGGGCACCCGTCGGATCGACGCCCCGCTGGAACGCAACGCGATGTTTCTGGATGCGATGCGCGACTTTCTGGCGCTGGTGCAGGGGCGCGTGGTGTCGAATGTCGAACACCTGCCCCGCCTCGACCGCTGTCTGCCCTCGGCGCGGCTGGTTGCCGATGCTTGGGCCGCGCGGCAGTTCAATGGCACCATCGACAGGGAGTTGTCATGATCCTGGGACATATCGGCGCGCGCAAGGGATCCAAAGGGGTGCCGGGCAAGAACTTTCGGCCCATCTGCGGCACGCCGCTTATCGACTGGTCGCTGGACCAGCTGTTCGCGCATCCCCGCGTCGATGCCGTGGTAGTGTCCACCGATGACCCCGCGATCTATGATCACGCCGTGACCAAAGGGGCGCTGGCAATCGGGCTGCGTCCGGCGCATCTGGCGACCGACACAGCAGGAAAATGGGGCGTTTGGCAGCATGCACTGGCGGCGTCTGAGGCGATCATTGGCCCGGTCACCGCGTTTCTGGACCTGGACTGTACCTCGCCGCTGCGCTTGCCCCAGGATATCGACGGCGCATTGGACCTGTTTGCCGCCCGAGCCCCCGACATGGTGATGTCGTGCTGCGAGGCGCGCAAGAACCCCTATTTCAATCTGGTGGAACCCGATGCGACGGGGGCGTTGCACGTGTCAAAGCCCCTGCCCGGCGGCGTTGTGGCGCGCCAGCAGGCCCCGGTTGTGTATGAACATGCGGCCAGCACCTATGTCGTGGCGCCGGACTATCTGCGCCGGTCGCAAAGCCTTTGGGGAGGACGGGTCATTCCTTACCTCATGCCGCCTGAACGCTGCGTCGACATCGACAGCCCTTTTGATTTCCGGCTGGTGGAGTTCTTGCTAACCGAAGCCCAAAACCGCGATGACCACGGAGACTATGATGACTGAACACCCCACAGGCCAACTGGCTGGACGCACGATCTTCATCACCGGGTCCGGCGGCGTTCTTGGATCCACGTATGTGCGGCGAATGCTGGAACAGGGCGCGCGCGTCATTGCATCGGACTTGCCCGGCCAACGGGCAGATGCACTGAAGGCGGCGCATGAGAGCAACGCGCGGTTCCGGTTCTATGACCTTGATGTCGGCAACGAGGATCAGGTGACAGGCATCTTTGCCCGTATCCTGGGCGATGGCTGGCAACCCAATGTCGTCCTGAACAACGCGGCCATTACGGGCGAACTGCTGATGGGCGCAGGCAAACCGTTCCCCGATTTCGCCAATACCTCGGTCGATGACTGGGAAAGGACCTTGCGCACCAACCTGACCGGGGCCTTCATGATCGCGCGTCAGATGGATCGCGACATCGTGGGCAAATGGCCCTGTACGCTGATCAACGTCGCATCCATGTACGCGCTGAACGGCCCGCATCACCAGATCTACGAGGGCATGCCATTTAAGTCCTTTTCGGCATATTCCACCACCAAGGCCGGGATCCACGGGCTGACACTGTGGCTGGCGGGGTATTGGGCGAGGCGGGATGCGACGGTCAACACCATCGCGCCGGGGGCTGTGTTCAACAACCATTCGGACGAATTTCAGCGCCGCGTCGGGGATTTGATCATGATGAACCGCATGGCCAAACC
>JANPBI010000332.1:0-2431 GCA_031430315.1 Rhodobacterales bacterium | reverse complement strand
GATGACACCGAGGTTCCGCTCCAGATGTTGAGGATGGCTTGCGCAAAAATTGGAGCGGAACCTCGGTGTCATCGCTGTTCGAGACCGAAACGCTGGTCCCGATCTACGAAGGCATGTACCAGCTGGGGTGATCGGTCAGGGCACGTCCCAGGCGTCGTCGTCTGCCACCGGACCGATGGCCGTCCAGCCGGCGCGGATCCGGGCGATGCGACTGTCACCCCAGGTCCTGAAGACGATCTCGAACCCCAACTCGGTAACAGTCTCAGCCGAGATGTCGACGCGTGAGTTTGTCTTGTGGTCAATGTCCCACATCGAGATTCCGATCAATATTGCCGGGATCTCGGTAAAGGGCTGGCTAAAGGTCACCGCAACACGCTTTTCCCGCGCGCCATGGCCTGTCCACATCATTCCGCCATCAGCATAGTCTGAAAAAAGCACATGCGTGCCTTGCAGGACACCGACTGATCCGGACCGAATGCGCGCCAAGGGTCGTTCCTCCTTAACGGGCAGCTACCACCGGATCGGGGCAGAAAACCGGCGTTTCAATGAAAAAGGCCCCACAGAAGCGGGGCCTTTCGGTTGAAGAGCGCCGCAATTACTGACCTGCCGCCGCGCGCATCGCGGCCAGATCGGCGGCAACCTTGTCCGCAATATCGCGGTTGCCAGAAAGGGCAGCTGTCGCGGTTACGTCGGCGACCAGGCCATCCATGATCGCAGGTGTCAGTTCCTCGACCGGAACAGCACGTTCGGCCAGAACCGAAACAGTTGTCCCAGAGATCTCGGCAAAGCCGCCGGTGACGACATAGGCTTTCGTGCCTTCGGCAGACACGGCGCGCAAGATGCCCGGGCGTAGGGTGGTGATGGTCGGGCTATGCCCTTCCATCGCTGTCATGTCGCCGTCAGCGCCGGGGATTTGCACCTCGGTCGCCTTGATCGACGCAAGGCGCCGTTCGGGGCTGACGAGATCGAACTGAACTGGCATCTTGGCTCCCCTTAGGCCGCGGCTGCAGCGAGACGCTGGGCTTTGGCTTTCACGTCCTCGATGTCGCCGACCATGTAGAAGGCGGCTTCGGGCAGGTGATCGTATTCGCCGGCAACCACCGCCTTGAAGGACGAGATGGTCTTTTCCAGCGGCACCTGCACACCGGGCGAGCCGGTAAACACCTGCGCCACGTCAAAAGGTTGCGACAGGAAACGCTGGATTTTCCGGGCGCGCGACACGGTCAGTTTGTCGTCTTCGCTCAGTTCGTCCATGCCGAGAATGGCGATGATATCCTGAAGCGACTTGTAGCGCTGCAAGACGCCTTGGACGGAACGCGCCACCAGATAATGCTCTTCGCCGACAACCGCAGGGTCCATCAGGCGCGAGGTTGAATCGAGCGGGTCCACGGCCGGGTAGATGCCGAGTTCGGAGATGGCGCGCGACAGGGTCGTGGTCGCGTCAAGGTGCGCAAACGAGGTTGCCGGTGCCGGGTCGGTCAGGTCGTCCGCGGGCACGTAGATGGCTTGCACCGAGGTGATCGAGCCCGCCCGGGTCGACGTGATGCGTTCCTGCAAGGCACCCATATCCGTGGCCAGCGTCGGCTGATAGCCCACCGCAGAAGGGATCCGGCCCAGCAAGGCGGAGACTTCGGACCCGGCCTGGGTAAAGCGGAAGATGTTGTCGATAAAGAACAAGACGTCCGTGCCAGACTGGTCGCGGAACTGTTCGGCGAGCGTCAGACCGGTCAGTGCGACGCGCATCCGCGCGCCCGGCGGTTCGTTCATCTGACCGTAGACAAGCGCCACTTTGGACTTGGTCAGGTCGTTGATGTTGATGACGCCGGATTCGATGAATTCGTGATAGAGGTCGTTGCCCTCACGCGTCCGCTCGCCCACGCCCGCGAACACCGAATAGCCGGAGTGCACTTTGGCGATGTTGTTGATCAGCTCTTGGATCAGAACCGTCTTGCCCACGCCAGCGCCGCCGAAAAGGCCGATCTTGCCGCCCTTGGCATAGGGGGCCAGCAGGTCGATGACCTTGATGCCGGTGACAAGGATCTTGCTTTCGGTCGCCTGTTCGGAAAATCCGGGCGCGGGCTGGTGGATCGAGCGGGTTTCGGACGCACCGATCGGGCCCTTTTCGTCGATCGGCTCGCCGATCACGTTGATGATGCGGCCAAGTGTAGCGTCGCCCACAGGAACCGAGATCGCCTTGCCAAGGTCGCTGACCAGCGCGCCACGGACAAGACCCTCGGTTGCATCCATTGCGATGGTCCGAACGGTCCCTTCGCCGAGGTGCTGCGCGACCTCCAGAACCAGCCGCTTGCCGTTATTGGTGGTTTCAAGCGCGTTCAGGATCGCGGGCAGCGCGCCTTCGAACTGCACGTCCACGACGGCGCCGA
This sequence comes from Rhodobacterales bacterium, assembly GCA_031430315.1. Lineage (GTDB taxonomy): Bacteria > Pseudomonadota > Alphaproteobacteria > Rhodobacterales > Rhodobacteraceae > JAJNPS01. The sequence goes on along the minus strand of JANPBI010000332.1, from coordinate 47 downwards.
TAATTTGCGTAACCTTGCCTGCCGCAGCACCGAAAGCCGCTGCTGCG
>JANPBI010000331.1:0-2907 GCA_031430315.1 Rhodobacterales bacterium | reverse complement strand
GTGCCCAGGAGAGGACTCGATAGGTTCATCTAATCCATTGATAAGTCGCCTTTTATACTTCTGCCGCGTCGAAAAGGCCCCCAGTTAGGCCCCCCAATGCACCGCGGATATTTCTGCTCTCCAATCAGTTTAGGTCGGTTGCTCTAACTCAGCGGGGCTCTTGGGGCAATTTATCGGCAACGACTGGCAGCCCCTTTTGCAGTGCCGACCCGCCAGAACAGTTCAAGAACGTTTTTGTGGATAATTCGTTAGGGTACCTTGCAACCGAGGCCGATTGCGGACAACTTGGCTCATGGCGCGAGATCCAAATCAACAGCACTCCCCGTTCAACTTCATCGACCTTTTTGCCGGTGTCGGGGGCCTGCGGCGATCGTTCGATGCTATCGGCGGCCACTGCGTTTTTACTTCCGAATGGGACAAGTTCGCGCAGCAAACCTACGCGGCCAATTACCGAGATAATCAACCTGTCCAAGGTGACATCACAAAAATAGAAACGTCCAGTATCCCGGATCACGACGTACTTCTTGCGGGGTTTCCCTGCCAACCCTTCTCTATTGCAGGCGTATCAAAGAAGAATTCCCTCGGCAGGAACCATGGATTTGCCTGTGAAGCGCAGGGAACATTGTTCTTCGATGTTGCCCGCATTTTGAGGGATAAGCGCCCAGCAGCCTTCATGCTAGAGAACGTAAAGAACCTGCAGAATCACGATCGAGGACGGACCTTCGACGTCATCCTCCGCACCCTCCGTGATGAACTAGGCTATCATGTCTGGCACCGCGTTATTGATGCAAAGCACTTCGTGCCGCAGCACCGTGAGCGGATGGTCATCGTAGGCTTCCGGGAAGAGGTCCCGTTCAATTGGCAAGATCTGCGCTTACCTGACAAGGGCAGTGTGCGTCTCAGTAGCATTCTACATCCGCAAAACGGCTCGGAGTTCCCCGAAGCGCCTTACACTTTGGGCCCACAAGGACTGGTGAACACCAAATATACATTGACGGACCATCTCTGGGGATATTTGCAGGGCTACGCCGCGAAGCATCGGGCCGCCGGGAACGGCTTCGGATTCGGCCTTGTAACGGGCGCGGACGTCGCACGCACCCTTTCGGCGCGCTACTACAAGGATGGCTCTGAGATTCTTGTTTCGCAGGGGGATTCGCGGAACCCCCGCCGGCTTACGCCACGCGAATGTGCACGACTAATGGGCTATCCAGATAGTTTCCGCATTCCAGTTTCAGACACACAGGCTTACAAACAATTTGGCAACTCGGTTGCGGTGCCGGTTTTCACGGAGGTTGCTCGGATAATGCAACCGCATATCGAGGCACTCCTGACACGGACAGATTGCTACGAAGCAGCTTAGATGGTCGATGTGCACGACGCGGTTACCCGCAGCCGTAACATGGCGGCGATACGAAGCAGACATTCAAAGCCGGAGCTCCTAGTCCGCAAGGCGCTGCACGCCGCAGGGCTTCGATTTCGGCTACATGTTTCCGGGATGCGTGGGACGCCAGACCTAGTCCTGCCCCGCTGGAAAGCGGTCGTCTTCGTCCATGGCTGTTACTGGCACAATCATGATTGCCACCTCTTTAAATGGCCAACTACCCGCACGGAATTCTGGCGGGAAAAAATATGCCGAAATGTTGCGAACGACGTTTGTTCAAACGAGGCGCTTCGCCAAGCCGGCTGGCGGGTAGCCGTCGTATGGGAGTGCGCCTTAAAGGGACGCACCCGGCTCGACTTTGATCAGGCTATGCAGGCTTTAGCTATCTGGATAAAGTCTGAAGAGCCGTCCTTAACCATCAGAGGCGCTTGATTGGTTCGCTCGCTCGCGCAGTTACTCGGCCTAATGCGTGAACACGGTGCAAGCCGCGCGTATGCAAAAAAGCTATCACCAAACGATAATTCAAAAAATCAAATCTACCTTGGAGGCGGATTTGGCGCGCTGAACATCATCCCCCATGGCGACATCATCATCGACAGCGAAGAGCGTGCCGGTAGCAAGCAAGACCGACCCAAAGCCAAAGTCACCTTTTACTGGCTTGATGGCGATGGGAAGCATCTCGCGCCGGACGCCAATCTCATCCTCTATCCAGATTATCCCGAAGTTCGCATGTCAGGCTTTCTGAGAGGCTGCCCTCAAGCACCATCGTCAATAATGACCGTAAGGGATCCGGGCCGAGTGCTGTTTTTAGGGACGACACAGGAAGGAGCGGTACTTGGATATGCCGCGACGGCTGAAGACCCTATAGTTTCTGAGCTCAATGCTGGCAGCTGGGATGGCTTGGGCGTCTTCCTAGAGCTGTCGCTCAAGACCGATGAGACTAACTCTAAAGCGATCTTGCTCAGGGAACTCCGTCGCATTTTCGAACAGCGCTGGGTCAGTTCACAAAAGCTCGATCGCCAGGGACTGAAGCAACCGTACGCTGCGCGGAACGGAGGGGGCTATACTCTGGAAGCCGAACTGGGGATCAAACCCAATGGCTATTCCGAACCGGACTTTATGGGGTGGGAAGTGAAGCAGTACGGGGTCAATGACTTCATCCGCTACCTTCCTAGGACACCCGTTACCCTTTTGACACCAGAACCGACGGGTGGCCTCTACAAGGACCAAGGTGTGGAGTATTTTCTGCGCCGGTACGGCTATGCCGATCGCAATGGAAAGCCTGACCGCCTGAATTTCGGCGGCATTTATAGCTGCGACAACGATTATCACCCGCTCACGGAGCTACGTATGACGCTGACGGGCTACGACGCCCCTCGCGGCAAGATCGTCGATATGAATGGCGGCATCCTCTTGCTTGGTGGGGGCTCGATCGCCCTCGTCCGGGTCATGCACCGCGAGCCAAGGCTCCTGCAGCCCGGGATCGCCCGCGACCGCCCAGCGTGTGGCGATGGCCCAGCGCTTGG
>JANPBI010000330.1:0-28783 GCA_031430315.1 Rhodobacterales bacterium | reverse complement strand
GGAGAATCCATCCGCAGGAGATATGCCTTGCGGAATCTGGTGGCGATCTGGGCGGAAATGGATGCGCGGCGGCGCGTCATTGTCATCGGAGCGACGGTCGCGATGTTCCTGGCAGTGCTGGGGCTGGCGCGATTCTCTTCGACGCCCGGCATGTCGCTTCTTTATGCAGGCCTTGACCCTAAGGCGGCAGGTGAGGTGATTGCCGCCCTTGAACAGCAAGGCGTCACGTATGAGGTCAAGGGCGACGCGATCAATGTTCCCTCTGCGCAGCGTGATGGGCTGCGCATGGCCCTAGCAAGCGAAGGATTGCCTGCAAATGGCGGCACGGGGTACGAGCTGCTGGATCAGCTGTCGGGCTTTTCCACCACCTCACAGATGTTTGACGCCGCCTATTGGCGCGCCAAGGAAGGGGAACTGGCGCGCACAATCCTGGCCAATCCGCAAATCCGATCGGCCCGCGTCCATATCGCACAGACCCCGGTGCAGCCTTTCCGAAGGGACCAGACCCCGACGGCAAGCGTTACTGTCACGACGACCGCACGGTTGACGGATAACCAGGCGCGCGCGATCCGGCATCTTGTGGCCGCGGCGGTGGTGGCATTGCTGCCCGATGATGTCGAAGTCATCGACGCCGTCTATGGGTTGATGCCGCAGGAGGGTGGCACTTCGACCGAAGGCCAGGATGCCAAAAGCCGCGCCGACGATATCAGGTCGAATGTCGAACGCCTGCTGTCGGCACGGGTGGGTCAAGGCAAGGCAGTCGTCGAAGTTTCCGTCGACCTTGTCACCGAAAGTGAACAGATCACCGAACGCACTTTTGACCCGCAAGGGCGGGTCGCCATCTCGTCGGAAACCGAAGAGCGGACTGGCACCAACACGGCGGCAGGCGGGGCGGTCACCGTTGCGTCGAACCTGCCCGAAGGCGACAGCGCGGGAACCGGCGGCGCGCAAAGTCAGAATGCCGAAACGAAAGAGCGGGTGAACTACGAAGTTTCCGAGACGCAGCGGGAGATTCTGCGGGCCCCCGGCGCGGTTCGGCGACTGTCGGTGGCCGTTCTTGTCGACGGCCAAATGGTTGCGGGCGCCGACGGAACTGCGGTCTGGCAAGTCCGGTCCGACGAAGAACTGGGCGTTTTACGTGATCTTGTCACCTCGGCCGTCGGACTGGACGAGGCGCGGGGGGACACGTTGACCCTGCGGTCGCTGGAGTTTCCGGCTCTGGCGGGCGAAGGCACGCTGGCAGAGCCGAGCCTGTTGCCAGCCTTTGGTCCGATTGACACAATGTCGGCTTTGCAGATCGGCGTGCTGGCATTAGTGGCGCTGGTACTGGGATTGTTTGTCCTGCGCCCGATCCTGGCTTCTTCAGGTCGCGGACGGATGGCGCTGCCCCCACCTCCGCCGCTTCTGGCATTGGCAGGCGCATCGGGTGAGCCTGGTCTGACCGGCGAGATTGCCCTCGACAACGTCGCATTGCCGTGCGGCAGCGCATTGTCCCGAAGCCTGCGCGACACTGCGACCGGCGAGGATCCAGTGGCGCGGTTGCGGCGGCTGATCGAAGAGCGGCAGACCGAATCCGTCGAAGTGCTGCGCGGTTGGATGGAACGCGAGGAAGAAGTTCGGTGATGGCCGGCCTGCGTCTGGAAACATTTGAGCTGACAGAGCCGAGGCATGGTTCCGCAACCATCAGCCTGGAACAGAATGCCCTCGAGGAAGCCAAGCTTGCCTCGTATGAGGCCGGTTATGCGGCAGGTTGGGAAGACGCCACTAGCGCGCAGTCCGAAGATCAGGCCCGTTTGCGCGCGGATATTGCGCGGAACCTGCAATCCCTCGGCTTCACATTCCAAGAGGCACGGGTGCATGTCTTGCGCGCGCTGGAGCCGCTTTTGACCGAAATTGTTGGAAGGCTGTTGCCGGAAACAGCCCGGGCGGCCTTGGGTCCCGTGGTCCTTGAGGCCTTGCTGCCAATTGCCGAAGGCCTAGCGGAAACACCGATCTCGCTGGTGCTGAGCCCGGTATCACGCCCGGCGGTCGAGGCCTTCTTGAACCAGGCTACCGGCCTTCCTCTGACATTGGTCGATGAGCCGTCCCTGGGCGAGGGACAGGTTTACCTGCGGCTTGGCGATGCCGAAGGCCGCGTCGATCTTGATGCCGCCATCAGCGCAATCACGGCTGCGGTTCGCGGCCTGTACACCCTTTTGCAAGAGGACAGAAAACATGGATGACAGCAACGATCCGAACCCCTTTGCGCAAGTACCAATCGAGATCATGATCTCGGTCGGCAAGGCTCGCCCTCTCGTCCGCGATTTGTTGCGGATGGGGCGGGATTCCGTGCTGACCCTGGACCGCAGGGTCGACGACATGGTCGAACTGTACGTGGGCGAGCGCTTGATTGCGCGGGGGGAACTGCAAGAACTGGACGGCGACCCGCCCGGCCAGCTTGCTGTACGCCTAACCGAAGTCGCCAACCTGAAGGGCGGACTTTGATGCGGTTCTGGCCCTGTCTGCTATTGGCAGTTGTGATCGCGCATCCCGCGCTGGCGCAGGATCTGTCGATCGACTTTGGCGATGATGGATCGCTTGCGACGCGGTCGGTCCAGTTGCTGTTGCTGATCACGGTGCTGAGCATCGTGCCGGGCCTGGCGATTACAATCACCTGTTTTCCATTCGTGGTCACGGTGTTGTCGATCTTGCGCCAGGCCATCGGGCTGCAGCAGTCGCCCCCCAACATGCTGATCGTTAGCCTGGCCCTGTTTCTCAGCTGGTATGTCATGGACCCGGTCGTGACCGAGGCTTGGATCAATGGGGTCGAGCCCTTGACCAAGGGCGCTATCCCGCTGGACGTGGCGATCCAGGCGACACTGGCGCCGTTTCGCGTCTTCATGGCGGCCAGGCTGGACCTGGAGACATTTGCCGCAATGGACGCCCTGCGCCCCAGCGCCGCTCCCGTCGCCCCGGTTGATTCAGCATTGTCGCTGCTGATCCCGTCGTTCTTGCTCAGTGAAATCCAGCGGGCGTTCGAGATCGGGTTCCTGATCTTTTTGCCCTTTCTCATCATCGACCTGGTTGTTGCGGCTGTCCTGATGGCAATGGGGATGATGATGGTGCCACCGGCCGTTGTCGCCCTGCCGTTCAAGCTGGCGTTTTTTGTTGTGGCAGATGGCTGGAGCCTGATAGCCGGGGCGCTGGTACGGAGCTATTTCTAGGGCCGAGGAAACCCGCCGCCCCCAGGGTGCACTCCGCGACCGACACCAGTACGTCGACTGGCCAGTCTTGATTCTTGCGGGTGCTTCGGCACGCGTCATGCCAGGTGCCTGTGATGGCCCGAGGCATTGGCGAACGCTCTGATTTTCGCCAGACTTTCGGCACCACTTCAAATCCAACCCCCGTGGACTGGATCAGGTCCGTCACGGCGCGGGTTGGCTTGAATAGCGGTCAAATGGATCGACCTGTCCGACGGATCGGTCAGACTTGCGAACGAAATCCCAGAAAATCCCCATGCCGCGATGACGTCCGCCGTGCTGCGACTGATTGGCGCCATCCGCGACGGCCTCCCGGGGGGATCAATTCCTGCTCGGCCGGACCACGGGACAAGACAAGGTGTGACATCCGCGTTTCGCCTTGTCGCCATTCAGCCCCGCTTAGTTCACCAGGAACTCAGCATGCAGCGCCCCGGCGGCATTGATACTTTTAAGGATGTCGATCATGTCATGGGGAGCCACGCCCAGCGCGTTCAACCCAGCCACGACTTCGGATAGGCTGGTCCCGCCGGTAATTTCTGCAAGGCTATTGCCCTTACCCTTGTCGATCCCGGCTGAGCTGCGCAGGACGACGATCGTCTCGCCTTCGGAGAAAGGGTTGGGCTGCACGACTGTTGGCGATTCCTCGATCCGCAGGGTCAGGCCACCTTGAGCCACGGCGACGCGGCTGATGCGCACGTCCTCTCCCATGACGATGGTGCCGGACCTCTGGTCCACGACCACGCGGGCACGGGCGGTCGGCTCGACCGGCAGCCCTTCAAGCCGCGCCAGGACATGGGCCGGCGACGGCATTCCGGCAGAGGAAAGGTCCAGCGCAACCGTGCCGGCATCCAACATTGCCGCAATGGGTGTGCCGAATTCGCGGTTGATCGCGGCCTCGATCCGGCCTGCGGTGGTAAAATCCGGCGATTTGAGCGCCAGCCGCAAAGCGGTCAGTGTGGTAAAGTCGAACTCGACTTCGCGTTCAATCCGGGCGCCTGAAGGGATCATGCCTGCAGTCGGCACACCCTGAACGACGCGCGCGGCATCGCCTTCGGCAGAAACGCCGCCTGCTAGGATGGTTCCTTGCGCTACAGCATAGATCTGGCCGTCCGCGCCGTTCAGCGGCGTCATGATCAGGGTGCCGCCCAACAGGCTTTTGGCATCCCCTATCGCCGAAACCGTGACATCGATCCGCCCGCCTGCCCGGCCAAACGGCGGCAAGGACGCCGTGACAAAGACCGCTGCGACGTTCTTGGGGCGATATTCCTCGCCCGCGACGTTGACACCAAGGCGTTCAAGTAGGTTCGCCATGATCTCTTCAGTAAAGGGGGCGTTGCGGATGCCGTCGCCAGTGCCGTTCAGGCCGACGACTAGACCCGTGCCCACCAGATCGTTGCCGCGAACGCCGTCGAATTCAACGAGGTCCTTGATGCGGATTTCGTTGGCCCAGGCCGCCGAGACTTGCAAGGCGATACAGCAGGCAAGAATGATCCGTAACATCAAATGTAGTCCACAAGGCTGAGGCGCGACAGGCGCGCGGTGACGGAATAGATGGATTTCAGCTGGGTCTCGGCAGCTTCGAGCCGCGTCGCTGCCTCGTAAGGGTCAGCGGCAACCAGGGAAAGTCGCGCCAGTCCCAGCGAGGTAACTTCTGCGGCGTTACGGGTGGAAGCCGCGTCGATCTTTTCTTCGGCGGTGCCGATGCGGGCTGCCAAAGTCGTCCGGTCGGCTGCAGTGGTCAGCAAAGCCTCGGCCGAATGACGTGCAAGCGTGGCACGCTCGGCCAGATTGCCCGTCAGTACCCCGGTATCCAGCAACGCCGACAGCGCAACGGCGCGCAAAGTATCGCGCAGGGCGGGATCGTTGGCACGTACGTCCAGATCCGCCGCTTCACCGGGGGCGATGTCGACAGGTGCCAGGCCCTGGCCCCCAAGATAGGTCACGGCAAACCCCGTGGGTGCTGCAAACCAGGCGTCGACGGCCGTCACCACGTCGGCAGCGGTGGTGACCGGACCAAGACTGGCCTGCAAGGATTGAAGCCAGGTATCCGCATCGGGTAACGGTGCCGTCGCGGTTGCAACGCCCGCAAAGAGGGCCCGATCCGAGAATCGGGTGTTGAGGGTGGCGACGATGGCGCGCAAATCTTCCCGCGGTTGACGTCCCGCCGCATCGATCTGGCTGCGACTTCCCGATGATGAAGCCGTAAGCAATGCGGCCCCCAGCCCGTCGGCGTGGGCGGCAATCTTGCCCAGTGCGGTTTGCAACGCGTTGGCCGACATCGCCGCGTCGGCAGTTGCGGCGCGGTAGCCTTCCAGCCGCCCCAAGGTGGCGTCGATGCCTGCAAGGCCGCGAAAGTCGCCGCGAAGGGCAAGGCCGGGATCGTCAACCTTGCCAGTAGTCAGCTCTGTCGAGGCCCGCTGCAGGGCGACCTTGATCAAGCTTTGCTGGCGCGACAGCATGTGGGATTGTGCCATGTCTCCAAGGGATATTCGTGTCATCATCCGATCCCCAACAAGGCCTTGATCATGTCGTCAACCGCCTGCATGACCTTGGCATTGGCGGCATAGCTTTTTTCGATCTCCAGCATGGTCTGAAGCTCCTGATCCGTGTCGACGCCATCCTGAAGCTCCAGCTCTTTGAGGGTGTTGAGCTGAGCCGCGGCAAAGCTGGCCTCGCCTGCGCGCTGGACCCGCGATTGCGAAGCCGTCGACAATAGATCTGCCGAAAGGGCGGAAAAGCTGCGCGCGCCCGCCATGAATCCGCCAGAGGCAGGCTGGCGCTGGGCGGTCAGTGTGGTGGCCAGCGTGCGGATCAGGGTGGCATCCCCTGGCGGACCCGGCATTGCCGCGCCAAGCCCGTCACGCAGCCGCCAAAGTGCGCCGCCCTGGGCAGGATCGACCGCCGCATTTACGCGAAGCCGTTGGGCAAGTCCAACTTCATTCGCCGCAAGAAATGGGGCACCGGCATCAGTCAACAGGCCAGCAGCACCTGGCGCACGCGTCGGATCGACGGCTGGATCCGCAAATCGTTCCACCAGATCCCGCGCGACCGCGTCGAGCTTTTCCTGCGCCGCCGGGGCTAATTCGTCCCGGACAGCGAAAAGCCCGGCGAGGCGCCCGCCGGCAATCGGGCTGGCCTCGCCAGATGTCGCGATGGGACGCCCGTTCAGGGTCAGGCCCGACAACCCGCCCGACCCGATGGTCATTTCCGGCACGATCGTGCCGACCGGCGAAAAGCCGAGAACCGCCGCGGGGCCATCCACCAGGACTGCACCGCCAGAGGTATAGAGCGCCACAGTGCCGTTGCCTCGCGCCACTTCGCGCAACGGGACGGCTGTGGCGATCCGGTCGATCAGTTGCTGACGTTGATCAACCAAGGCCGAGGTGTCGCGACCCCCTACCGACAAAGACTGGATCCGGCCATTCATCTCGGCGATGCCGGCCAAGGTTGTGTTCAGGTCGTCCACCGTTGTGGCAATGTCGCGATCTGCCTGCATCCGGGACCGCTGTACGGATGTGGCGACTGCGCCGATCTTTTGCGCCACGGATGAAACTGCCCCCAGCACGGACGCAAGACGGGCCTCCGAATCCGGGCGCGCGCCGGCGGCCAGCAGCGCCTCTTCGAGCGTTGCGATCCGGGCGCCCAGCGCCCCCGTTGTTTCGGGCGTGCCAAGGACGGATTCGAGCTCCCGGTAGAACCCCGCCTGGATATCGAGGCCAGCACTGCCCGACTGCGCCAGCCGTCGGTCCGTGATAACAACGAGGTCGACCATCCGCCGGACACCGTCAATCTGGACTCCCTGGCCCGTACTGCCGACGCTGCGCGCGCTAAGCTGCAGTTCGCGGCGGCCATAGCCTTCGGTGCGCGCATTGGCTACGTTTGAGGCCACGATCTCGGCCGCACGAGAGGCGGCGGTCAGCCCCGAAAGGGCCGAGGACAGGGCACCGCTGATGCTCATTCATGCGGTCCTATCGTTTGATGTTGGTGGTTTCTTGCAGCATTTCGTCGACAGTCTGGATCACCTTGGCGTTGGACGAATAGGCTCGCTGCGTCTGGATCAGCTGCGTCAGTTCCGCCGCGACATCAGTGGCTGATTCTTCGCGTGAATAGCCCGCCATGGCGCCGGTCGGTCCGTCGCCGGCATCCCACAAGTAGAAAGCCCCGCTTTGCGGCGACAGCATGTAGCTTTGGTCGTTCAATGTGATCAGACCATTGGGGTTTGGTACGTCGACGACCGGGATTTGGTAGATGCGTCGGGTGAAGCCCTGATCGTAAATGGCGTGCAGATAACCTTCCTCATCGACTTCGACTGACTGCAGCTTGGCCACCGCAGAGCCGTTCTTTGAGATCGCGACCGGGGCGAATCCGCTGGACAGCTGCGTCATGCCGTTCGGCTCACCCGGGATGCCGATGTCGAGCGCCAGGTTGCCGCCCCCTACAGTCAGGTTCATTTCCCCGGTGGCGAGATTGTAGGCGCCGCCAGTAATCGCCGTTACGGATTGGACGGTACCACCAGCCGCCTGGCTACTGTCAAAGACAACCGTATATTCTGCAATCGTCGCCCCACCAGAGGCGGTGTCAGCGACGTCCATCGTCCAGGTGTTGGAAGCCCCCGCCACCGGGATATCGGGCGTAAAGGTAAAGGTCAGCGACTCTGAGGTCCCAAGATTGCCAAAGTATTCGACCGACAGGTTGAACGGCGTCCCCGGTGCGCCTGCCGTCGATGCAGTTGCGGGCAAATTGACGCCCAAACGCATCTGCGTTGTCGGGTTGCCGATATACTGGTTGGCGTTGATGCGTACGGGTTCCAGGGCCGCCATAGTATCGCGGGGAAAGGTGGGAACAGTCCCATCCGGATCGGCAGGCCAGCCCAGAAGGACATGACCGGATTCGGTCCGCAGGACGCCATTGGCATCCGGGCGGAATGACCCGGTCGTGGCCAGCGAGATCGGAAAGGACCCAGGCGGGCCGTCCACGGCCGAAATGTCCGTGATCGCCATGAAGCCGCGCCCGTCGATTGCAAGGTCGGTCGCGTTCTTGGTGCCGATCAGGGGACCGCGTTCGTCGATCAACCGCATGCTGGAAACGCGCACACCGCCGGCTGCATAGCCTGCACGCGACCCTTCCTGAATTACCACAGAATGGAAATCGGCCTGGGCGCGTTTGTAGCCATAGGTCGAGGCGTTGGCGATGTTGTCGGAAATGGTCGCTAACCGTGTGGCATTGGCATTGAGCCCCGCCACCCCGGCATTGAGCGAGGAGGAAATGGTCATCGGTTAGCGCCTTTCTGCTGCTTCGACTCCTGGCTGCCGAAGCTGACGGTGGCCGCTTAAGATCGCCCTAACAGATAAAATTTGATCGGTTTCCTACCTGTCCCTGCGCAAAAGGATAATTTCCATACGATTGTTGCGGGTTGCAGTCGGGTCGGGGGTCACCGGCTTTCGGTCGGCAAATCCGGACACACGCTGGGTGCGGTCGCCCGCTAGACCTTCGGTCACCAGAAGACCGCGCAAGGACTGCGCCCGCTGCAATGACAGGTCCCAGGCCGGATTGTCGATGAGCGTCATGGGATAGGCCTGGACATGGCCATTTACTGCAATCTCATTGGCGGTCAGGGCAAGGACTGACGTTACCATGGTTGCGATGTCGCGGGTAACAGCTGTCGGCTCTGCTGTGGTCCCCACAAAAAGGGGAGCATCCGCCAGGTCGAACAACTCGATCACCAGTCCTTCGTCGGTGATCTTGGTGACAATGTGGCGCAGGGCCTGTTGCATCGTCATGCTTTCGCCGCCCATCGCGGTCAGCGCCGTTTCGATGTCGCGATAGGCTTTGGCCTCGGCCTCGGTGCCGCCGTTGGCGTTTCCTCGCGCGTTATTCTGTTCGGTGGGCGATCTGTCGGACGCGCCCGTCCCGCTTTGTGCCAAGGACTGTTCCGAAAAGACACTGTCACCGCCAAAGGCGCCGTCACCGCCGCCCGAGATGCGGTTTACGGGAATCGTCGGGTTAAAGTAGTCAGCGATGCCCTTGCGCTGTTTTTCCGTGGTGGCGTTCAACAGCCACATCAACATGAAGAAGGCCATCATGGCAGTCACGAAGTCTGCGTATGCCACCTTCCATGCGCCACCATGATGACCGCCGCCCGCAATGACCTTTTTGCGCTTGATAATCACCGGCGCGGCATTTTTCTGCCCAGCCATCCCATCACCCACTTTTCACACCCACGACCACCTATGCCAAAACTGGGTGAAGCCTGGCTTAACCTTTGGCGTTTTAGGCAAAGGTCGTGTTCTGGCCATATTTGACAGCCGCCGATGATTTCTTGCGGGGTTGGCGATTGGGACATCGCATGGCATCAAGCAAACCTGATCACATCCCACAAGGGGGACGCAGCATGACTGCCTTGCAGGACGCTTTTGCTGCCATCGACATCGCAAACGCGGCCGATCCGCATCTGGAAGACGCCCGGCCTGCGGCACTGTTGTATGGGCAACGCATGACAGCGGAGCTTAACCGGCTGTTCCCATCGGCGTCGGAGCCTTTGCAGATTGCTGCACGTGGCCAGCATGTTGAACGCTGGCTACTGTCGCGCAAGGACTATCCAGACGGCAAGGAAGGCTATCTGGCCTGGCGGCGCGAGCAAGGGCGTCGTCATGCGGCACGGGTGGCGGGCATCATGGCGGTTGCGGGCTATCGTCCCGAAGAAATCGCCGCCGCGGAAGGCATGCTGCGCAAAGAGGGCATCAAGCGCGACCCCGAAGTTCAGGCGCTGGAGGATGTTATCTGCTTTGTGTTCCTGCGGTGGTACTTTGCGGAATTCGCAGCATCTCGTGGCGCCGAGGAGACATTGGATATCGTGCAAAAGACTGCGCGCAAGATGTCGGTTGCTGGACGTGCCAGGGTGACACTGGAGTTCGACTTGCCGGTTGATCTTGCCGCTGCGTTTCGGGACTGAAAGTCGGCCGGGCCAGGGGCCACACTTGCTCCCCTGACCCGCTGACTAGCGTTAGATTACATCTTGCCCCAGATCGTGGCATAGGCCTCACGGTAGCCGTTGTCGGGGTCAAAGGTGTTGCCTTCGGTCTTCTGCAAGCCTTCTTCCGTTACCAGCGCCGGGGCTGTGATGTAGCCGGAGCAGGCCTCACCCGACAAAGCCCGGTTCATTTCGTCCACCAGCTGCCAGCCTTGCAGGTTCAAGGGTTCGGCAACGGTTACAGCCTGGTATTGACCGGTGCGAATACGCTGAAACGCTGCTTCCGATCCATCCCCGGCGGACCCGGCCTTGGGGCTGCCTTTGCCATCGACTCCGGCTGCGGCAAGCGACGGCCCCATGAAGTCGAAGTAAAGGTCATTGATGGCAAGCGAATGCGTCCAGGCGGCGCCGTGTGTCTGCAACAGCGTGGTCGTCAGCGGGCCCATGCGGGTCGAGGTTTCGGCGATGGGGGTGTCGACCCATTGCAAGACCGTGCCACCACCAGCCTCGATGATCTCTTTCAGCTTTGCGGCTTTCAGAATGGCGATGGTGTAGGTGCTATCGGTAAAGATGACGACGCCCGGCTTTCCGCCGCCGTCCTGCAGCGCCCAATCGGCGGCCTTTGCAGACACATCCATCGCATCGGTCGACACGTTGGCGAAAATTCCGTTCGGGGCATCGCAGCCGATCTTTGGGCCAGAGTGCCAGGACACCATTGGGATACCTGCAGTTGTCACGCCCTCTAGCGCAGCCTGCTGCTCGGCGGCGTCAAAGCCGTTGATAACAATGCCGTCGGGGTTCAGTGCAAGTGCCTGACCCACGGCGGCCGCACGGCTTTGTACCGAGCCGGCACCGTCCAGCACCTTGACCGTCCAGCCGATTTTGGCGGCGGACTCCTCGATTCCGTTGGTGACACCAAGAATGCCGCCATTCTTCATATCGGCGGCCAGCACGACAATGGTCTTGCCCTCGGCGGCCTTTGGGCCGGTGGTCGGGCCGTCAAAGGCTTCTTGTGCAAAGGCGGCTAGGCCCATTGAGGCCAAGATCGTCCCGGCAAGCAGGCTGTTCAGCAAAGTTCGTTTCAGCATGGTGGTTCCTCCCTTAGATGCTGTTGTTATTTAGACTTCGTGCCCCTTTTTCGTTGGGCATATCCTGCAATTCCAATGGCGATCAGCAGGGTTGTACCGTTGAACAGCGGCTCCACCCAGAAACTGCCGCCCATCTGCTGGATCCCAGAGATCCCGACGGCCAGAATCATCACGCCGACGATGGTGCCCCAAACATTGACTCGCCCTGGCTTGATCGTCGTTGACCCAAGAAAAGCGCCGACCAACGCTGGCAGCAGGAACTCCAGCCCCACACTGGCCTGGCCGATGCGCAGCTTTGCAGCCAGCAGAACGCCTGCAAGGGCAGTCATCAAGCCCGAGGTGACGAAGGCCCCGATGACGAACTTGCGCGTTGGGATGCCGTTCAGTTCCGCCGCGCGCTGGTTGGCCCCGATTGCATAAAGGTATCGGCCGATCGGGGTGTATTCCAGGATGACCCACAGGCAGACCGTGATCACCAGGACATAGTAGGCGGTGATGGGCAGGCCAAAGACGAAGGTCGTGCTAAGCGCGTAAAACTCGGTCGGCAGTTCACCCACGATCTGGCGGCCACCGGTATGCCACAGCGCCAGAGCGTAAAGGACCGTTCCGGTCCCTAGAGTGGCGATAAAGCTGTCGATCCGGGCGACTTCGACCAGAATACCGTTAAGTGCGCCGGTGATGGCACCCAAGACCAGAACGACCCCGACCGCCACTGGCCAGGGAAATCCGTAAAGTGTCTGCAGGCTGATCGCGAGGATGTGCCACAGCACTATGCCGTAACCGACAGTCAGGTCGATCCGGCCCGCGACCATCGGGATCATTGCAGCCAAAGATAACAGGGCAATGATCGCCTTGTCGGACAAGATCGACCGCAGGTTTAGCGCGGTTGGAAATGTGTTCGGCAGGGCAATCGAAAAGATCAAAATCAGCGCGAACATCAAGATCACCAACCCGTAGCTTGGGGCAAGTCGCCAAAGCCTTGCGGGCAGGGACAGGCCCTTGAGCTCGTCCTTGGTGGGTTCTACGGCATTGGATTCAATTCCCGGCATCGGATCCTCAGGCTGCTTCACCGGCCGATGCGGCCTGGATCAGGGTTTCGGTGGATAGCTCAACGCCGCTCAGCTCTGCGACTGGCAAGCCGCGGCTGAACACGATGGCGCGATGGCAGATATTGGCGATTTCCTCGAAATCGGTAGAAACGACCAGGACACCCATACCGGTCGCAAGCGCCTGATACAGCAGGTGGTAAATCTCTGCCTTGGCACCGACGTCGACGCCCGCGGTCGGATCCTCGGTAATCATCAGGCGGCGGTTGGAATCCAGCCAGCGACCGACGACGACTTTTTGCTGGTTGCCGCCTGACAGCGCCTCGATGGTCAAGGTGGGATCATTCGGCGATAGGCCAACGCGGCGTCCGATATCCTGCGCCTTCGCCCTTTCATTGGCGGGGGCCATTATCGACATCATCCGTCGCCCCATTGCCGAAGGGTTCAGAAAGGCGTTCTCGCGGATCGTCAGGCCGGGTGCGACGCTTTCATGGACGCGGTCGCGTGCCACTAGCCCGATCCCAGAGGCCATCGCGCGCTGGGCCGAGGCGAGATCGGGTTGAGCGCCGTCAAGCGTGACGTGACCTCTGTGCCGGATCGTTCCGAAAAGAGCTCGTCCAATATCTTCGTGCCCGGCACCGCGCAATCCCGCAAGTCCCAGCAATTCCCCGCGACGAATGGCGAAACTCACCGGCCCGACCGATGGGGTTGCCAGGTCGGTGACGGATAGTATCGCGGGGCCATCCTGAACTGGTGGGCGGTTGATTTCGCGCGCCTTGCGTCCGACGATCAAGCTGACCAGTTCGTCTGGCGTCGTGTGTCCAGTGGCACGCATGCCGACCATCTGTCCGTCGCGCAGCACCGCAACACGGTCTGCAATGCGAAATATCTCATCCAGTCGATGGCTGACGTAGATCATCCCGACTCCGCGCGCCTTAAGCGGCCGCAGCGCGGAAAAAAGCCGCTCCACCTCATCTGCGGGCAGGCTAGCGGTCGGTTCATCCAGCACCAGAAAGTCGCAATCGGCAGCCAGCGCACGAGCAATTGCGACCAGCGATTTCTGGGTTCGGCTGAGGGTGGAGACGCGCGCCGTGGCGGGAAACTCCGCTTCGACCAACGCCAGGGCGGTATCTGCGCGCGCTTCAGTCGCCGACCAGTCAATGCGCCGTCCGCTTTTCACATAGCCAAGCGACAAAGCGATGTTCTCGGCCACGCTCATCCATTCGATCAGCCCCAGATCCTGGTGGATGAAGGCGACCTTTTGTCCGTCACGGCGACCAGCCTCATGGGCATATGGGACGCCATCGATTGTGACGCCGCCCTGGTCGGGACGATGGATGCCGCCCAGAACTTTAATCAGCGTTGATTTACCCGCACCGTTTTCGCCTAGAAGAGCAACGATTTCGCCGCGCGCAACCTTAAGTGATACACTTTTCAGTGCCTGGGTACCGCCAAAGGACTTGGCCACCCGGTCAAAGAAAAGCCCATCGGCCGCGGACGACATGCGCATCCCCTCCCAGAGATCCGGGCTGCACTTTCGGCAGGTTTACCGGTAACGTATCCAAAATTGGACCCAAGGCCCGAGTCTTGTCAAGCAAAAAAGTTATCGATAACATCGACCGGGATCGAGAGGGCGGCTTGGACCGGAAAGCAAAAGCAAACCTGGAGGACATCGCCCGCGAAACGGGCGTGTCCAAGATGACTGTCAGCCGGGTGCTGCGCGGTGGGGCATCAGGCTTTTCGGATGTTACCCGCGACCGGGTGGCGGCGGCGGCGGTGCGACTGGGCTATGTGCCGAACCGCCTGGCGGCGGCGTTTGGGTCCGAACAGGCCTCGACCCTCGTCGGCATGTGTGTGCCCAGGTTGACCTCAGGCCTTTTCGGGCACGTGCTGGACGGCGTGGACCGCGCCCTGTCGCGGCTGGGCTACCAGGTAATGATCGGGGCCAACAACCATTCATCGATCGAGGAAGAAGCCTGGGTACGGCAGGTAATCAGTTGGCGACCGGCCGGGGTCATCCTGTCAGGACGCACCCACACGCCGGGCACCGTCGACCTATTGCGGCAGGCTGGCATTCCAGTTGTGGAAATCTGGGATCTGACAACCAGTCCCATCGACATGGCGGTGGGGTTTTCGCATTTCGACTGCGGGGTGGAGATTGGCCAGTACCTGATCCGCAAAGGACGGCGGCGGGCCGGCTTTGTCGGCGCGCTCAGCCGATCAGATGTGATGGGGCAGGCCCGCCTTGAGGGGTTCGAGACCGCGCTGGGGCGCGCAGGATTCCCCTTGATTGATCGCGAGGTCCTGCTGGACGGGCCGGGCTTCTATGCCGGATACTACGGATTGGAGACGCTTTTGGCGCGATGTCCTTCGCTGGACGTCGTCTACTTCCACAATGACGAAATGGCGATCGGCGGGCTTGCCTATTGCGGATCGCGCGGGATTCGTGTGCCCGAAGATCTGGGCATCGTCGGGTGGGGCGGGATGGAGGCGGCGTCGGTCCTGCCGCGCCGCTTGACCACGACCGTAGTGCCCACGACCGCAATCGGCAAGGCGGCGGCAGAGGCACTTGTAGCGCGGCTGCGCGGCGAGGCGGGGTCCGATGTTATCGTGGTTCCGACCCGACTGGTGCCGGGCGAGACTGCCTGACCTACTTGTGGCCCCACGGACCGTGGGGCAGGTCCTTCCCGTCCAGTCGTTCAAAACCATGTGCGCCGAAATAATCGCGCTGCGCCTGGATCATGTTTGCCGTGCCTCTTGCCGTGCGCATCGCGTCAAACCAGGCCAGCCCTGCCGACAAGGCGGGCAACGCATGTCCATGAAGTGCCCCCGCCGACACCACGCGACGCAGGGCGGGCAAACAGGCCTTGATCGTGTCGGCAAAAAACGGAGCCAGCATCAGGTTGCGTGACGGATGTTCGGTTAGCGCTGCAGCCATATCGTCCAGCATTGCCGACCGGATGATGCAACCTGCCCGCCAGACCCGCGCAATGGCAGGCAGTTGCAAATCCCAGCCAAATGCAGGCCCGGCAGCGCCTGTCATGGCAAAGCCCTGCGCATAGCAAAGGATCTTGCCTGCCGTCAGTGCGGCCTCAAGGTTAGCGTCGCTGATCATGTCAGTGGGCAGCCGTTGGGGCGCAGGACCGTAGATGTCTTGCCCGGCCCTGCGTTCAACCAATCGTGCAGACACGTTGCGCGCGCCGACCGCCGCTTCGATGACCGGGATCGGCGCGGCAAGGTGTTGCGCCTCGATGGCGGTCCAGCGTCCGGTGCCTTTTTGTCCGGCCTTGTCCAGAATGACATCCAGCATGGCCGTACCGGAAACAGGGTCTGTTGCTGCGGAAATAGCCGCAGAAATCTCGATCAGATAGCTTTTGAGAACACCTGCGTTCCAACACCGAAAGGTTTCGGAGATGTCATGCGCCGACAGGCCCAAGCCGTCGCGCATCATGCCGTAAACTTCGGCAATCATCTGCATGTCGGCATATTCGATGCCGTTATGGACGGACTTGACGAAATGTCCCGCGCCCTCCGGACCCATCCAGTCCGCGCAAGGGCTGTCCCCGTGCCGTGCAGCGATCGCGGTCAGGATTGGCGCGACGCGGTCCCAATCCGCTTTGTCACCACCTCCCATAATGGCGGGCCCGTTGCGCGCACCCTCTTCACCGCCCGAAACACCCATGCCGAGGAAATGAAACGGCAGGCCGGATCGCGCCCGGCGGTTCGTGTCGTGAAATTCGGCATTGCCCGCGTCGATCACTAGGTCGTCCGGACCAAGACACGGGACCAGTGCGGCAATCTGGTCATCAACAGGTTTTCCAGCCGGTACCATCAGGATGATCGCGCGCGGCGGGCGGATCGCCGCGACCAGTTCGGCCAGAGTGTCGCAAGGCGTGATCCTCGAAGACAGCGCGCCCGACCCGGCGTGAAATGCGTGCGTTGCGGCGGTTGTCCGGTTCCAGACCGCTATGGGTGCTGCCTTCTCGGCGATGTTCAGCGCCAAGGCAGAACCCATCGTACCAAGCCCGATCAGGCCGATCTCTGCCATCACGGCCATTGCACGCCCCTTCTGTTCAGGATGACCGAGTATAGGCTGGTCGTCGCGGTGATGAAAAGCTGATGCTTGGCGCGCCCGCCAAAGCAGATGTTCGACACGATTTCGGGGATCAGGATTTTTCCTATCAAGATGCCTTCGGGCGACAGGCAGTGAACCCCGTCCCCGGCCGACGACCAGAGGTTGCCGTCTGTGTCTACCCGGATCCCGTCCGAACATCCCGGCGAGATGGTGTGGAAGATGCGGCCGTTCTTTGGGCGACCATCCACTAAGTCAAACACCCTGATATGTTGGGCATCGCTGGTGAACATGCGGCCCGTATCGGCCACATAAAGCCGCTTTTCATCCGGACTGAATGCCAATCCATTGGGGCAGTTCATGTCGGTGATCACGGCCTCGATCCGCCCGGACGGATCGACGCGGTACACGTGGCAGGGTTGCTCCTGGTCAGCCTTGAACCCTTCGTAGTCTGTGCCGATGCCATAGTGCGGATCAGTGAACCAGATGGCGCCGTCCGACGCCACGATGACATCGTTGGGCGAATTCAAGCGTTTGCCCGCATGGCTGTCCGCAATCACGGTGATGGAGCCGTCCCATTCTGTCCGCGTGACACGGCGCAGCCCGTGTTCGCAGGAGATCAACCGGCCCTGACGGTCCCGGGTGTGGCCATTTGCGTAGTTTGAAGGCTGGCGAAACGTTGTCAGACCGTCCGGCGACCAGCGCAGGATGCGGTTGTTGGGGATGTCAGAAAACAAAAGACAGCCAGCGTCGCCAAACCAGACCGGACCTTCCGCCCAGTCAAACCCGGTTGCCAGCTTTTTGACCGGCGCGTTGAATAGGACATAAGATCCAAAGCGCGGATCATTCACTTCGAAAAACGACATGCTTCCTCCGTTGGCAATCTGGGTTCCGCGGCATCAGGAAAACACGATCTGCGCCTTCATCGCCAGGGTCCGGTCGTTGGCCAGTCGAAACGCCTTTTCAGCCTCGGCAAGCGGCACAGAATGGGTGATCAGCGGCTTGACGTCGATTAACTGCTTTTGCATCAACGCAACGCCCACCGCAAATTCCGTGTGAAACCGGAACGACCCCCGCAGCTCCAGTTCTTTGGCCGTGATCGCCATCATCGGCAGAGACATGTCGCCACCGAGGCCCAGCTGCAAAATGATGCCGCGCGGGCGCAACGCTGCAATTCCTGCGACCAGAGCGGGGGCAGCACCAGAGCATTCATAGAGAATGTCGAAGTAACCCTTGTCCGGCTGATAGGCCGCCAAAGCGTTCGGTGTGGTTGCCATGTTCCACGTCTGGTCTGCCCCGGCCGTCCGCGCCATTGCCAGAGTAAAGTCGGACAGGTCCGTTGCGACAACCTCAACAGCGCCGGCGCGGCGTGCCGCCAGGATAGCCAGCTGCCCGATCGGGCCGCAGCCCGTCACGAGGACACGTTTGCCGATCATGCTGCCTGCGCGCGACGTGGCGTGCAGCGCAACAGCCAATGGCTCTGCCATCGCAGCCTCGCCCGCAGTCAGGCCTGTGGCGTCAACGCATTGGCTGGTGTCGGCAACAAGCATTTCGCGAAAAGCGCCCTGTATATGCGGAAATGGCATTGCAGAACCGTAAAAACGCATGTTCAGACACTGATTCGGCAAACCTTCAAGGCAATAGCGACACCGCTCGCAAGGGCGTGACGGTGACACCGCGACCAGTTGTCCGACCGACAGCCCCGAGACGCCAGGCCCCAGTTTCTCGACATGAGCGGACACTTCATGGCCCAGGATCATCGGCTCGCGCAGACGGACGGCCCCGAAACCACCATGGTTATAGTAGTGCAGGTCCGAACCGCAGACCCCACCGGTTGCAAGCCGCAAACTGACCTGACCTGGACCGGGCTGATCCACGGCATGGTCTTCGATCCGCAGATCCTTGGCAGCATGGATGACAATGGCGCGCATCACGTCACCGGGGTCAGCAAGGGTCGTCCTGCAAAATGCGCCGCCAGATTGTCTCGTACAAGTTTGCCCATGGCTTGCCGCGTCTCAACCGTCCCGCTGCCGTGATGCGGTTGCAGCAGTGTGTTGGGTGCCGTCAGGAATCGGGGATTGAGGGCGGGTTCGCCGTCGAACACATCAAGCGCAGCACCACCCAGCGCCCCGGACTCCAAGGCGTCAAGCAGGGCCGCCTCGTCAACATTGGCGGCACGGCTGATGTTGACCAGCATGCCATTTGGACCAAGCGCTGCAATCACCTCGCGCCCAACGATATGGCGCGTTTCGGGCGTCGCAGCCAAGGCGACAACAAGGATGTCGGATTGTTGCGCAAGATTTACCGGATCGTCGACAAAGGTCCAGGCTTCGGCCCTGGGCTTCGGCCTTCTACTGCAATAGGCGATCTGCATGTCAAATGCGGCAAGTCGCCGGGCGATCTGCTGGCCAATGCGGCCAAGTCCAAGGATGCCCACGCGACGTCCACTGACCTTTCGCTGCAACGGGAATGGCCCATTGGCCCAGGACCCGTTGCGCACAAACGCCTCGGCCTTGTGAATGCCGCGCGACAGGGAAAGGATCATGCCCACAGCCAAATCGGCCACATCGTCAGTCAGAACATCCGGCGTATTGGCAACCTTGATCCCGCGCGCGCGCGCAGATGGCATGTGAACGGCATCATAGCCGACGCCGTACACGGCGATCATCTCCAGGTTCGGACAGGCGGCGATCAATTCCGCGCCGGCCCCAAGGTCGCCGCGCGTCGCGATGGCCCGGATATGGGGGCCATAGGCTTCCAGAAATGCGGGCTTGTCGTTGGCCTCGAAATAACGGTGTACGTCAAATTCAGCGTCCAACGCAGTCTGGTCCCAATCGGGATAAGTCCCGACCTGGAGGATGTTCGGCTTTGTCATGTTGGATCGGCCTCGTCACTTGACAGCTATTGTTATCGATAACATAAACAGGATCGAGGCAACCTGTCGAGAGCTTTTGCCAAGGAGAATAGGTGTGAGTTTACAGCTTTTCGATCTGACGGGCCGACGGGCTCTGATTACCGGATCGTCCCAGGGCATTGGTCTTGCTTTGGCCAAGGGGATGGCCGCAGCCGGTGCTGAAGTCGTGCTGAATGGCCGCGACGCGGCCAAGTTGTCTGCGGCAGCGGCGACCGTGCCCGGCGCGCGCATCTTGCCGTTCGATGCCACGGATCATGACGCCGTGCGCCACGCTGTGGATGGATTTGAGGCCGAGATCGGGCCTATCGATATTCTGGTGAACAACGCCGGAATGCAACACCGGGCGCCGCTAGAGGACTTTCCGGCGGAGGCGTTTGAACAGTTGCTCCAGACCAACGTCGCATCAGTCTTTCATGTCGGCCAGGCCGTGGCGCGCCATATGATTGGCCGCAAACGGGGACGGATCATCAACATCGCATCGGTCCAGACGGCCTTGGCGCGACCGTCGATTGCGCCCTACACCGCGACCAAGGGGGCTGTCGGGAACCTGACCAAGGGCATGGCGACCGATTGGGCCAAACATGGGCTGAACTGCAACGCGATTGCGCCAGGCTATTTTGACACGCCCCTGAATGCGGCCCTGGTGGCGGATCCCGCCTTTACCACCTGGCTGGAGAAACGCACGCCGGCAGGGCGCTGGGGGAATGTCGAAGAGCTTGTCGGGGCCTGCATCTTTCTAGCGTCGGACGCCGCAAGTTTTGTCAATGGGCATATCCTCTACGTCGATGGGGGCATCACGGCCTCGCTATGACCTGGCGGATCGTGATCATGGGGGTCGCGGGCTGCGGCAAGTCATCGGTTGGCGAAGGCTTGGCGGGAAGGCTTGGGGTGGCCTACCGCGACGGGGATGATCTGCATTCCGCTTTGAATGTCGAAAAGATGCGTGCGGGGCTGCCGTTGACGGATGATGACCGATGGCCTTGGCTGGACAGCGTGGCGGCAACGTTGCGCGAGAAGGCTCCAATCATCCTAGGCTGTTCGGCGTTGAAAAGGGTCTATCGCGACAGGATCCGGCATGGGTCCGGCGGGCCGGTGACTTTTGTGCATCTGGCAGGTAGCCGCGAACTGATCGCGACGCGCATGGTACAAAGACGGGGTCATTACATGCCGCTCTCACTTCTGGACAGCCAGTTCGCCGCATTGGAGCCGCCTGATCCAGAAGAGGGGGTGACCGTGGACATCGCCCCACCAGCGCCAGAGGTGATCAACGCCGTTATTGCCGCGCTGGACAAGCGCGCATGATCTTGGCCCAGATCGACCTGATAAGGGGAAGTCGGTGACGACCGGTCGAAAGCCGCCAACAATGGCAGATCTTGCGCGCATAGCGGGCGTTTCGCCGATGACTGTCAGCCGGGCATTCAAAAGCGACAGTTCGGTCAGTGAGACCACCCGCCAGGCGATCCTGAAGGTCGCCGAGGATCTGGGCTATGTCTTTGATTCCACGGCGTCCAACTTGCGGTCGCAACGGACCGACTTTGTTGCCGTGACAATCCCGTCGATCAACAATGCCAACTTTGCCGAAACCGTGGCCGGACTGGCCGAGGGTCTCAAGGACCGGGGCCTGCAGATTTTGCTGGGCTACACTAATTACGATGTCCTCGAAGAAGAGCGGTTAATCGAACAGCTCTTGCGCCGCAGACCAGAGGCCATCGTTGTCACTGGCGGCAAACATACGCTACGCGCGCGTCGACTCTTGCAGAACGCGGGCATCCCAGTGATCGAAACCTGGGATCTGCCAGACGACCCGATTGGTCACGTCGTAGGGTTTTCGAATGCCGTGGCGGTGCGGGGCATGGTCGACCATCTGATCGGCCAAGGCTGCCAACGGATCGCCTTCATCGGCGGCGATGCGGATCGCGACACGCGCGGCACGGATCGGCGCGCCGGTTTCATTGCCGCCATGCGGTCTCATGGCCTGGACGCGTCAAGGTTGATAGCGGCGGGCGCACCGCCGATTTCGATGCGAGAAGGGGCCGTCGCGATGGGGCAACTGATCGATGTCCTTCCGGACACCGAAGCGGTCATCTGCGTCTCGGACCTTTCGGCATTCGGCGCGTTGACCGAATGCCAGCGCCGGGGCATCGATGTGCCCGGCCGCATGTCGATTGCGGGATTTGGAGACTACGAGATTGGGGCTGTATCGGTCCCCAGCCTGACCACGATCAATCCGTTTCCCCGCGACATTGGCGCCGCTGCGGCCCAATTGATCCTGAAAGCCCTGGACAACGACATCGACGGGCCTGTCACGACTCGGATTGCGCCAATGCTGGTTCAGCGCGGCAGCAGTCGTCCAATCGTCTTGACATAGGGGTGGCCATTCCGAGAACATGAGCTAGTGGTGTATTGGGGGGCCGACGATGTCGCGAAACGTGTCATGTCGTGCCGTGCTTGCCCTTGGCTAACGCGCTGACCGAAGCAGGTTCGCGGACGCGGGACCGTGCCATGGCCGCGCTTGCAGGCGTCGCGCTGGGTGACGCGCTTGGCATGCCCACGCAAACGCTGACGACGACGGAAATCGCCCGGCACTACGGTAAGGTAATTGATTTCGTTGCACCTTTTGCTGGCCATCCGATTTCGCACGGTCTTGGTGCCGCCATGGTTACCGATGACACCGAACAAAGCCTGCTCTTGGCCCAGCAGATCCTGGCACATCCAGACAAGTTTGATGATGTCGCCTGGGCGGAGTCCCTTTTGGCTTGGGAGCGCGGCGTACGGGATCGGGGGCTTCGCGACCTTTTGGGACCATCAACCCGATCTGCGCTTAAGGCGTTGCAGGCAGGTATTCCGGCCGATCAAGTTGGGCGAAAGGGCACCACCAACGGGGCCGCAATGCGGATTATTCCCGTCGGCATAGCAACACCCCCCGACGATCTAGCGATGTTGGTTGGCCGTGTCGCAGAGACTTGTCAACTGACCCACAACACCGGCGAAGCGATCGCGGCGGCGGCGGCAGTTGCCATTACCGTCAGTCTTGGAATTGACGGCGCCTCGTTCGACGAGACATGCGCGATGGCGCAAGCTGCGGCCCGGCTTGCAAACAGTCAGGGTGCGCCCGTTGGAGAACAAGACATGGCGGGGCGGATCGCGCTGGCGCTGGCGCAACCGGATGTGTCCTCGCTTGCTGCAATGGTCGGGACCAGCGTTGCCAGTCGTGAATCGGTCGCCGTTGCCTTTGGCGTTGTGCGTCTGGCAGGGGGGGACCCTTGGGCTGCAGCAGTGATCGCCGCCAATATTGGCGATGATACGGACACGATTGGGGCAATTGCGGTCGGAATGGCCGGGGCCTGTGCCGGTCTTTCCGCCTTTCCAACGGATAAGCTTCGGCATGTTCTGCAGATCAACAGTATTTCCCTTGATCCGCTGATCGACTGTCTGCTGGAGCTTCGGCAAAGTCGCCTTGGGCGGGACGATAGGGCTGCATCGTGACCAGGCCCCGGCTGATCCAGCTGTCCGGCGTCATCATAGACATGGTCTATTGGGTGGATGCCGTGCCCCTGCCGGGTGAAGAGGCTGTGGTCCATAGACATGCGCTGCTGGCAGGCGGTGGACTTAATGCGATGGTCGCTGCTCGTCAGGCCGGGGTGGACGTTGTATATGCCGGAAATCTGGGGACAGGGCCCTTTGCCGATCTGGCGGCGAAGGCGCTTTCGACGCAGGGCATCAACCCCTTGCGAGCGCGAAAGCCCGGCCTTGATCAAGGGTGTTGCACTGTTCTGATCGACCGCAACGGCGAGCGCAGCTTTGTTGCCGCCTCAGGGGCTGACGGCATTCTCACCGATGAAGATCTGGCCATGTTAGAGCCTGATTCAAAGGATTGGCACTTGCTGTCCGGATATGCCCTTACTTATTCGGGCAGCCGCGAAGCGTTGACGAAGTGGCTCAGGCCCGGTCTCAGGCTGGTATTTGATCCGGGCCCCCTGGTTGGATTGATTGTCCCCATGGCTTTGCAAGCAGCAATGGTGGCCGCAACGTGGGTCAGCGCGAACAAGGCCGAAGCGACCAGCCTTTCCGGATTGGTTGACCCGTCCAAGGCGGCACTTGCCCTTGCCCGGGACAGACCAGATGGCGGTGCTGTTGTGCGGGATGGTGCAAACGGATGCTTTCTTGCTTGCAGCGGCGAGGTTTCACATTTGCCGGGGTTTGCTGTAAATGCCGTTGACACGAACGGCGCCGGCGATGCCCATATTGGCGCATTCATTGCGGGTCTGGCGCATGGGGATGACCCGACGCGGGCTGCGCAAATCGCGAATGTCACGGCTGCACTGTCTACCCTGAAAGAAGGCCCATCGACATCCCCAACCCGCAAGGCGGCCCTGGCCGCAATTGTCGCGGCAGATGCCCAAGCTTGATCCAACAACGGAGGTGACCATGAGAAATGTCCTTTTTGCGACCGTGGCGGCAGTTCTGTCGACTGCGGCCAGTGCCGAAGAAATCCGCGTCCTGAACTGGCAGGGATACGGGACGGATATCGACTGGGCGATTGCGGCCTACACCGAGGCGACCGGCAATACCGTGGTGCATGAATATTTCACTTCGGAACAGGAGATGATGACCAAACTGCGGACCAATCCGGGTGCCTATGACGTCGTTCTGGTCAATTCCGCCTTTACGGGTCAGATGCAGGCCGAAGGGCTGCTTGCCCCCATCGACAGCAGCAAGGTGGCGAACTTCAAGGATGTGGATCCGGCCTTTGCCGCAAACGAGGATTTGAATGCCGGCGGGGCCCTGCATGGTGTGCCGTGGACCTGGGGACTGACGTCTTTTGCCGTCAATACCGCCGATTTTGCGACGCCGCCGACCTCGATTTCTGTCCTTTGGGACCCGGCCTACAAAGGTCGCGTGTCGATCCGTGATGACGGGCTAGAGGCCGTCCAGCTGGCGGCCCTTGCAACCGGCCAGAACATCAACGCGATCACGGACCTGGACGCCGTCAAGGCCAAGCTGACAGAGTTGATGCCCCAGATCAAAACTTACTGGGGGTCCGAAAACGACTGGAACCAGTTCATGGCAGCGGGGGACCTGGCGGTTGCCAGCTATTGGTCCGGGTCTGCGGCGCGGGCGATCGGCAAGGGACTTCCGGTCGCCTTTGTGGTTCCGGACGAAGGTGCGATCGGCTGGCTTGACAGTCTGGCGATCCCAACAACATCGACCAAACCGGATGCGGCCTACTCGTTTATCAACTGGATGATCGACCCGGCTTTCTACGTCAAATGGGATACTGAAGGCGCCCCGGCGACCTCGAACATAGCGGCCGCTGCGGCCTTGCCGGACACCAGCTTTAATCGCGCCGTCCTGGGCGATCCTGCGGTTGTCGCGAAGGTGCAGTTCATGAAGCCGGTTTCCGATGCCGACCGGGAAAAGTACCTGGCGCTTTGGCAAGAACTGAAAGCGGCGCAGTAGCGCGGCCGTTTCGGGACTGGCCATGGATACCCGACTGGCGCAACAAGATCGGCGACAAGCGCTGATCTTGCTGTTTCCGGCCTATCTCTGGCTGACAGTGGCGGTTTTCCTGCCGCTGTCTGCCATGGTATTCTTCAGTTTCCTCACCGACCTACCGTTTGGCGGGCGCGACTGGTCAGTGACCTGGGAAAATTTCGCGGCGTTCTTTCAGACCCCGACCTACGCCATCCTTTTGTGGAAATCCTTGCAGCTTGGCGTGATCGTTACGGTGCTATGCGTGGTTCTTGCCTTTCCTTGTGCCTATGTCCTGGCAAAAGTGGTGAAAGGCCGATCGCGCGAGGCCCTGTTTTTGTTGATAATCCTGCCGTTCTGGTCGAACTCGCTGGTTCGTATCTTTTCCTGGGCCATCGTCCTGCGCGGCAACGGAGTTCTGGAACGCGCGCTGAGCGCGGTGTGGCCGGGGGATGTCAAGCTGGACCTGATGTTCACCCAGACCGCCGTCGTGATCGGGCTGGTGCATTCGTACCTGCCATATGTGATCCTGACCGCTTATCTGGCGCTACAGGCGCTGGATGACAGCCTGATCGAGGCCGCGCAGTCGCTGGGTGCGAAGAGGCGCACTATTCTATGGCGGATCATCCTGCCCTTGTCATCGCCCGGCCTGATCGCCGGGGCGGTTCTGGTGTTTGTCCCGGTCGTGGGGTCGTTCATGGAGCCGCGATTGTTGGGGGGGCGCGTCGGGACCTATTACGGAACCGTCATCGAAGATCAGTTTGTTGCGGTTTTCAACTGGCCGCTTGGGGCAGCGCTGTCCTTCATACTGCTGGCTGTTGTCTTGCTGGTACTGGCTGTGGCCAGTCCGGTCCTGCGGCGGGTGCAATCATGATGCGCCTGTCGACCTTGGGCCGTGCCTATGTCGGACTGGTGCTGTTTTTTCTTTATGCGCCGATCCTGGTCATGGCCGCGATGTCCTTCAACGCGTCGGAATTCTACCAGCTGCCCTTTGCATTTTCGACCGAATGGTACGCGCGCCTGATGCAGAACGACGCTGTCGTGGCCGCTAGCTGGCGGTCTGTCTGGATCGCTGGCGCCGTCACGGCCATCGCGACAGTTCTGGGGACGGCCGCCTCCATTGCATTGTTCCGCTATGAGTTCCGGGGAAAGCGGGTCTTGCAGGCGTTGTTGTTCCCACCCATCGCAATCCCCTGGCTGATCACAGGAACCGCCATGCTTATTTTTTTCTTTGGCATCGGCATGGGGCGCGGCACTCCGTCGGTCATCATCGGCCACGTCGCCCTGGCGTTACCTTATGTGATTGTCGTTGTTTCAGCGCGCCTTGCGACATTTGACCGCGCGTTGGAAGAAGCGGCGCAAAGCCTTGGTGCGTCGCCGTGGATGGTTACCCGCGCGGTGACATTGCCCTGGATTGCCCCCGGAGTGGTGGCGGGGGCCTTGTTTGCCTTTGCCGTCAGCTTTGACCAGTTTGTCGTCTCCTACTTTCTGGCGGAACCCGGTGACGCGACCCTGCCGGTGCTGATCTACACGTCAATCCGCAAAGGCTTTACTCCCGAAATCAACGCTGTTTCCACCATCATCATCGCGGTCTCCATGATCCTGATGTTGCTGGTTGCCCGGTTTTCGAAATTCGGAGGAGAGCGCTGATGGGAGATGTCCGGGTGATCGGTTTGACCAAACGCTATGGCCAGACAGTTGCACTGGACGATGTGTCGCTGCATTTTCCTGATGGGCAGTTCTTTGGCCTGCTGGGTCCGTCCGGCAGCGGCAAGACGACTTTGTTGCGCGCGATCGCGGGGTTCGTCCGGCCGGATCAAGGAAGCATCGCGATTGGAGACGCGCGGGCCGACAACGTACCGGTCGAAGCGCGGCAAATCGGCATGGTGTTCCAGAATTATGCGTTGTTTCCGAACATGACCGTCGCCGAGAATGTCGCCTTTGGACTTCGGGTGCGAAAGGTTCTTGCGCGCGAGGCGGCCCGGAGGGTTGCCGAGGTGCTTGATCTGGTTCAGCTTGGTTCCCTTGGCGGGCGCAAGCCACATCAACTGTCGGGAGGTCAACGCCAGCGGGTAGCCATGGCCCGCGCCATTGTGACACGTCCACGTGTGCTTTTGCTGGATGAGCCGCTGTCCGCTTTGGACAAATCCCTGCGCGTCGAGATGCAGGTAGAGCTGAAACGAATCCAGCGAGAGGTCGGGATCACAACAATATTCGTGACGCACGACCAGGAAGAAGCTCTGACCCTTTCAGATCAGATTGGCATCCTGAAAGATGGCCGGCTGATCCGTAATGGCGTGCCCAAAGACGTCTATGACCATCCGGGCGATTCTTTTACTGCGCGGTTTCTGGGTGAGGCGAACTTGTTCGCGGCTCGGCGCAATGGGGAGGAAATCTGCCTTTCCGACGGGACACGGATTGTCCCACCGCGCGGCTCTCCTTCCGACCAGATTGCCGTACGCGGAGAATTCCTGGATTTGTCCATGACCGAGACGACGGCACCCTGCCAAATTCCAGCCGTGTTGATTCAGCGCATCTATGCCGGCGCAACCAGTACCTGTGTTCTGGAGTGGCGCGGCCAGACCATCAAGGCCACCGGACCCGCACAAAAATTTGTGGACTTGCCGGATACCGGGCCTGTCTGGGTCTCATGGACCGCAAGTCGCGCCGTCTGGGTCGTCTGAGCCGGTTTGCTCAGTTCGGCTGGGCCGGTTTTGCGCCCGCCTGCGCCCGACGGGCTAATTCCTGGCGATAGAGCGCAAGGAAGTCGACCGTATCGACATTCAGGGGCGGGAAACCACCATCCCGTGTGACGTCAGAGATGATGCGCCGCACAAACGGAAACAGCAGGCGCGGGCATTCGATCAGCAAGAAGGGGTGCAGCTGGTCTTCGGTCACGCCCTCGACGTGAAAGACACCACCATATTCCAGTTCCAGCAAGAAAAGCGTGTCACCGCTGGATTTGTTGCGCGAGGTCACCTTGTATTTTGTGATCACCTCAAACTGGTGTTCCGCGGCCCGTTTGCGGGCATCAAGGCTGACCGCGACCTGAATGTCAGGCTGAACATCGCCCCCGGCCAGTCCTTTTTGCGCCACAGCGTTCTCGAACGACATGTCACGCACATACTGCGCCAGAACCTGCATCCGGATCTGGGGCGTCGTGGCTGTTGCACCATTTCCTGCGGTCGTTTCCTCTGCCATGTCCCAGTCTCCGTGCGATGCGGCGATTATTGTTCGCGCGGTTCCTAGCAGGTCGTTGCAGCGGCCTCAATGGCGTGTCCAGCCTGACCCCGTGCTACCGGGTGGTGGCGTTGCCGGATCGGGATCGGTTTCGAAATAGGTGCCATCAATGATTGTGGTCGCCGCCCTGTCTGCGGGTGCTTGCGGCCTTTCACGGCTGACGGTGATGCGCCCCGCCAAAGCCACGACAAGCAATCGCCGCAATGGTGGGATCAACAGGACAATCCCTGCCATATCGGTCAGGAACCCCGGCAGGATCAGCAGGACTGCGGCAAGCGAGACCAGCGCGCCCTGTGCCATCATGGCTCCCGAAGTCCGCAAGTCGCCCAGCGAACCGCGCAAACCCCGACCTGCCAGCATCGCTTGTCGGCGAAGGATCCAAATGCCAATGCCTGCGGCCAATACGACCAGCCCCAATGTTGGTAAGAGGCCGATCCGACCGCCGACGAGCACGAAGCCTGCGATTTCAACCAAAGGAAAGACGAGAAGCACGAAAAGCAGCTTCAATTTCAACTCCGCGACAACGGCTTCTTCGCCAAGGTGGACTTGTGCCGTCTGCATCCCTACATAGTGACCCATAGAGGTCAGGCCAAGATCCAGTGCCCGCCTTTGCCGAAACGCATGGACGAACAGAGGTTTTGAATGAATTCGATGATCCAACTCCTGGTCCTGGCGGGGGTCGCCGTGTTCCTGATCATCAAACTGCGATCAGTCCTTGGAACGCGCGACG
This sequence comes from Rhodobacterales bacterium, assembly GCA_031430315.1. Classification (GTDB taxonomy): domain Bacteria; phylum Pseudomonadota; class Alphaproteobacteria; order Rhodobacterales; family Rhodobacteraceae; genus JAJNPS01. The sequence goes on along the minus strand of JANPBI010000330.1, from coordinate 12 downwards.
GTTTCGAAAAAC
>JANPBI010000329.1:0-10180 GCA_031430315.1 Rhodobacterales bacterium | reverse complement strand
TGATGGGGGCAGCGCCTGTTCCCGTGCCCCCGCCCATCCCGGCGGTGATGAAACACATGTGTGCGCCCGCCAGATGGTCGACGATTTCCTCGATCGTTTCTTCGGCAGCGGCGGCCCCGACCGTCGGCCGGGCTCCGGCGCCCAAACCTTCGGTGACCTTCAGGCCCATCTGGATCCGCGACACGGCCCGGCTTTGCTGCAGCGCCTGGGCGTCGGTGTTGGCCACGACGAAATCGACCCCTTCAAGGTTCTTGTCGATCATGTTGTTGACTGCATTGCCGCCAGCCCCGCCGACACCGAACACCGTGATGCGCGGCTTCAACTCTTCGCGGTCGGTTGTCATCATCAGATTGAGTGTCATGTCCCTACGCCTGCTTTCGTTTACCGCCAGATGCACCGCGCAAAATTGCGCCCCGACCCTTGTCCCGCCCGTCCCCGACGAAAAAGCCCGGATTCTTGCAGAAACTATAGAAAATCAGCACCAAGGTCACGCAGAAAAGACAAAAAGACCACAAAATCTAGACGATTGTTGCCGGAAGTCAGCGGTATTTTGCCGCCGCCCCATCATCTTGTGGTTACCAATTCTCTTTGAACCATTTTACGGCTCGGCGCACCGACCGCGCCGGGTATCCCTCTAGCGGAACTTCAAAGTCCCACCACTCGTCCTGCGGGTAGGCGGCAAAGAGACTCAGGCCAACAGCGCTGGCAAAAGCCGCCCCCGTCGCCGCCTGCGGAAGCCCCTGGACGCGCAATGGCCGCCCCAGCCGGACCCTTTGGCCCAAAATGCGGGCCGCCAAACCGTCGAGGCCAGGCATCTGGCTGGCCCCCCCGCACAGAACGATCTGCTGGCTTGGCAAGTGTTCGAACCCGGCCGCATCCAGCCGCGCGCGCGTCTCTTCCAGAATTTCCTCGACCCTGGGGCGGATGATGCCGATCAGTTCGGTCCGGCTGATCTTGCGGCGGTCCTTTTCCCAATCGCCGCTGTCGCCGCCAACCTCGATCATCTCGCGGTCGTCCATGCCGGTGGCAAAAACTCCGCCGGACCGGGTCTTGATCCGCTCGGCGACGGTCAGAGGAATTTGCAGACCTTTGGAGATGTCGGCGGTCACATGGTCGCCACCCATCCGCACAGAGTCGGCATAGATCATGTGCTTCTTGATAAAGATGGACAGGCCCGTCGTCCCTGCCCCCATGTCGATGCAGGCGGCGCCCAGTTCCTGTTCGTCCTCGACCAAACTGGAAATGCCTGAAACGTAAGCAGATGAGGCGATACCGGCCAGTTCAAGATCGCAGCGTTTCACACAGTAAAGCAGGTTCTGGATCGCTGCACTGTCCACCGACAGCATGTGCATGTCGACCGCCAGGCGGTTGCCGGTCTGGCCGCGCGGATCGGCAAGCCCGGTGCGGTGATCCAGCGCAAAGTTCACCGGCTGCGCATGCAGCACTTCGCGCCCTGATCCGATATCAGGCACGTCGCATGCGGCCAGGACGCGCGCCACGTCCTGTTCTGCGACCACCGCATTCTGCAAATTCCATTCCCCGGCAAGGCCGTAGCTGCGTGGCTCTCCTCCGGCGATGCAGGCGATGACGTGATCCACACGGACATTCGCCATCTTTTGCGCGGCCTGGACCGCCGTACGGATCGCCCGTTCGGTTTCGTTCATCACGGCAATCTCGCCGAACCGAACGCCGCGCGATCTGGTCGTTGCAGCGCCGATGACGCGGAACTGCGACTGGCCCGCCAAGGGGCCGACACCGTCCTTTTCTCGCAGCCGTTCAGGTCCGTCGAACCGCAAGATGAGGCACGCTATCTTGGAGGTGCCGACATCCAGGACCGCGACCACGCCGCGCTGCATTGCCGCCTGGCGCATGCTGCGCATGGCGCGCTGCGACTTGTATAGATCGATCATAGCTCGCTCGCCGATGTCTCCACGACTACCCCCGTACTGCGCCGAATTTCGTCCAATGCCTGCGGTGACAGGCGCAAGCTGGGCCGGATGTCCGACCGCAAGTCGATGGCCACAATGTCACGCGCCAGGATGTCCTGGGCTGCATCCAGTGCGATCAGGCTTTCAACCGCCCGAACCGGGTCCTGGGCCGGCAGCAGGACGCGCTGGTTGCGGTCCATCACCAGATCCCAACGCCGGTCGCCCATCCGAACCATCCCGCGCAACTGCGGGATCAGGGGTTGCGCCGCGGCCAGAATGTCCAGGGCTTGAGCCACCGCCTTGTCCGCCCCCTCGCCTGCGATCAAGGGTAGGTCGGGACGATCACTGCGCGCCGCCAGCCCCGCGACCCGGTGCCCGGTTTCGTCGATCAATGTCAGACCGCCCGGCATCCGCCAGACGGCAACGGGATCGCGTTCGGTGATGATGACCTGCAAAACTCCGCCCGACCGAACCCGCAGTTCGGCCGTCCTGACAGCGTCGAGGGCCTCGGCGCGCTCGCGGGCGGCGTCGAGGTCGATGTCAAAGGACGACTGCGGAAGCGCCAGCGCCAGTTTCGCCCGCACCGCGTCGGCCAGCTCGGTGGATGCGCCTTCGATGGCGACCAGACGCACCTGAAATTCGGGCCGCGCCTCGAATTTTTCGCGTAGCGCTGTGACAGCGTTCGTCAGGCTGGCGCGACGATCGGCATCGGCCAGGAAAAGTGTTGTGACCAAAAACAGGCCAAGACCCGGCACTCCGACCCGCAACACGCGCCGCACCACGGGCGTCAGCCACAGCCGGTGCAACCGGTAGGACCAGCGCGACGGGGCCGGATCGCGGCGGCGGGGTCTCAGCGATCGCATGACGCATCCTCCACCATCCAGGCGCAGAATTCAGGAAAGCTGATGCCCTGATGCGCGGCCTGTTCCGGGGCCAGCGACGTCGGCGTCATGCCGGGTTGGGTGTTGGTTTCCAAAAGGATCAGCCCGTCCAGTCCGCGCGACTCGTCCCAGCGGAAATCTGTGCGACTGACGCCCCGGCAGCCAAGCGCCGCATGCGCCCGTAGGGCATAGTCAAGGCAAGCGTCTGAAATCTGGTCAGGAATTTCAGCCGGAATGACGTGGCGTGAACCTCCGGTGGTGTACTTTGCCTCGTAATCATACCAGCCAGAGGTGATGATGTCGGTAACCCCCAATGCCCGGTCACCCATCACGGTCGTCGTCAGTTCGCGCCCCGGGGCATAGGCTTCGACCATGACCTTGGCTGGCATCGTGTTCGACAAGCGCGGCGCGTTCGATCCTTCGCGCACGATATAGACGCCAACCGAGGAGCCTTCGTTATTGGGTTTGACCACGTAAGGCGGCGGCAGGACATGCCCCGCCTCAACTGCCTCGCGCGGCGCGATGATCGAGGACACAATCGGCAGGCCGTTGGCCACGTAGACTTCCTTGGCCCGGGCCTTGTCCATTGCAAGCGCCGAGGCCAGAACGCCAGAATGGGTATAGGGGATCCGCAGCCATTCCAGAACCCCCTGGACGCAACCATCTTCGCCCCAGCGGCCATGTAAAGCATTGAAAACACGGTCAGGTTTGGCCTCGACAAGGCGTTGCGGCAAGTCGATGCCCGCATCGACTTCTGCCACCTCATACCCCGCCTGCCGCAGTGCGGCCGCGCATTCGCGACCCGAGACGAGAGAGACGCCGCGCTCTGCGGACAGTCCACCCATCAATACTGCAACTTTGGGGGGCGATTTTGCTGCCCTGCCCGCCATCGACCGCCTCTGTCCCGGATGCTGACCACCCGTGGTATTCTTGATTTTAAGGGGTCGTTTCGCCGACCCGCATGATTTCCCACTCTAGCGTGATGCCGCGGTGTTGCAAAACCCTTTTTCGCACCTCTTCCCCCAGATTTTCGAGATCCGCCGCCGTGGCACCCCCTATGTTGATGAGAAAGTTGGAATGCATCGGCGACATTTGCGCGCCGCCGAGCTTTGCGCCCCGCATTCCGGCATCATCGATGACTTTCCACGCCTTGAGATCGTGGCGGTCATCCGCCTTTCCTGTCGAGGAAAAACCTGCCGGATTGCGGAAGGTGGAGCCAGCGGATCGGTCTTTCGTTGGTTGGCTGGCGTCGCGACGGGCGATCTGGTCTTCCATTTTCTGATGCAGTTCCAGCGAGTTGCCCGGGAAAGCTGAGAATGTGGCTGAGGTAATGATGGCGCCTTCAGGCAGGTCGGACTGACGGTATTTCAGGTTGAGGTTGGCATTGGTCAGGGTCTGGATCTGGCCGTCTCGGGTCACGATCTGCACCGTTTCCAGCACATCGGCGACGTAAGCGCCGTAGCATCCTGCGTTCATCCGGACCGCCCCGCCGATGGAACCTGGGATGGTGCGCAGGAAGGTAAGATCGAGCCCCGCCTCGGCGGCTTTCCGCGCAACGTGGGCGTCGAGGGCTGCAGCACCCGCTGTCACATGATTCCCTGCGATTTCAATGGCATTGAAGCCGCGCCCGAGGCGGATGACGACGGCGCGGAGGCCCCCGTCGCGGACGATCAGATTGGAGCCGACACCCATCGGAAAGACCGGGATGGCGGGATCGAGATCGCGCAGAAACTCAGCGAGGTCGTCGAGATCGGCGGGCTGGAAAAGGTAGTCCGCAGGCCCCCCGACGCGCAACCAGGTCAGGTCCGCGAGGGGGCGGTTCGGGGTGAGGGTGCCACGGGGGGTGGGAAGCGGGATCATGGGGTTTGGTAGCGCGGTGGGGGGTGCGGGGGCAAGTGGGGGGGTGTGTGCGGAGCGTGTGCTAAACGTATGCCAAATGTGTGCTAGGTGTGTGGCTGGTTTTGGGGGGTGACGATCCCAAGAACCTAAGACGATCAACCTTGCGGGAGCAGCCCACTGGATATCAAGCCGCTATGGCGGAATGACCACAAAGGGCCGGGATGCCGGCGTGCGCCGTGTTTCCGCCCACCATCCGTGCGTGCGTGCCGGTCTTGGCATCAGGCCTCCCTGTCTCTAAGCTCGTTCAGCCTATGGGGTAGAAAATGCGCCGTCGACACTTTCTCCAAGCTGCAAGCGGGCTCGCCGCCGGACCCTTGGTCCTATGGACCGCAAAGGCAGAGGAAAAGGCCGCTCCGGGCGCAGCGGCACCTTGGGTCGCGGGCCTCGGCCACGGGCTGGGGATCGCCGTGCACGACCTTTCCGAGGCGACGCTTAATGTCTGCGCTGGCGCGGGCTTTAGCTTCGTGCGCACCGACCTTTTCTGGTCGGATGTGGAGAAAAAGCGCCACAAGCTTGACTGGTCGCGCTGGGATCCGTTCGTCGCGGGGCTAAAGGCGCGGGGGCTGCGGCCCCTGTTCATCCTGGGGTTCAACAACCCGGACGTTTACGGCGGTCGCTGGATGGAGGGGGTTACCACCTATATCGAGATACAGGCCTTCACCACCTTTGCCGCCGCCGCGGCGACGCGATACCGCGACGCCCAGCCCATCTGGGAGATCTGGAACGAGCCGAACCGCGCCAACTTTTGGGAGCCGCGCGAAAACCCTGCCGAGTACATGGCCCTGGCCCGCGCCACCGCCGGGGCCATCCGCCGCGCCCAGCCCGACGCGGCGATCATCGGCCCAGCACTTGGCCACAAGGTGGGTGAGGAGGTGCTGGACATCGCCTTCCTTCAGGCTTGCCTCGACGACGGGCTTGCTGGGCTGGTCGACGCGGTTAGCATCCACCCTTACGTGGACCCGGAACTCGTGGCACTGGACTTTGAGACGGTGCGCGCGATGGTGGATGCCGCCGCCGGGGGCGGCAAGCTGCCCGTCGTGTCAACCGAATGGGGCTTTGCCACCAACAAGTTCGTTTCCGACGATCTGCAGGCCGACGTGCTGGTGCGGATGTTCCTGATCAACCTCAGCCTCGGCGTGCCCCTGTCGATCGCCTATGTGGCGGTGGACCGGACCGAAGAGTATGTGCCCGAGGAAGAACGCACCTACGGCATTGCGAAGGCTGACCATTCGCCCAAGGCCGCCTACCATTCCCTACGCGAGATGAACGAACGCCTGCGCGGCGTGCGCTTTTCCGAAGTACTGCCGACTGCCCCGGGCGACGTGGCACTGGCCTTTGAGGGCGCGGGGGGCCGATGGATTGCAATATGGACGGCCGGCGAGCCGCATGAGGCAGAGGTGGCGGGCCGGACCGTCGCGCTGACCAGCCGGCCTGTCTATCTGGACGGCTGACCGCCGCATCGCTCATGACCAGCGCGCGCGTCGTCGCCGTTGACAGGACATGCTATAGGCGGAACGAATGGATGCTTTCGGGGATGCCGTCGCGGAACCGGAGTGACCGGTATGGGCCTGTCGCTGCAACTGGAAGTGCCCAATCCAGGGCGGTGGCGGACCGCCGGGTGGGCGCGGCTCCGCTGGTTCCCAGGCGCTTTATGGGTCAACCCCTCCCGCCGCAGTTCTGTTGGTGACGCCCACAAAAGCGCCTGCCCGATGGGGCGGTCGGGCCATGCCATTGGTCGCTTGAACCAATGGCGCAACCAATGGCAAACCCGGCGGGCTTCGCCGTTGAATCCGGGGGGGGGCAGGTCTTGAAAGGTCCGGTTGAGGAGGGCCGGTTTGGGGCGCCCCCTCACTCCCCCGGCTGGTTGCGCCCGCGCGCCTTCACCCACCGCCAGAGATACACCACTGGCCAGCGCAGCACGCTCATCCCCGCAGCGAGCATGACGAGGCCCCAGATCGGGCCCGTCTCATAGGTCACCCAGCCGACCAGCGGGATGCCGAGCGCGATCAGGACATAGGCCGCGCGCCAGTGGTGGTCTCGGCTGGGGAACATGGCAATGACGTTGGCGACAATGAGCCAGACAAGGCAAAGGATTAGCGGCAGGCTCATTGCTCAGGGTCTTTCGGGATTTCGACGGGTTTGCCCATCGCTTTTTTTGCAAAATAGATCAATGGATTGCGGAACATGCTGACAAAGCCAAGGATGGCGATGACGCCAACCCACGCGCCATGCGTCCAGCCAAGCCAGCCGATCAGGAACGGGGCAACGACCAGCAGCGTGATGCCCGGAGCGTATTGGCGGCGCATGGGCAACATCGCTGTGACGGCGGCGGCCAGTACCCACAGGCAGGCGGTGATGACGGCAGCGCTCATGCGGCGTGGCCCATCAGGCGGGCGGGCAGGTTGGTGGCCCAGGTGGAGATCGTGCCGGCGCCAAGGCAGATCACCATGTCGCCGGGGCGGGCCTGTTCCTTGACCAGACGCGCGAGGTCGGCCTCGTCCTTGACGGCGCGGGCGTGGCGGTGGCCGTGGGCAATGAGGCCCGCCACCAGATCATCGCGGGAGGCACCGGGGATCGGGTCCTCACCGGCGGCGTAGACATGGGCGATGCCAACAACATCGGCCTCGTTGAAGCAGGTGCAAAAGTCTTCGAAGAGGTTACTGAGGCGCGTGTAGCGGTGGGGCTGGTGGACAGCGATGACGCGGCCTTTGGTGGCCTGGCGGGCGGCACGGAGGACGGCCGCAATCTCCACCGGGTGGTGGCCGTAGTCGTCGATGATGGTGACGCCGTTCACTTCGGCGACCTTGGTGAAGCGGCGGTTCACACCGGCGAAGGAGGCGAGGGCCTCGCGGATTTCCTCGCGCTTCATGCCCAGATGGCGGGCCACGGCGACGGCGGCGAGGGCGTTGGAGACGTTGTGGTCGCCGGGCATGGGCAGGGTGCAGTTTTCAATTTTCGAACCTTCGCCCTCGCTTTGCAGGAGGATATCGAAATGGGCGATGCCATTTTCGAACCTCAGGTCCACGGCGCGCACGTCAGCCTGCGCGTTGAAGCCGAAGGTCACGATCCGCCGGTCGGTGATGCGCCCGATCAGCGCCTGCACCTCGGCATGGTCGGTGCAGCAGACCGCGAGACCGTAGAAAGGGATGTTGGAGACGAAATCGTAGAAGCCTTTGCGGAGCGCATCGAAGGTGCCCCAGTGTTCCATATGCTCGGGGTCGATGTTGGTGACGATGGCGATGGTGGCGGGCAGGCGGTTGAAGGAGCCGTCGCTTTCATCCGCCTCGACCACCATCCACTCGCCTGCTCCGGCACGGGCGTTGGAGCCGTAGGCGTGGATGACGCCGCCGTTGATGACGGTGGGATCAAAGCCGCCCTTGTCGAGAAGGGTCGCGACCATCGTCGTGGTGGTGGTCTTGCCGTGTGTCCCTGCGACGGCGATGTTCGACCGGAGGCGCATCAGTTCGGCCAGCATCTCGGCGCGGCGCACAACGGGCAGCTTGCGGCGGCGGGCTTCCTCCAGCTCCGGGTTGCCCTTTTTGATGGCGCTGGAGACGACGACCACGGCGGCATTGCCGATATTCGCGGCGGATTGGCCTTCGAAGAAGGTGGCACCCAGTTTCGCCAGCCGGTCGGTGATCTTGGACGCCTTGGCATCGGAGCCTTGCACGGTGTAGCCATGGGTCATCAGCACCTCGGCAATGCCGGACATGCCGATACCGCCGATGCCGACAAAGTGGATCGGCCCCAATTCCAGAGGCAGTTTGGTTGCGGCGTTCATCGTGTCGTGTCTCCTGCGAGGGCTTCGACCAGGGCGGTCAGCCTTGCGGTTGCGTCGGGTCTGCCTTGTGCCAGCGCATTGCGGGCCATCGTCGCGGCGGCACCCGGTTCCGTCAGGACCGTGGCGATTTGCGCCGAGAGCGTCGCGGCGTCAAGCAGCTTTTCGGGGATCATGATGGCCGCCCCTGCGTCAACAAGGCCGCGCGCGTTGGCGGTCTGGTGGTCGGCGGTGGCGGCGGCGTAGGGGATCAGGATCGACGGACGACCGATCGCCGCAATGTCGGCGACGGACGAGGCGCCTGCCCTGCTGATGACAAGCTGGGCCTCGGACAAGCGTCGTGGGATGTCGTTGAAAAAGGGTTCGACTTCGGCGGACAGCCCGGCCTGGATATAGGCCGAGGTTACGCGGGGGCCGTCTTCGTCGCGGGCCTGGTGGGCGATGCGCAACCGACCACGCAAGGGTTCAGGCAAGGCGGCAAGGGCGGCGGGCACGACATCCGACAGGATCCGCGCGCCCTGACTGCCGCCAATGATCAGCACGCTCATCGGGTAGGCGCCGGGGGGGATGTAGGGGGCGGCGGCGCGGTCCAGCACGGTCTGGCGAATGGGATTGCCGGTGTGGATGCCGGTTGTCCCTTCGGGCAGGACGGTGGGCCATGTGCCACAGGCAACCTGCGATACGCGGCGCGCAAAGACCTGGTTGACGCGGCCAAGGACGCCGTTTTGTTCGTGAATCATCCGGGGCTTGCGCAAGATCCACGCCGCCGCCAAGGCCGGGATCGACGGATAGCCGCCAAAGCCGACAACGACAGCCGGTGGGTCAAAAAGCATGCGCCAGGTCGCCGCGATGATGCCGCCCGCGATGCGAAAGGGGACCAGCACCTTTTCCCCCGCGCCGCCCCGCGCAAAGGTTGCCGACGCCAGCTCCACCACCTCTACCGCCGGGGGGAAACCGCCTGCATAGCGCGCGCCGCGCGCGTCGGTCGATAGCTTCACCCGCCAGCCACGCGCCAGCATCGACTCGGCCAAGGCCTGGGCCGGAAACATGTGCCCCCCCGTGCCGCCCGCCGCGATCAGGAGGAGCGGTGCGTGCATCAGCGTCCCCGACGGGCGAAGGCGTCACCGATCTGACCCTGCGGGCGGGTGCGCGTCAGTGCCAAAAGCATGCCGATGGTGATCCCTGTGGCGATAATCGACGACCCGCCATAGCTGACAAAGGGCAGCGTCATCCCCTTGGCGGGCAGAAGGCGCACCGCGACCCCCATGTTGATCATCGCCTGCACCCCAAAGATGCAGGCAAGGCCCGCGCCCGCCAACCGCACGAACGGATCGCGTTCACGCGTCAGGCGGATCATGCTGCGCACCACGATCAGGCCATACAAGGCAAGGATCAGCAAGACGAGGGTCAGACCAAACTCCTCGGCAGCGACGGCAATGATGAAATCGGTATGGGCATCAGGCAACGACCATTTCACCTGACCCTCGCCAATGCCGACACCGAAAAGGCCGCCTTCCTGGATGGCGTTCATGGCGTAGCCAAGCTGGGTGCGCGGGTCGAGATCGGGGGTCAGGAAGCCGTCGATGCGGCGGGCAAAATGTTCAGAGCTTTCATAGGCCAAAAGACCTGCGCCGCCGGCCAGGGCCATGACGGTCCCAATCAATGCGATCGGCGCGCCCGCGATGAAATAGATC
>JANPBI010000328.1:0-13710 GCA_031430315.1 Rhodobacterales bacterium | reverse complement strand
ATCAGCAAAAGACGAGGACCATATGGCCACCGAACGCACCCTGTCGATCATCAAACCTGATGCGACCAGACGCAACCTGACCGGCAAGATCAATGCCAAGTTCGAAGAGGCGGGCCTGCGCATCGTCGCACAAAAGCGCATTCACCTGACCAAGGCACAGGCAGGGGCATTCTATGCCGAGCACAAGGAGCGCGGGTTTTATGGCGAGCTTTGTGACTTCATGGCATCGGAACCCGTCGTGGTTCAGGTGCTTCAGGGCGAGGGCGCGATCCTGAAGAACCGCGAAGTGATGGGGGCGACGAACCCGGCCAACGCGGCGGATGGCACGATCCGCAAGGAATTTGCGCTTTCGGTCGGCGAGAACTCGGTCCACGGGTCGGACAGTGAGGCATCTGCGGCGCGCGAGATCGCGTTCTATTTCTCGGGGTTGGAACTGGTCGGGTAAAGCAAGAAATCCTTGCAGATTTCTTGGGAATTTCCTTCGTAAAGGAAATTGATCTAGGGGCGTTCGATGACGCCTAGCTGTTGAAGGGCCGTCTCGAGATCCGAGCGGCCCTTTTCCTTTGTGCCGACGATGCTGTCCTTGATCGCGTCGAACCGGGCGCGCAGCGCCTTTTTCTCGTCGCCCTTGCAGTCATTCCAGGGGCGACCCTGCAGGCCCATGACCATCACGTAATAGCCGATGAAATGGGGCTGGCTGCCGGTCAGCAACAGGCGGCGATAGGCCTCATCCGCGCCAAGTGCGCGCACCTGTGCCGCGGTGGTGATCCCGGCACGCGCAAAGGCAGCCTCGGATGCGGGACCGAGATTGGGTATGGAGGAAACCGGATCAGACATTCGCGCGCTCATACCCCTGCGGGGACCGCTGCGAGCCTATCCGGAGCGGTGCCGCAAGGTAAAGGCTTGCGGCCTAGATCGACGCCCAGTCGCGAATGATCTGCTGACCGGCCTGCTGTTGCGGGCTGGGGGTCTGCTGACCTTGCTGCTGGGAGGGGGCCTGGGTGCTGCCCTGTTGCGGGGCGGGCTGGGGTTTTCTAGACATCGGACTGCTTTTCTGTCGGTTAACGTTATTGTTGTTCTGCACTCGCTGACAACTGGGTCGGGATTGGGGCGGAATTTCGCCTGTGGATAAAGTTAGCCTTAGTGGGTCAGCGGTGCAACGTGTGTCGCAACAACTTACCGCGATTTCAGGGAACAAAGTGTTTCCAATGTGACACATAGCGTCACGCGCGGGGCCTCGCGCTGACGCTCTGGCCATTCCGGCCGTCGCGTGCCAGCCTCAGCGCCAGGCCGGTGATGCGGTCTTTGGGACAGGGAATGCCGGACATGCAGACATACGCGGTGTTCGACGGCCACAACGACATTCTCTTGCGGCTGCTGAAGGCGCCCGAGCGGCGCGAGGCAATATGGCTGACCGGAGAGGGCAAGGGGCATCTGGATCTGCCGCGGATGAAGGCGGGCGGGTTTGCGGGCGGGATGTTCGCGATCTATGTACCATCGCCCGCGACCGGCGAGGTGGTGGATCTGGCCGCGATGAACGCAGTGATGGACAATCCGCCCTATGACGTGCCGCTGCCGCACCTCCTGCCCGCGATGCTGGCGCAGCCGGTGGCGCTGCAGATGGCGGGACATTTCCACTGGATGATCCGCGCATCAGGCGGGGCATTCCGCGGCTGCACCACGGTCAAAGAGATCGAAGCGGCGCGGGCGGCGCGGGCGGTCGCAGGCGTCCTGCATATGGAGGGAGCCGAGGCGATTGCCGGGGATCTGGATGCGCTGCACCTTTTCTATGCCATGGGCATGCGGTCGCTGGGTCCGGTCTGGAGCAGGCCCACGATCTTTGGCCATGGCGTGCCGTTCCGGTTTCCGTCGGGGCCGGATACAGGGCCGGGATTGACGGATGAAGGCAAGGATTTGATCAGGGAATGCAATTCGTTGCGGATCGTTGTTGATCTGTCGCACTTGAACGAGGCCGGGTTCAACGATGTGGCGCGGATCAGCGATGCACCACTTGTTGCGACCCATTCCAACGCCCATGCTGTGACGCCCTCAAGCCGCAACCTGACCGACCGGCAGCTGGCGGTGATCAAGGACACCGGAGGAATGGTGGGGTTGAACTTTGCCACCTGTTTCCTTCGTCCCGACGGACGGCCGGGCGGCGGCTGCGGCTGGGATCCGATGCTGCGGCATCTTGATCATCTGATTGCACATCTGGGCGAAGATCATGTGGGTTTCGGGTCGGATTTCGACGGGGCGGCGGTTCCGGATACTCTGGCCGATGTGGCGGGTTTGCCCGCGTTCCTTGCAGCACTTGCAGGCCATGGTTTTGACAAAGACCTTTTGCACAAGCTGGCCTGGGGCAACTGGATGGCCGTGCTGCGCCGGACCTGGGGAGCGTAGGTCTGAATTTGCGCGACAATGAGGCTGAGGCCGGGATCGGGTTGAAAAATGTGCGATCCTCGATACAATCAAAGCGCTTTGGTTTTGCGGACAGATCGATTAATGAAGAAAAATAGGGGTTTCGGCTGGGACTAACTGGAGTAGCTGTAAAGCGCTTTGAACCGGATTCTTGCGCGGAATTGCGATAAATTTTGCTTTTGTCCGATGTAGGCCCCAGGCGGGCAGCTGGGTTGCTTGACCCCTCGCCGCAACGGGCTAGGGTGTTTTGCAAGCCGATGATGGTGTGAAAAATGGACGGAACTGTGACGGATCTCAGCATAACCCCGAACCTGATCAAAGCCGATATTCTGCGGCACCTGACCTATACGCTGGGCAAGGATCCGGGGCACGCCTCGACCTATGACTGGCGGTTGGCGCTGAGTTTCGCGATCCGTGACCGGATCATGGGGCCATGGTTCGCCTCGACCCGCAAGACCTGGGATACCGGTCACAAGCGGGTCTATTACCTGTCGATGGAGTTTCTGATCGGGCGTCTCTTGGAGGATGCGACGATCAATCTGGGGCTTTACGACACCGTCAAGGCGACAATGGCGGAGCTTGGCGTCGATGTGCGCGGCCTGATCGAGGATGAACCCGACGCGGCCTTGGGCAACGGGGGCTTGGGGCGGCTGGCCGCGTGTTTCATGGAGTCGATGGCGACCTTGGGCGTGCCCGCCTATGGCTATGGCATCCGCTATGAACACGGGCTTTTCCGGCAGCGGTTCGAGGGCGGCCAGCAGGCGGAGACGCCCGAAGACTGGCTGATGACGCGTAACCCGTGGGAGTTTGAGCGCCCCGAAGCGGCCTATGTGATCCCGTTCAAGGGCAGTGTCGTCGCCAAAGACGGGCGCGATGTCTGGGAGCCGGGCGAGACGGTCCGTGCTGTGGCGCACGATACGCCGGTCATCGGTTGGAAGGGGCGCTGGGCCAACACGCTGCGCCTGTGGGCTGCGAAACCGACGACACAGTTCGATCTGGAGCGGTTCAACCGGGGCGATTATGCCGCCGCCGCCGAGCCCGAAAACCTGGCGCGCACGCTGAGCCGGGTGCTTTATCCCGACGACACGACCTATGCGGGCAAGGAATTGCGCCTGAAGCAGGAGTTCTTCCTGACCTCCGCCGCGTTGCAGGACATCCTGCGCCGGTATCTGGCAGATCACACCGACCTTGCGGCACTGCCCAAGCATGTGGCGATCCAGATGAACGACACGCATCCGGCGATTGCAGGTCCGGAACTGGTGCGGCTTTTGTCCGACGAGCATGGGATGGAGTTCGAGACAGCGCTCGACACCGCGCGGGCTTGTCTGGGCTATACCAACCACACGCTGCTGCCCGAGGCGTTGGAGCGCTGGGCGACCTTTACCTTTGGCAACGTGCTGCCGCGCCACATGCAGATCGTGGAGCGGATCGACAGATGGCACCGTAGGATGTATCCCGCGCGGCCGCATTATGTCGGCATCGTCAAGCACCATGAGGTGCGGATGGGCGAGCTGGCCTTTGTCATGGCCAGCCACGTCAACGGTGTCTCGGCGCTGCATTCAGACCTGATCAAGTCGTCGCTTTTCCCAGAACTGAACCGGCTGCATCCCGGTCGGATCATCAACCAGACCAATGGCGTGACGCCACGCCGCTGGCTGCGGCTGGCCAACCCCGCGCTTTCGGGGCTTATCACCGAGACCATTGGCAGCGGCTGGGAAGACCACCTTGACCGGCTGAAAGATCTGGAACCGCATGTCAAGGACAAGGGGTTCCTTGACAAATTCGATGCGGCAAAGCTGGCCAACAAGCGTAAGCTGGCGGCCTGGATCAAGACGACGACAGGCGTGCAGGTTATGCCCGAGGCGCTGTTCGACGTGCAGATCAAGCGCATCCATGAATACAAGCGTCAGTTGCTGAATATCCTGCAGACCGTGGCGCATTGGTCGGAAATCCGAGCCAACCCTACGGCTGCTTGGGTGCCGCGGGTCAAGATTTTCGGCGGAAAGTCTGCGCCAGGCTATGCCGTTGCCAAGGAAATAATCCACCTGATCAATGATGTGGCGGCGGTTATTAATGCTGACCCGGTTGCCGGTGACCGGCTCAAGATCGTCTATCCAGAGAACTACAACGTCTCGATGGCCGAGCAACTGATCCCAGCGGCAGACCTGTCGGAACAGATCAGCACCGCAGGCAAGGAAGCCTCCGGCACTGGAAATATGAAGTTCATGATGAACGGTGCGCCGACCATTGGCACACTGGATGGCGCGAATGTGGAAATTCTGCACGAAGTTGGGGCAGAAAACTTTTTTCTGTTCGGCATGACCGCCGAAGAGGTGATCAAGCGGCGCGAAATGGCCGAGCATTCGAAATTGGCGATCGAGGCCAGCAAGGCTCTGCAAGATGTGTTGCAGATGATCGCCGAAGGGCGGTTCAGCCCGGACCAGCCCGACCGCTACCATGGTCTGGTGCACCGAATGTGGCACAGCGACTATTTCCTCGTCGCATCGGACTTTGACGCCTATCATGCGGCGCAAGGGCAGGTGGACACGGCCTTTGCGAACAGGCGCGGATGGCAGGAAATGGCGGCTCTGAATACGGCCCGGTCTGGCTTTTTCTCATCCGACCGTACGATCCGTGGCTACATGGCAGATATCTGGGACGTGACGTCGGCGTTGTGAACGGCGGGAAGTGGAGGGGACATGACCGAAGCATTGATCGACGCCGGAACTTCGCTGGCGATCATCGAGGGGCGTCATGGCGATCCTTTCGCGGTGCTGGGTCCGCAAAAGCGGGGCGGCAAGACGGTCGTGACGGCGTTTGTGCCGGGAGCGGACCGGTTATGGCTGCTAACCGGCAAAACGGTGCTGGATTGCGATCCTGTGGCGGACAGGACGGGGCTTTTCACCTGCGTGCTGGCACGCAAGGCGGCGTATCGGCTACGGGCCGAGGGGCATGGCGCGACCTGGGAATTTGAAGACCCGTTCCGGTTTGGCCCCGTCATGGGCGAGATGGACGAATACCTTTTGGGCGAGGGCACGCATCATCGTCTGTGGCAGGCCCTTGGCGCGCATTTGATCACGCATGAAGGGGTGGACGGCGTCAGTTTTGCCGTCTGGGCCCCGAATGCCGAACGCGTGTCGGTCGTGGGCGACTTCAACATCTGGGACGGGCGGCGGCATCCGATGCGGCGGCGCGGCTCGACAGGGGTTTGGGAGACGTTCGTGCCGGGGTTGACCGAGGGCACGGTTTACAAATATGAAATCCGCGGGCCGCAGGGCGCGCTGTTGCCGCTCAAGGCCGACCCGGTCGGGTTCGGATCGGAACATCCGCCCGCCAATGCGAGCGTGGTGCGCAAGATCACCGGCGACTGGCACGATGCCGTCTGGATGAAAGGGCGCAGTGCGCGCCACAACGTCGATGCGCCGATCTCGGTCTATGAAGTGCATCTGGGGTCATGGCGGCGCGCGCCCGGCAACCGGATGCTGAGCTATCTGGAACTGGCCGATCAGCTGGTCGATTATGTCGTGGACATGGGGTTCACCCATATCGAGTTGATGCCGGTCAGCGAGTATCCCTTTGACGGGTCATGGGGCTATCAGCCGGTGGGGCTGTTCGCGCCGACTATCCGGCATGGCACCCCATCAGAATTTCGCGCCATGGTGGATGCCGCGCACCGCAAGGGCGTGGGCATCCTGCTGGACTGGGTGCCGGGGCATTTCCCGACCGATGCGCATGGGTTGGGGCAGTTTGACGGCACAGCCCTTTATGAACATCAGGACCCGCGCGAAGGGTTCCATCAGGACTGGAACACCCTGATCTTCAACTATGGTCGGGCCGAGGTGCGCAACTATTTGATCTCCAACGCATTGTATTGGCTGGAGGAATATCATCTCGACGGCTTGCGGGTCGATGCGGTGGCCTCGATGCTCTACCGCGACTACAGCCGCAAGGACGGGCAGTGGATCCCGAACCGCGACGGCGGTCGCGAGAACTACGAGGCGATTTCCGTCCTGCAGCAGATGAACATCCAGGCTTACGGTCAGGCGCCGGGGATCATGACGATTGCCGAGGAATCGACCGCCTTTGCCGGCGTGTCGCGCCCGGTGAACCATGGGGGCCTGGGCTTTGGGTTCAAGTGGAACATGGGCTGGATGAACGACACTCTGGCCTACATGCACCGCGACCCGATCTACCGCCAGTACCACCACCACAAGATGACGTTCGGGCTACATTACGCGTGGTCGGAAAACTATGTGCTGCCGATCAGCCATGACGAGGTTGTGCATGGCAAAGGCAGCATGCTGTCCAAGATGCCGGGCGGGGATTGGGAAAAGTTTGCCAACCTGAGGGCCTATTACGGGTTCATGTGGGGGCATCCAGGCAAGAAACTGCTGTTCATGGGCTGCGAGTTTGCCCAAGGGGCGGAATGGAACCACAACCAGAGCCTGGACTGGCACCAGCTGGAAATTGAGGAGCACAAGGGCGTCCAGAGCCTCGTGCGCGATCTGAACCATCTCTATCGCAGCACGCCCGCGCTGCACCGACACGACACGAGGCCCGAGGGGTTCCAGTGGCTGGAATCCAATGATGCCGAGGCGTCGGTCTATGCCTGGGTACGCAAGGGCAACGCCTCGGACCCGATGGTCGTTGTCGCGGTCAACATGACGCCGGTGGAGCGCAGCTACCGCCTGGGTCTGCCGGCGGCGGGGCAGTGGAATGAGGTGCTGAACACCGACAGCGCCGTCTACGGTGGGGGAAACCGGGGCAACCTGGGCGGCGTGAAAACCGAAGGCAAAGCCTGGCACGGGCAGCTGCAATCCGCCCTTGTCACCTTGGCGCCATTGTCGGCAGTCTTTCTGAAACAGGGCTAGGATCTGCGGGGACAACCCGTGACCAAAGGGAGGGAACGAAGAATGCAGCCAAGACCGAATGCACGTCTGTCATCGCAAGCCATGGCCTTCGTGCTGGCAGGGGGCCGCGGAAGCCGCCTGAAGGAGCTGACGGACCGGCGAGCCAAACCTGCGGTCTATTTCGGCGGCAAGACCCGGATCGTCGACTTTGCCCTGTCGAACGCGGTCAATTCCGGTATCCGCAAGATGGCGATTGCGACGCAGTACAAGGCGCATAGCCTGATCCGGCATTGCCAGCGCGGCTGGAACTTTTTCCGCGCTGAACGCAACGAATACCTGGACATCCTGCCCGCCAGCCAGCGCATGGACGAGGTGAACTGGTATCGCGGCACCGCTGATGCCGTCGCCCAGAATATCGACATCATCGACAGCTACGGCATCAAGTATGTCATCGTCCTTGCGGGGGATCACATCTACAAGATGGATTACGAGGTGATGCTGCGCCAGCACGTGGACAGCAAGGCTGACGTGACCATCGGTTGCCTGACCGTGCCGCGGATGGAGGCGTCGGCATTTGGCGTCATGCATGTCGACAAATCCATGCGGATCACCGATTTCCTGGAAAAACCGAAAGACCCACCCGCGATCCCCGGCGATCCCGACCATGCACTGGCCTCAATGGGGATCTATGTCTTTGACTGGGCCTTTCTGCGGGATTTGCTGCTGGCGGACATGGCCAACGACGATTCCACCCATGATTTCGGGTTCGACCTGATCCCCCATGTCGTCAAGAACGGCAAGGCGGTGGCCCACAAGTTCGCCGACAGCTGCGTCACGTCGGGCCTCGAGACGGAACCCTATTGGCGCGACGTGGGAACGATAGATGCGTTCTGGCAGGCCAACATCGATCTGACCGATTTCATCCCGAAACTTGATCTTTACGACAATGCCTGGCCGATCTGGACTTATGCTGAGATCGTCCCGCCCGCCAAGTTCATCCATGACACCGATGCGCGGCGCGGCTCTGCCGTATCGTCGCTGGTGTCTGGGGACTGTATCGTGTCGGGATCTGCGGTCAGCAATTCGCTGCTTTTTACCGGGTGCCGGACCCATTCCTATGCCAGCCTCGACTATGTGGTGGCGCTGCCGCAGGTCATCGTGGGTCGCAAGGCAGAGCTGACGAAATGCGTCATCGACCGCGGCGTGGTCATCCCGGAAGGTCTGATTGTCGGACAGGACGCCGAAGCAGACGCCAAATGGTTCCGCCGGACAGAAAGCGGCATCGTGCTGATCACGCAGGACATGTTGGACGCGCGCGCCAAGGCAATGAGCTGACAATGCGTCCTGCGGGGGGCTTGCCCCCGCAGGACGCCAACGCCATTTGATCCCAAAGGAATTGCACGAAAGGATGTGCCAAGATGCCGGGAAAGGTGCTGTCGGTCGCGTCTGAATGCGTGCCCTTGATCAAGACCGGCGGCCTGGCCGACGTGGTCGGTGCGTTGCCAGGTGCGCTGGGCCGCATCGGCTGGGACATGCGTGTGCTGTTGCCGGCCTACCGGTCCTTGCGCCCCATGCTGAAGGGCATGCGCGAAGTGGCGACCATCGGCTTGCCAAGTGGTGGCGAAGGCGTCGTCTATGCCGGTGAGGTGGCAGGCATCGGGATCCTGCTTTTGGATGCGCCGGTCTATTTTGACCGCGAAGGCGGCCCCTACAGCGGCACGGGCGGCGACTGGGGCGACAATGCGCTGCGATTTGCCGCCCTGTCGTGGGTCGGCGCAGCATTGGCGCGGGACGGCATTGGCGACTGGAAGCCGGACGTGCTACATGCCCATGACTGGCAGGCAGGACTGGCCCCGGCCTATCTGGCCTATTACGGGTCGGGCGGCGTGCGGTCCGTGATGACGGTGCATAACATCGCGTTTCAGGGCTGGGCCCCGGCCGCCATGCTGGACAGTTTGCGCCTGCCTGCATCCGCGTTTCATCCCGGTGCTTTGGAGTATTACGGCGGGCTGTCCAGCCTGAAGGCGGGGCTGGTGACGGCAGACCGCATCACCACGGTGTCGCCGACCTATGCGGCCGAGCTGATGCGCCCGGAATACGGCATGGGACTGCACGGGGTGATTTCGGCGCGGCGGGCGGCAGTCTCGGGCATCCTGAACGGGGTGGACACCGACATCTGGTCACCCGAGGCGGAGCCGATCCCCTTTGGCGCAAAATCCATTAAGGGCAAGGCAAAGGCGCGCAAGGCCCTGACCGAGGCCTTTGGGCTGGATGTGCCGGGACCCCTGGCCATCGTGGTCAGCCGGTTGACGGATCAGAAGGGCATCGACCTTTTGCCACAGGTGATCCCGGACTTTGTCGCGGGTGGCGGTGGGCTGGTGGTGCTGGGGACCGGCGATCCGGCGCTGGAGGGTGCTATGCGGGGGCTGGCTGCGACCTATCCGCAGCGGGTTGCCGTCACCATCGGCTATGATGAGGTGTTGTCGCATCAGCTGTTTGCCGGGGCGGACGCGGTGCTGGTGCCCAGCAGGTTCGAACCCTGCGGGCTGACGCAGATGTATGGTTTGCGTTATGGCACGCTGCCGGTGGTGGCGGCCGTGGGCGGCTTGGCGGATACGGTGATATCAGCGACCCCGGCCGCATTGGGTGCAGGCGTGGCAACCGGCATCACGTTCCAGCCGACGGATGCAATGGCCTTTGGCCAGGCGCTGGACCGGCTGCTTGCGCTTTACGCCGATCAGAAGCTTTGGGCGAAATGTCAGGCGAACGCGATGGCGCAGGATGTCGGCTGGGATGCCTCGGCGGCGAAATATGCCGCCCTTTACGAGGGTCTCGCCGCGTGACACCGCAAGCGACCTCTGCCCCGCCCGCGCGGTTGGCGGGCCATGCGTTGACGCCGGGACGGCCATGGCCCTTGGGGTCCAGTGTCACCGGCGAGGGTGTGAACTTCGCGGTGTTTTCGGCCAATGCGGAAAAGATCGAGCTGTGCCTTTTTTCACCCGATGGCCGCAAGGAGCTGGCACGGTTCAACCTGCGCGACCGGGACGGCGATGTCTGGCACGGCCATGTCACGGGGCTGGGTCCGGGGGCTGTCTATGGCTTTCGGGCGCATGGGCCGTATCAGCCCGAGCGCGGGCATCGGTTCAACCCCCACAAGCTGCTGATTGACCCCTATGCCAAGGCGCTGGAAGGTCGGCTGCGTTGGTCCGACGCGCTGATGGGCTACAAGATCGGCTCGCCGCGTGGCGATCTGAGCTTTGACACCCGCGACAGCGCCTTTGCTGTGCCGAAGGCTGTGGTGATCGCAGATCTGCCCAGGCTGGAGGATAGCAGGCCGCTGGTCCCCTGGGCCGATACCGTGATTTACGAGGCGCATGTGCGGGGCCTAACGATGCGCCATCCGCAGGTCGAAAAGGGCGCGCGCGGCACCTATCTGGGACTGGCGTCGGATGCCGTGATCGATCACCTGGTGCGGCTGGGGATCACCACGATCGAGCTGTTGCCGGTGCAGACCTTCGTCGATGACCGGTTTTTGATTGCGCGCAACCTGCGCAACTACTGGGGCTATCAGACACTGTCATTTTTCACGCCCGAAGCGCGCTACATGTCGCGCCATGCGCTGGCCGAGTTCCGCGCCATGGTCGCGCGGTTGCACAAGGCCGGGATCGAGGTGGTGCTGGACGTGGTCTACAACCATACCGGCGAAGGCGATGCCAATGGACCGACGCTGTCCTTTCGGGGCCTCGACAATGCCAGCTACTACCGGCTGATGGATGGCGGGCGGAACTACGTCAACGACACGGGGACCGGCAATACGTTGAACCTGATGCATCCGATGGTGCTGCGCATGGTCATGGACAGCTTGCGCTACTGGGTCGAGGTCGGGGGGGTCGACGGGTTCCGGTTCGACCTTGCCACCGTGCTGGGGCGCGAAGCTTACGGCTTTGATCCCAATGGCGGGTTTTTTGACGCAATCCGGCAAGACCCGGTTCTGGGGCAGGTCAAGCTGATCGCCGAGCCTTGGGATATCGGCCCGGGCGGCTATCAACTGGGGGGGTATCCCCATCCGTTCCGCGAATGGAACGACAAGTACCGCGATGGTGTGCGCCGGTTCTGGCGCGGCGATGCCGGGATGGCGCCAGAGTTGTCGCAGCGGCTGCTGGGGTCGGCGGAAAAATTCGACCATTCCGGGCGCGCGGCGACGACTTCTGTCAACTTTCTGACCGCGCATGACGGGTTCACGCTGGCGGACCTGACCAGCTTTACCGTCAAGCGCAACTTTGCCAATGGCGAGGACAATCGCGACGGGCATTCGGACAACCACACCGACAATATGGGCGTCGAAGGGCCGACGGACGATCCGGCGATCCTGGCGGCGCGGGCTTTGCGGCGGCGCAACCTCTTGACCACGCTGATGGTCAGCCAGGGCGTGCCGATGCTGCTGGCGGGCGACGAGATCGGGCATAGCCAGGGCGGCAACAACAACGCCTATGCGCAAGACAACGAAACGAGCTGGCTGGATTGGGACCGGGCGGACATGGGGCTGGCCGCTTTTGTGGCGCGGCTGGTGACGATCAGGGCCGCGCATCCGGTCTTGCGCCAGCGACGGTTCCTGCATGGGCAGGACGTGAACCAGGACGGGGTGCCGGATGTCATCTGGCGGCGCGCGGACGGCGAACGCCCGCGTCCCGAGGACTGGCACGATCCGGCATTCCGTTGTCTCTGCGTAGAACTGCGCATGGCAGTCGAGGGCGAAGCGCCGGATCAGGGCGCGGTTTTTGCCGTGCTGAACGGGGGGGCGGCAGTGCCCCTGACGTTGCCTGCGACTGCGCGGGCGTGGGAGCTGTTTTTGGACACGACGCGCCCGACACTCGAGAAGGCCCCGGTGCCAGTGGAGGCGCCGGCGCAATCGGTATTGCTGTTCCGGTCGTCGAACGGCCAACCCAAGGGAGGGAAATTGTCATGACCACCGTCACCACTGCCCCGATTGCCGGGCAGAAGCCGGGCACGTCGGGCCTACGCAAGAAGACCCCTGTCTTTATGGGGCCGCATTACCTGGAAAACTTCGTACAGGCGATTTTCGATGTGGTGGGGGCGGGGGGCAAAACCTTTGTCCTTGGCGGCGACGGGCGGTATTTCAACGACCGGGCAGCGCAGGTGATCCTGCGGATGGCGGCGGCAAATGGGGCGGCGCGGCTGATCGTGGGGCAGGGGGCGATCCTGTCAACTCCGGCGGCCAGCCATCTGATCCGATTGAATAAGACCGATGGCGGGATCATCATGTCGGCGTCGCACAATCCCGGTGGTCCGCATGAGGATTTTGGCGTCAAGTTCAACATGCCCAACGGCGGGCCAGCGCCAGAAGGCGTGACCGAGGCGATGTTTCAGCGGACGACCGAGATCACCGCGTACCATATCCTTGAGGCGCAGGATGTGGACCTTGGGACCATCGGGCGGCATGCGATGGGCGGCATGATCGTCGATGTGGTCGATCCGGTCAGCGACTACGCAGCACTGATGGGGACGCTGTTTGATTTCCCGGCGATTGCCGCCATGTTCCGGGGCGGTTTTCGAATGCGGATGGACAGCATGTGCGCCGTGACCGGCCCCTATGCAGTGGACATTCTGGAACGGCGCCTAGGCGCGGCGGCGGGGACTTGCGTGAATGCGGTGCCGTTGCCGGATTTCGGCGGTATGCACCCGGATCCGAACCCGACCTGGGCCAAGGCGCTGATGGATGAGATGTTCTCCGACGGTGGGCCGGATTTCGGGGCGGCAAGCGACGGGGACGGGGATCGCAACATGGTGGTCGGGCGGGGAATTTATGTCTCGCCGTCCGATAGCCTCGCGGTGCTGGCGGCGAATGCGCATCTGGCGCCGGGCTACAAGGCGGGCTTGAAGGGCGTGGCGCGGTCGATGCCGACGAGCGCGGCGGCGGACCGGGTGGCGGATGCGCTGGGGGTCGCGAAGTACGAGACACCGACGGGATGGAAGTTCTTTGGCAATCTGCTCGATGCAGGGCGGGCGACGATCTGCGGCGAGGAAAGTTTTGGCACCGGGTCGGACCATGTGCGCGAAAAGGACGGGCTGTGGGCCATCCTATTGTGGCTGAACATCCTGGCGGTCCGGAAGCAGTCGGTGGCGGAGATATTGGCCGAGCATTGGGCGAAGTACGGGCGCAACTATTACTCGCGGCACGACTTCGAGGCGATTGCGTCCGACAAGGCGGATGGGATGTTTGCGGTGTTGCGCGGGTCGCTGGCGGGATTGCCGGGACGGGTGGTTGAGGGGATGACCATCGCGGCAGCGGACGATTTTGCCTATACCGATCCGGTGGACGGGTCTGTCTCCAAGGCCCAAGGCGTGCGGGTGATGTTCGAGGATGGCAGCCGGATCGTGTATCGGCTGTCGGGGACGGGCACCGAAGGGGCGACGTTGCGGG
>JANPBI010000327.1:0-6135 GCA_031430315.1 Rhodobacterales bacterium | reverse complement strand
GCCGTTTTAGAATCGCGGTAGACCCCGATATGGGCGGCGTGGGCGGCGATCCGGGCCCGCTCGTAATGGCCCAGGCCGACGCGGATTTCGTTCTCTTCGACCATCGCAAGATAGGCCTGAGCCGAGGTTTCGGGGCGGCGCAGCAGCGCTTGCACGGTGGCAAAGCGCGTCTCGCCGGTCTGATCGTGCAGAAAGGCCAGCGCCTGCAACCGCCGCCAGCCCGAAATCAGGCCATAGCACCCATCGCCCAGATCGACCACTTCGATCGGCGTCTGCTGGCCCCTGGCGCGCAGCGATTCTTGCAGCGCGTGCATCTCTGCGGCGTCATGGTCCAGCCGGTCGCGCACTAGATGGTCGGCCTCGATGGCGGTCAGGGACAGGCGCTGGATCAGGCGGCCTTCGGCGCGGGCGGCGTGCAACTCGTCCGTCACTTCGCGCAGGGCCGCCGCTGTGGCGCTGTCGCCTGCGACCTGGGCGATGGGGGCAGGGCTGCGGTGCAGAGGGCCGAAGGGGCCGGACATGGATTTGGTCTCGGGGGCGGCCGCAAGGAAGGTGTCCTGCGGCGGAGAGAGGCGTTTACGGGCCATGGATCAGCCTCCGATAGAGTCTATTGGCTGGTATAGAGCCTGTTTTTGGTAGGACGGGGTGGTCATAGCAGATTCCCCGCTGCCTTCAGTTCATCTCGCCGCCAGACGCCAAGAAGCAGTTTCTTGAAGGCGGCATAGGTTTCGTCAAAGGTCTCGCGACCGCGCATGTAGGTGTCGCGGTTGAAATCGCGGTAATCGGCTTCGTAGATGCCCGAGATACGCTCGCCCGCCTGACCTATCAGGGCGGTGAAATCCTGCCGGTAGGGGCTGAGCGAACGCCCCAGATAGGCTTGCATCAGCCCCGCAAGCTCGGCCTGCTGCGCCCCGTCATAGCGGGTGATGACCGCACGCACCGCATCCCATTCAAAGGCAAGCTCGGCCCGGCCCAAAGCGCGGGCGGCCATGTTCTCGCCCGCCTCGATGGACTGGAAGGTGGAATGGAGCATGTCGAAGAACCGCCCCGTCGAATCAAACTCAAGGAAAGAAGCGCCGACCGGGACGAGGAGGATGTCCGAGGCGGCGAGGCCATTGATGGTCAGATAGCCAAGGGCAGGGGGGGTATCGAGGAACACCACGTCATAGGCATCAAGCACCCCATCGGCGCCTAGGATATCGCTCAGCGCATCCCAAAGCTTCCAGCCGCGCGCTTGCATGCGCCAGACCGGGATCTGGAACTCGGCCCAGTAGAGGTT
Organism: Rhodobacterales bacterium; assembly: GCA_031430315.1. Lineage (GTDB taxonomy): Bacteria > Pseudomonadota > Alphaproteobacteria > Rhodobacterales > Rhodobacteraceae > JAJNPS01. The sequence goes on along the minus strand of JANPBI010000327.1, from coordinate 4,856 downwards.
TAGCTGCGCGCCGATCAGGTCGATGTTGGGCCAGTGGGTTTTCTGAATCAGACTTTGCGCGGTGATCTTCAGCGCCTCGGTCATCGTTTCGTCCAGTGGCAGCGGGGTATCACCGCGCGTAAGGCGCGACTGGTTTTCGGCGATCAGGTGGGTGGCGTAATGGCGCGCCATCAGGGGAAAGACGGTCTGCCATTCGTCCGCCACCCGGCCGCCGAAGATCGAGGTCATCGAGCCCTGGCTGTCGAGGTCGATCACCAGCACCTTGTAGCCATCAAGGGCCGCCGACATCGCCAGATGGGCCGCTGTCGAGGTCTTGCCGACACCGCCCTTGAAGTTGGCGACGGCGACGATCTTGGCGGGCAGGCCCTTGGGGCGGTAGGGCAGGTATTCCTTGGCGCGCGAGCCTTCGGCGGCGAAATGGGCGCGCAGGCGCAGCACCTCGTCCAGCGTGAACCATTTGGCCCCGCTTTCCGTCTCGGTCCGGCCCTGTGGCAGATCGGGGTTCAGCTTCAGCACGCGGCGGAAATGCGGGGCGGCGACGGGGATGAGGTAGCGGGTAATTTCCCAGGTGGAAAACAGGCGCAGCGATTTACGCCCTTCCTCTGCGATCCCCCGGCTGGCAAGATCGGCCCTACCGCGTGCGCAGGCATCTGCAAGGCTGGCGAAATCGGCGGTGCCGGTGGTGTGGCCCAGTTCGGCCAGCGCCGTATCGGGGTTGATGTTGAAATAGGGCGGCTGTTCGTCCATATCCCTCGGCATTGAAAATCGCCCCCGTGTGCCTTCTTTTTGGCAACATATCATAAAACGCGGCATATGGAAGCAAAGGGCGCATAAAACCCTTATTTTCTCAGCAAATCCTGTCCTTTCCATCCGTATGACGGGTTGTTTTGGGGGATGTACTTTTTTTATGCGGTTAGAATTGAGTTATTGAATTAGTTAAGGATCTTTCGCGTCGGATGAACATCTTGTTCTGACATCGAAAACTGGCTGTTTTTCGGGCCCGTGTGACTCCGAACCCCCGATGATGCGACTCTGATCCCCCGATGATCTGACTCCGAACCCCCGAACGCGGTGCTGGACCGGCGCTGTGGATAACTTTAGTCTGGCTGTCACCAAAACCACGAAACGAATCCCGCGGCCAGCTTGGCGCAGACGGGGCGGTGGCGAGCAGACGACGAGGCAGGCGGCATGACGACAGCGATTGTGGGCAGAGGCCCGAGACGGGGTGTGCCCGGGCTTTTGCCCGCGCGCCATCCGACGGCGGATTTTTTCGTCTGCGACATCCTTGATGCGCTGCCCAAGGATGATATGGCGACGATGGAACATCCGGTGTTCTCGCTCTCGACCCGGCCTGATCTGCGGGTGCTGGCCTATGCCCATAATGGGGTGGAGATCACGGTGACGCCCTCGGTCCGGGGGCTGGCCACGATCCACGACAAGGACATTCTAATCTATTGCATCAGTCAGCTGATGGCGGCCCTGAACGCCGGTCGCGCGGTCAGCCGCAACGTGACCCTGCGGGCGCATGACCTGCTGGTGGCGACGAACCGCGAAACCTCGGGCGATGCGTATCGGCGGTTGCGTGAGGCCTTCGAGCGGTTGGCGGGGACACGGATCACCACCAACCTTGCGATGGGCGAGGTCGAGGTGACGCGGGGTTTCGGTCTGATCGAGGGCTGGGAGATCGCGCGCAAATCGCGGGGCGGGCGGATGATTTCGGTCTCGGTCACGCTGTCGGACTGGCTTTACCGGGCGGTGCTGTCGAGTGCGGTTCTGACGTTGAGCAGAGACTATTTCCGGCTGCGCAAACCCTTGGAGCGGCGGATCTACGAGCTGGCGCGCAAGCATTGCGGACGGCAGGACAGCTGGCGCGTGTCGGTCGAGGTGCTGTTGAAGAAATCGGGCTCCGCCAGCCCGCGCCGGGTGTTCCGCGCGATGCTGCGCGAGATGATAGAGGTGGATCACCTGCCGGATTATGCGATGACCGAGGAGCCGGGCGATATCATCCGCTTTACCAACCGGGCAGCGGTGATCGAAGAGGGCGCAGGGCAGGGGCCGCAGCTGCCACCGCTCTCGTCCGAGGCGCTGGAGGCGGGCCGCGCCCTGGCGCCTGGCCTCGACATCTACGCGCTGGAGGCGGATTGGCGCGGCTATTGGGCGGCATCAGGCCGGCCTAAGCTGCGCTCGGCCGAGCGGGCGTTCCTGGGCTATGTGCGGGCGCGGATGGGGGGCGAGGGGAGAGTTTGAATTTTCGCCTCTCAGGCGGCAAACCAGTTGTTCCGTCCGGGGTATGCCCGATCCGCCTGAAAGGCTTTAGTTGCCCCAGAGCCGGACCTTGGCCTCAAGCCCGATCATGTTTGAAGCGATGCGGTGAAGACGCGAGCCGGGATTGTTCCGAAAGCCAAAGGATGCCAGTTCTTTCACGCCGCGACGTCCAAGATCGACCTGTTTCAGCCGGAAGGCGGTCCGTGTGATGGTATAGAGCTTGGCCATCAGCAATGGGCGGTAGGGTTCCAGCGATGTTCCCGCCGTGCGCCTTATGAGCCGGGTCATCACGTTGATCCGATCCTCGGTCGACTTGTCGGATGCGTTTTGTGACAGCGATCCGGGGTTCACATTCGCATAAATAGCCACCCCCCGGTCATTCTTCATGATGAGGGGGTCCTCGAACATCGCGCGCAGGCAGATATCCGTATCCTGGGATTGCATCAGGCTTTCGTCCCAGCCGCCGATCTTCTGAACAAAGCCAACGCGCCAGAGAATTGATGCGGGGTGGAATATTTCCCCATGCAGCCAGCCGTTGAAGAAGGTCTCCGGTGCGACCTGACCGGAATAGAGGAACCGCTCTTCGCGCGTGCCGTCGGGATGTTCGAGGTGCATCTCTGACAGCACCATGTCCGCACCCGACCGGGCGGCTACATCGGTCGCCCCCGCCAACATCTCGCCCTCAAGATAATCGTCGGCATCGAGAAATAGGATGTAGTCAGCGCCCCGTTCCTGCGCGAGGCGCAGACCTTTATTGCGGGCATGGTTAGCCCCCCGATTTGGCCCCGATTGCAGAATGACCTGATCCCCGAAGTCCCGGACCCGGTCCGCCGAGGCATCGGATGAGCCGTCATCGACGACGATCATCACAAGGTCGCCGTAGCCCTGATCAAGCACCGAGCAAAACGCCCGACCGATCCAGTCCTGTGCATTGTAGCAGGGGATCACGACGGCGATCCGGGGCAGAGGCGGCGGGGTCATCGCAGGCATGGGGTGGCCTTTCTGCAGGCGGGTGACACCGGCTTCCAATCCCGGCGCGCCCGATGAGTCAAGATGTCTTGACCGTGGTGCTTGGGGGGCATCTGTGGCGGTTCCTTATCGGCGCAACAGGAACACGGTGGCTTCGAGGCCGATCACGCGTGACAGGGTGCGGTGCAGGCGGGATCCTAAAAAATGGTTCCTGAATCCCTGGGCTTTGAGCTCTTTTGTGCCCTGGCGGCCGACATCAATGTAGCCCATGGCGAAGCATTCACGCGACAGTCTGTAAAGCCGCTTGAGCAGAATGGGCATCAGCACCTCCATGCGCGTTCGTGGCGCCCGCCGAGTCAGGCCTGCAAGGACACGCATCCGGCTGTCCATTGCCTTATGCGAGTTGTTGCGCGAGATTGAGTTGGGGTTCGCGCGGACATAAATGGCCGCCCCCTGATCGCTTTTGTGAATAAGCGGGTCTTCGAACATGGCACGCAGGGAGATATCCATATCCTGATTGCGCGCGAGGCTTTCATCCCAGCCACCGATCCGCGCCACGAACGCAATTGTCCACAGAACCGCAGAGGGGTTGAAGTACAGCCCGTCAAGCCAGCCCTTGAAAAACTCGACCGGATCGACCCGGCCCTTGTAGAGAAAGCGGTCCTCGCGCCGGCCGTCATAGTGCAGGATATGCATGTCGCACAGCACGATATCGGCGCCGGTCTCGGCGGCGACATGGCCCGCCCCAAGCAGCATGCCGCCTTCAAGATAGTCGTCGGCGTCAAGATAGAGGATATGGCTTGCGCCCTGTTGCTGCGCGATCAGCGTTCCCTGATTGCGGGCATGGCAGGCGCCGCGATTTGGACCGGTCTTCAGGATGACCATGTCGCCATAGGTCTGAACGCGCTGAACCGAGGCATCTGTCGAGCCGTCATCGACCACGACCAGCACGAGATCGGGGTAGTGCTGTGCCAGCACCGAGTCGAGCGTGCGCCCGATCCAGTCCTGCGCGTTGTAGCAGGGGATCACAACGGCGATCCGGGGCAGGGAAGACGGGAGGTTCATGCGGGCGCGCCATGTATTGGGGTGAGTAGGCTCGGGCGGCAATCTAGAGCCTTTCTGACGCTGACAGAAGCGCCAGACAGGCTCCGGTTTTTTTTATTTTCTCCTGTCTTTCGCCGAAACCGGAGTCCACTTTTGTCGGACAGGCTCTAGCGTCGGAACAGTCTGACTTTTGCCTCAAGGCCAATCACCTTTGACACCATGCGGTGCCCGAACGGGCCGGGGTTTCCGGTAAAGCCAAGAGAGATCAGTTTGTCTTTGCCCCGGCGTCCGACATCGACATGTTTCAGCCTGAAGGCCTCCCATGTGAGGAGGTAAAGTTTGCGCGTCAAGAGCGGCATTTGTGATTTCAGGGCCGTGTCCGGGGCGCGTTCGATCAGCTGGAGCAGAACACGCATCCGGCTTTCTGTCGCCACGGGTGACGCGTTCTGGGAAACCGAGTGCGGATTGACGCGGGCGTGAATGGCCGCCCCCTGATCGCTTTTGTGAATAAGCGGGTCTTCGAACATGGCACGCAGGGAGATATCCATATCCTGATTGCGCGCGAGGCTTTCATCCCA
>JANPBI010000326.1:0-15464 GCA_031430315.1 Rhodobacterales bacterium | reverse complement strand
GACGTGATCCACTGGAATGAGAACACACTGAAAGAGTTAACGCTTCCCTAATTCCGTCAACCCAACCCCTTGAAATCCCACAAACAAAAAAGCGTCCCGACTCGGGACGCCTTCAGATCAGCCAAGAGAAGGAAGTGGTGGCGAGGGGGGGACTCGAACCCCCGACCCCGCGATTATGAGTCGCGTGCTCTAACCAGCTGAGCTACCTAGCCACTGGCCGGGGTGGGTAGTGGACCGCCCCCCGGGCGTCAAGCGGAATCTCCCCCGCCGGTCCCATGCGCGACACGCGGGCGGCCCGATGCGGTGACCGTGACCGTCGCTTCGATGAACATGGTGCGGCCTTCGATCTCGGCCTGCTTGATCTCGCGGGCCGCCGTCACGTGCAGATCCGCCGCGCCCGAGGCACGGGCGCGCTCGGCCGCCTCACGGCGCAAGCTTGCCTCCAGAGCCGCCATCGCTGTCTCCGGGTCGGAGAAATGCTGCAGCCCGGCCGCCAGATGCGCGGTATACCGACCCTCGGCAGGGCTGGTAACCAGGCCGCTGGCGCGCTGCGACACCTGCCCCACTACTGCGCCGATCGCATTTGCGACACCGGCATGTTCGGGCAGGATCATCGCACAGCCTAACCGCGCGCCCACCGCGCCGTAATAGGCCGGGGCCGAGGCGCCAAGGCCGATCACCGGCACCCCAAGGCGCAGGTCCGTCTGGATCACGCCCCGGTGTCGGTTCAGACCTGCCACGGCCAAAGGATGCCGGGCCAGGCTGTCAGGCGCCTGACCGACAAAGGCCGGGTCCTCGCCAAAAGCCGCCTCCAGCAGGCAATCCACGGTTTGCGCAGTCAGCTGATCGATGACAGCGGCGGCAAGGGTTGGGCCATCGGGTGCGAACCGCTCTCCCGCGCCATTGCGCCGGCGCGCCAAAAGCTGCAGCGCCTTGTCCGCCGCCAGCTTGTCCCAGCTGTCCAGTCGCCCCAGCGCGTGGCTGGCATCCGATGGCGTCACCCCTGCAATCATGACGAGGCCGCGCGACACCAGCCGCTCCAGCGCCGCCACCTCCAACCGCGAGGTGAGGACGGATCCCAAGGGTGCTGGTGCGGCAATCCGCGCCAGCACCGCCGCCTCACGCACCGCCATCCCTCCCGCCAGCGCCGCATCCGTACCGCCGACCTGCAGCACGAACCGTCCGTCGAATTCGCCTACCGTGTCGGATGACAGCGCGCGATCCAGCGCAGCATGGACTATGGCGCCGTGATCCACCGCCAACAGTGACACCGGCATCAACCGTCGCGGTCCCAGCCAGAGCCCGCCGCGCAGGCCTTCGGTCACCAGATGCACCTCGCTATCACCACCGAGTCCGGTCGTCCGCATGGCGACTGCCTCGACCATGGTGCGGTGTCCGCCGACGCGCGCGCCCATCGGGTCGATCTCGGGCAGGCCGTCGCGAAGCAGCGCCACATCCGTTGTGGTCCCGCCGATATCCGAGACAAGCGCGTCCCGTTCCCCGGTTAGCCAGCGCGCACCGACGATGCTGGCCGCTGGTCCGGACAGGATCGTCTCGATCGGACGCTCGCGCACCAGGGCGGCGGAGATCAGCGCGCCATCGCCGCGCACGACCATCAGGGGGGCGTTGATCCCGCACTTGGTCAGGTGGCGCTCGGTGGCGGCGACAAGGCGGTCGATCATGCCGATCAGGCGCGCGTTCAATACAGCCGTCAAGGCCCGCTTGGGCCCGTTCAGCTGCGCCGACAGCTCGTGCGAGCAGGTGACCGGGCGGCCGGTTACCGCACGGATACGGGCGCGAACAGCGACTTCATGCGCGGGGTTGCGCGTAGCAAAACGAGCGGCGACGGCATAGCCCAGGATGTCTCCGGCAGCACCGGTCAAGGCTACGTCCAGTTCGGCAAGGTCCAGTGCCGTCGCCTCACCGCCTGCATGATTGTGCCCTCCGGCGATCCGTATGACAGCGTCGCCTGCCAGGGCCCCGGACAATCCGCCACGCGTCAGGTCGTCGTCGTCAAAGCCGATAGCGACAAGGGCAATGCGACCGCCTTGGCCTTCGACCAGTGCATTGGTCGCCAATGTCGTCGACAGCGAGACAAGGGAAATCCGTGATGGCGCGACGTTTGCAGCCGCCAGGGCCGCATCAACGGCCCCCCCGATGCCAACCGAGAGATCATGCCGGGTCGTGAGCGCCTTGGCCTTGCCGATGACTTGGTTCCCGCCGACATCCAGGATGACCGCATCGGTGTAGGTGCCGCCTGTATCGACCCCCAGATAATACGTCGTCATACCCCGCATCCCCCGAAATTGCGCAATCCGCGACCAGCGCCGCCAGCCTGCGGGGCGATAAAGCCTGATCGCGTGCTGTGGTCAACCTGCGGCACCGCCAGCGCCCCGATGGCGTCGGCGCCTGTACGCGGGCGGGATGCCCAACATGGTGCGGTATTTGGCGACCGTCCGGCGGGCCACCTCCGCACCACCTTGCGACAAGGCGACGGCAAGTGCTTCGTCCGACAGCGGCGTGCTGTTATCTTCGGCGCCAACCAGTTGGGCAAGGCTTTGGCGCAAGGCGGCAGAGGTGGGGCCGCCGCTGCCTTTGGCCTGGCTGAACAACGCGCGCAGCCACCAGGTTCCATGCGGCGTGTCTACGGCGGTTCCGGCCACGATCCGGCTAACCGTGCTTTGGGCCAGCCCGACCTCGGCAGCAATCTCAGCCATCGTCATGGCGACAATCGCCTGCGGGCCGTCATCGAGGGCCGCATTCTGATGTTTCAGGATCGCTCCGCCGACCCTGAGCAGGGTCGCGTTACGTCCTTCGACCAGCTTGACCAGACTGCGGGCCTCGGACCGTTGGCCTGCAGCACCACGCGGAAGTTCGGCCAGTCGGACATCAGGCAAGGCTGACCTGTTCAGCGACACGGACCACCCATCGACACTTCGATGTACTATGAGGTCGGGTTCGCGGATCGGGGCCGCAAAGGCCGAAAATCCTGCCCCCGGCTTCGGATCGAATCCGCGGATCACCCGCAGCCGCGCGGTAATGTCGGCTTCGCTGACGCCGATGGCGCGGGCGAGCTGTCCGAAGTTGCCCTGGGCCAGCATGTCCAGCCGCTGCAAGATCGCATCCAGCACCGGATCCAAGACGTCGGCCTCGCGCGCCTGCAGCATCAAACACTCCGACAGGGATCGCGCAAAAAGACCGATCGGTTCGATCCTTTGCAGGCGCGTCAGGACAGCTTCTGTTTCTGCCAGTGATGCGCGGGCCTCTGTCGCAATCGCGGAAAGCGGTGTGCCCAACCAGCCCGAAGGTTCCAAGGCATCCGCCAGCGCCTCGGCGATCATCAGCTCGCGCGCGGGCAACCGCATTGCTGCCACGGCCTCCATCACATGCGCCATCAGGCTTGGTCCGGCACTCGCGACCGCTTCGACATCGGTGTCGCCGCCACCTGCCGACATGCGCCGGAAGGCATCTGTCCAGCGCGGTAACCATTCCGAATGCCCACGGCGTTCCAAAACAAGGTTCGGATTTTCGGAAGCGTGTTCTTCCAGGTATCGGGTCAGGCCGCTGGCATCGGATTTCAACAGTCGGATCGAGGTCATTAGCCCCGTATTCAGCGCCAGTCGCTGGGTCGTGCGTTGGGAAATACTTTGTGTCGGCTTCATGGGCCGCAGGCTAGCGGCACAGGTGGGGTGACGCAATTGCGCAGGTGATCTGGTCACGGCCCGGCCAAAAGCGTAGGGTCCCTGCGCCCCTGATCCGAAAGCCCGATGCAGACCAGCGCCGCACCCTTTGTCCAGGACCTCGTGCTGATCGGGGGCGGGCATGCCCACGCACTTGTCCTGCGGTCCTGGGCGATGCGACCCATGCCGGGGGTGCGGTTGACGGTGATCAATCCAGGCCCGGCCGCCCCATATACCGGCATGTTGCCGGGCCAGGTTGCGGGACACTATTCGCGCGCAGCAATGATGATCGATCTTGTGAGGCTGGCCCGCATGGCCGACGCCAGGTTGATCCTCGACACCGCGACAGGACTGGATTTGGACCAAGCGCAGGTTCATCTGGCCGGTCGTGCCCCGATCCGCTTTGACCGCGCGAGCCTGGATATCGGCATCGGGTCGGGATTGCCCGATCTGCCCGGTTTTGCCGAACACGCCGTCGCCGCAAAGCCCTTGGGGGCCTATGCTGAAGCATGGGAGCGGTTTGTGGCGCTTGCCCCGGCCAAACCAAGGGTCGTGGTCATTGGCGCGGGCATCGGCGGGGTGGAGCTGGCGCTGGCAATGCGGCACCGATTGCAGCAAGCAGGGGCCACGCCCAGCATGACCTTGGTCGACACCACCCGTGACATCTTGCGCAACATTGGCAGCAGGGCACAGAAAATCCTGTTGGCGGAACTGGCTCAGGCGGACGTGTCGCTGTGTCTGGGGCAGCCTGTGGCAAAGATCACGGCCAACACGGTTATCCTGCAAGACCACACCGAATTGGCGTCGGACTTTACCGTCTCGGTTGCTGGGGCCCGCCCGCAAGGCTGGCTGACGGAAGCGGGACTTGCGCTTCAGGAAGGTTTTGTCACCGTTGGCCCGACGTTGCAGACTTCGGACCCGCGCGTCTTTGCCGTTGGGGATTGCGCGCATCTTTCCCATGCGCCGCGACCCAAGGCGGGTGTCTTTGCTGTTCGGGCCGCGCCAATTCTTGACCACAACTTGCGGACCGCCTTGGCCGGGCACGGCCAGTTGCGTCCCTATCATCCCCAGCGGGATTATTTAAAGCTTGTGTCGCTGGGTGACCGGCGCGCATTGGCCGACAAGTTCGGCTTTGCGATCAAGGCGCCCTGGATCTGGCGCTGGAAAGACCGCATCGACACCCGTTTCATGACCATGCTGACCACCGAGATGCCACGCCCTGTCGTCAAGGTCCCCGCCGATGCCGCGGCAGGTCTGGCAATCCTATTGGCCGAAACACCACCCTGCGGGGCCTGTGGCGCGAAACTGCCGCGACAGGCGTTGACATCGGCCCTTGCCGGTCTGCCCCCGCCCATACGGCCTGAGGTCCTGTCTGGTCCCGGCGACGATGCGGCAATCCTTGCGCGCCCCGCAGGCGGGGTCCGGGTGATCACGACCGACCACTTGCGCGGCTTCACCCACGATTACCGCCGCATGGCACGCGTCACCGCCAACCATGCCCTGGGCGACATCTGGGCCATGGGGGCGTTACCCGAGGTTGCGATGGCGCAAGTCACCTTTCCCCGGATGGCCGCAGCACTTCAGGCCGAAGCGCTGGCCGAGATTATGGCCGAGGCGACAGCCTTCTTTCGCGCAGCGGGGGCCGATATTGTCGGTGGTCATTCGTCGCAGGGGGCGGAGCTGACCTTGGGGTTTACGGTGACAGGCCTTTGCGACCGACCGGTCCGCAAAGGGGGCGTCCGACCCGGAGATGTACTTATCCTGACAAAGCCCATTGGAACCGGCGTGATCCTCGCCGCAGAAATGGCCGCTGCACGCTTGCCGGATGCTCTGCTCGGGGAGGTCTGGACAACTTGTATGGCAGGCATGGAAAGATCGTTGGAGCCTGCCGCACGTCTGATCGGACCTGTCGCGCGCGCCATGACGGATGTCACCGGTTTTGGTCTGGCCGGTCACCTGGCTGAAATGCTGGCAGCATCCGACCCGGCTACCGCGAAACTCGTTCTCCACGATATCCCATGTTACAGTGGCGCCATAGCGCTTGTTGGGCTGGGCCACCAATCCAGCCTTGCCCCCGCCAACCGGACTGCTTTGGCGGATATGCTGTCCGCCCCGCAAACGGCGCGCGCCGCCCTTCTGTATGACCCTCAGACCTGCGGCGGGCTGCTCGCGGCCGTCCCTGAAGACCTGGCGCAAGATGTGTTGACGGCGCTTTCCAATGCGGGGGAGCCTGCCACTGTAATTGGGCGGATCACCGAAGGTCCGCGCCGGATCGACGTCATCTGACGCTTAAAACCTGGCAGCCACCTCAGCAATGCAAACGGCCAAGGTATCCAGGTCCTTTGTCTGCAAATCCTTGACGACAACAGTTTCAACCGGCGCGGCAGCCCGGTCCCGGTGTTTGTTGTAACGGGGGTCGTAATGATCGGTCATCAGACCTTCGGCCAGCAGGACAAAGTCCCCCGCATTCGCCATTGCCTGCCATTCGGCGATCCGCGCTGCAGGTTGCAAGGGACGCAAAGCCTCCAGCGTTTGGTGCAGCTGCATGGGATCTGCGACCATATCGGGATACTGGCGGACCAGAAATGATGCGCGGGCACCTGGCGGGGCAGCAATTTCGACCCGAGGGGCATTCACCATTGCCTTCCAGACCGCAACCGGAATGCGAGACTGGCCGATCTTGGAGCTTTCCGCCTCGATCACGACGGGGCGCGCGGGATCAAGTCCGGCCACCTGCATAGCCAGCGCTGTCTCGAAAGCCTTTTGGGAAGGTTGGCCTCCCGGCATCGCACCGAACAACGACCCGCGATGCCGGGCCAGACCTTCAAGGTCGATGACCTGCAGACCCCGTGCCCGCAACAGGTCCAGGACTGCCGTCTTGGCGCTGCCGGTATTGCCATCCAGAAGCACCACGCGCGCCGGAAACGGCTGGACATACAATCTGTCCACCACCAGCGCGCGATACGCCTTGTAACCCCCGGCGATCGTCTCGACGCGCCACCCGATCTGGGACAGAATCGTCGCGAAAGACCCAGACCTTTGGCCACCCCGCCAGCAATAGACCAAAGGTTGCCAGCCGCCCGGCTTGTCGGCCAAGGGGCCCTGCAGATGCCTGGCCGCGTTCTGTGCCACCAGTGCTGCGCCCATCTTGCGGGCCGTGAACGGGTTGACCTGCTTGTAGACCGTACCCACCTCTGCGCGTTCGGCATCATCCAAAACTGGCAGGTTGACCGCCCCCGGCAGGTGATCTTCGGCCCATTCGGCGGGGGCGCGGACATCGATGATGTCGTCGAAACTATGTGTGGCGATCTGCGACAGGGATGTCAGGGTCATCGGCATGCCGCGTTGATAGTCGGCTCGGCGGCAAGATGCCATGGTCAGTAAATCCAGTCTCGTCAGATGACTTCGAATGAGGCACACTCGACCCATGTTCAAAGTCATTCTTGCCTGTGTTTTCGTTGGTCTTGGCGCCCTTGCATCGCAGGCAGCGCCCGGCGACGGCATGCGGCCGTCCCACATCATAGCCGCCGCCCGCGCGCAGGTTGGCGTGACCACCATCTATGACCCTGCCTATGTTGCATTGGATTTTCCCGGAGGCGACGTCCCGCGGGATCGGGGGGTCTGCACCGATGTCGTCATCCGCGCCTTGCGTGTTGGCTGGCATGTCGACCTGCAGCTGGCGATCCACCGCGACATGACGGCGGATTTTGCCGCCTATCCGACCACTTGGGGCCTGACCCGGACCGACCGCAACATTGACCACCGCCGTGTCGGCAACATTGCGGCACTATTCACGCGCACGGGTGCCGCACTTGAGGTCACGAATGAGCCGACCGCCTTCCTGCCGGGCGATCTGGTGACGTGGCAATTGCCGGGCAACCTGGCGCATATCGGTATCGTGTCCGACCGTCGGACAACCGACGGCCTGCGCCCCCTGATCCTGCACAATATTGGACGGGGCGCGCAGGAAGAGGATATCCTGTTCGCCTATCCGATGACCGGACACTTCCGTGTGGATACACACGTCGCCGAAAAGCTGCGGACGCTCGGGGCCTAGAACCCGGTTTCAAGCCGGGCGATCAACGCATCCAGCATTGCCTCGCAACGGTCAAGTTGTTCCACTGCAACATATTCGTCTGGTTTGTGCCCCTGGGCCATCGACCCTGGACCGCAGATGACAGTGGGAATGCCAAGCTGTGCATCAAACAGCCCGCCTTCGGTGCCAAACGCCACCTTGATCGTCCCGTTGGCCCCGGTCAGGCCCTTGACGAAGCGCACCACCTCGGCATCCGTCGGCGTGCCGAGGCCCGGATAGTCCCACTGCCGCTCGATCCGGATCGCAGCTTCGGGGAAATCTGCGCGCAACGGGGCCACCAGCGTCTCTGCGCATGCGCCCAGCGTGGCGATCAATCCAGCCGTGTCCTCGCCCGCCAGCGACCGGATCTCAAAGTCCGCAACGGCATGGTTCGGCACGATATTGACCTGAACCCCACCCGACAGCTTGCCGACATGCAGCGTCGTATAGGGCACGTCATAGTCCCCGTCCCTGCGACCGGTGGCGGCCAGTTCGGCCTGCATCCCTCGTACGATCCCGATGAAGTCCGCCGCCAGATGCAGGGCGTTCAGCGCAAGGGGGGCAAGTGCGGAATGCCCCTCTCGCCCGGTAAAGGTAGCCCGCAGCGCCACTTTGCCCTTGTGGCCGGTGGCCACCTGCATCGATGTCGGCTCTCCCACGATGCAAAAGCGCGGTCGATGCGGGGCCTGCTGCAACATGTCGATCAGCGACCGCACCCCCATGCAGCCGATTTCCTCGTCATAGGAAAGCGCCAGATGCAAAGGCACCCGCAGGGTGCGTGCAGATGCACGGATCATCGCAGACAAGGCGCAGGCCACGAACCCCTTCATGTCCGCCGCACCGCGTCCATAAATCCGGCCATCCCGTTGCGTCATCGCAAAAGGCGGCACGGTCCAGGCCTGGCCTTCGACCGGAACGACATCGGTATGCCCCGACAGCATCACCCCGCCCGGCCCGTCGGGACCAACCGTTGCATAGAGGTTAGCCTTGCCGCCTGACCCATCCGGTACAATGACCGACCCGATCCCGTGGTCGCGCAACAGCCCCTGTACATAGCCGATAAGGTCGCGATTGGGATTTGAAGAAACCGTATCGAAAGCCAACAAGCGCGCCAGGATGTCGCGCATCATGGCCAGTTCACGGGCGGCAGGATTTTCCCCGGATTGATCACACCCATCGGATCCAGGGCTGCCTTGACCGCCCGCATCACATCCAGTGCCACAGGGTCCTTGCGCCGCCGCATCGAGGGCATCTTGGACAACCCCACCCCATGTTCTGCTGAAAAGCTGCCCCCCAGTTCTTGGACGACGTCCTCGACGACTTCCATGGCGCGGTCGGCAAGGGCCGTGTCCTTGCGGGTTGGAAACACCGTGAAATGCACGTTGCCGTCGCCCAGATGGGCGACCGTAAAGGTGTCTGCGCCGGGGTCCAGCGCTTGCAGCCTTGCAGTTGCGGTTTCCAGAAACGCCGCCACGCGGTCGACGGGCAGGCAGACATCCGTGTCCACCTGCGGATCCCTTCCTTGCGTCAGTTCCGCCGCGGCCTCGCGCCGCGCCCAGATCGCGCGCCGTTGCGCTTCGCTTTGGGCAATGACGGCATCGGTGATCCGCCCTTCGTCCAGCATTTCACCCAGGACCCCCTCCAGCATCGCGACGATCGGCACGCGGCCATCCGGCCCAGGGGTCGCCTCGGCCGGAACTGTTGTGGCCACTTCGATCAGGATCGCGACAGGGGGGATTTCGGCAAAGGGCTGCCCAAGGTCCGGCTTGACCTCGGCCAGCCGCTGAAGGTAGGTCGCCGGCATCAGCTCGAACGCCTCGACCCGACCGCCCGAAGCGTCCTGCACACGGTTCAACAGGTCCAGCGCATCGCCGATCGAGCCCATTGCCACCATGGCAGTTGCATGGGCGCGGGGTGCGGGCACCAGTTTCATGACTGCCGCGGTGATGATGCCCAGCGTCCCCTCGGCCCCGATGAACAAGTCCTTGATATCATAACCAGAATTGTCCTTGTGCAGCGCGCCCATCAGGTTCAGCACGCGACCATCCGCCAGCACCACCTCCAGCCCCAGGCATAGCGCCCGCGTCGACCCGTAACGCAGGACATTCGATCCGCCTGCATTGGTGGATAAGACACCCCCCAGCATCGCTGAGCCGCGGGCCCCGAACCAAAGCGGAAAATACAACCCCTGCTCCGCCGCTGCTTCGTGCAGACGGGTCAGGATGACGCCCGCCTCGGCCACGATCACGCGGGCGCCGGCACGGACCTCGCGAATGCGGTTCAACCGCTCCAGACTGATCAACAGACCCCCCGTGGTCATCGTTCCGCCCACAAGGCCAGTATTCCCGCCAATGGGGACGACGGGCACACCCGCTGCAGCGGCCAGCCGGACGCAGGCAGCCACCTCGGCAGTGGAGCCGGGTCGCAGGACGGCCAAGGGCGCGGCGTGGTACTTGCCCATCCAGTCGGTGGCATAGCGCGCCATGTCGCCGCCCGTCAGGACATGGGCCTCGCCAAGTGTGGCAGTCAGTTCTGACAGTAACGACATCTGGATGTCTTTCCCCTTGTGATCCCCTGCGACGTTCATGGCGCAACCTGCCCCAGAAGTTCCACCACCTTGGGACCCAGCGCTTCGACGATCAGTTTGACGCCTTCGGGATTGGGATGGATGCCGTCGGCCTGCATGAAGCGCGCATAGCTTGCCGGGTCGCCTGCAGTCGCCCCCGCGGCGACCAATCCATCAAAAAAGCTTGGCATCAGCATCGTGCCGTAGGTTTTGGCCAGATCGGGATAGATCGCGTCAAACGCGGTCTTGTAGTCGTTGCCAAAGTTGCCCGGGGCCTGCATGCCCACCAACAGAACCGGCAGTGCCCGCGCCTTTGCCTCGGCCAAGATACCATCCAGATTGGCGCGGCTGCTGGCCGGATCGATACCGCGCAGCATGTCATTGCCGCCCAGCGTCACGATCAGGACATCCGTCTCTGGTCCCAGGGCCCAGCCCACACGCGCCAGTCCGCCAGCTGTGGTATCACCCGACACTCCCGCATTTTCCACCACAGCCGCATGCCCGTTGGCCTTAAGCCATGTCTGCAACTGCACGGTAAATCCGTCCTTTGGGTCAAGCCCGTAGCCTTGCGTCAGACTGTCGCCCAAGGCCACGATGACCGGCGTATCCGCCACAGCGGCGTTTATCGTGAGAATCCACGCGATTGTGAGATTGCGCAATGCCCGCGCCGCGCCATATCCCCCTAAGACCGCCCGAAACAGGACCGACCGGATGCCCGACAATATTCTTGACCTGACCGATGCCCGACTGACCCTTGCGGGAAATGCGGGTCCCGTGGACATCCTGCGGGGCATCACGTTGTCTGTGACGCGGGGCGAAACCGTCGGTCTGGTCGGTCCTTCGGGGTCGGGCAAATCATCGCTCCTTATGCTGATGGGCGGGCTGGAGCGCGCCACGGGGGGCCAGGTCATTGCGTTGGGACAGGACCTGACCGCGATGGACGAGGACGCTCTGGCCCGATTCCGCAGGGGCAATATGGGCGTGGTGTTCCAATCTTTCCACCTCATTCCGACCATGACCGCGCTGGAGAATGTTGCCTTGCCGCTGGAACTGGCTGGAAAGACCGATGCCTTTGCCCGTGCCGAGGAGGAACTCCGCGCTGTAGGTCTGGGGCCAAGGCTGACCCATTATCCAGCGCAACTGTCGGGTGGCGAGCAGCAACGCGTGGCACTGGCACGCGCCGCAGCCCCGCGCCCCGCGATCCTTTTGGCAGATGAGCCGACGGGAAACCTTGACGGGGCCAACGGGCAGGCAATCATGGACCTGCTGTTCGGGCTACGTGACCGGCATGGTGCAACACTTGTCCTTGTGACCCATGCGCCCGAACTTGCGGACCGCTGTGACAGGGTGGTGCGTCTGGCGGACGGGCGCATCCTGGACCAGGGGCGCGCTGCATGAGCCTGGCATTCCGCATTGCGCGGGCGGAACTGCGGGGCGGGCTGAAAGGCTTTCGCATCTTTCTGGCCTGCCTTGCCCTCGGTGTTGCGGCCATTGCCGCCGTTGGCACCCTGCGCGCCGCCATCGAAAACGGACTGCGGGACCAAGGGGGCGTCATCCTTGGCGGCGACGCGCAGCTGGAACTGACTTACCGAACCGCCACGCCTGAAGAACGCGCCTGGATCGAGAACCGCGCCACCGGGATATCCGAGATCATCGATTTCAGGTCCATGGTTGTTGTCGGGGATGAAACGGGGCTGACCCAGGTAAAGGCCGTAGACGGGGCTTATCCGCTGACCGGGGCGGTGGTCCTAGACCCGGCCATTCCGCTGGCCGACGCGCTGGGCGATGCGGATGGCTTGCCCGGTGCCGTGATGGACCGCGTGCTTGTAGACCGGATGGCTCTGGCACCCGGCGCGGCATTCCGGCTTGGTGAACAGGACTTCCGCCTGACCGCCATCCTTGTACGCGAGCCTGACAGCGCGACCTCTGGCCTAACGCTGGGGCCGCGCACCATCGTGCTGACAACGGCGCTGGCCAAATCGGGGCTGATTGGCCCCGGTACCCTGTACGAAAGCGCATATCGCATCACCTTGCCTCCCGGCGCCGATCTGGACGCGACAAAAGCCGAAGCCGAGGCCCGTTTCGACGGTGCGGGCATGCGCTGGTCAGACAGCCGCCGCGCGGCCCCCGGCGTTGACAATTTCGTTGACCGCATTGCGGCGTTCCTGGTTCTGGTCGGCCTTGCCGGACTGACTGTGGGCGGCGTGGGCGTTTCTGCGGCGGTAAGTGCCTATCTTGCCGGGAAAACCGCGACTATTGCGACGCTGAAAACGCTCGGCGCCGAAGGTGGGTTGATCTTTCGCATCTACCTCATTCAGATCGGGCTTCTCGCCACCCTTGGCATCGTCATTGGCGTCGTTCTAGGTGTCGGCATTCCGCTGTTGCTCTCGTCGTTGATCGAGGCACGGCTGCCATTTCCTGCCGACATCGCCTTTGCCCCGGGGGCAGCGGTTGAGGCCGCGTTCTATGGGGCGCTGACGGCGCTGCTTTTCACGCTCTGGCCGCTGGCACGCAGTGAAAAGACCCGCGCGGCCGCCCTGTATCGCAGTGGGACGGGAAGATTTACCTGGCCCCGCAAACGCTATCTGGCCGCACTGGCGGTTGCCGCCGTGATGTTGGTTGGTGGCGCGGTATTCTTTTCCGGCACGATGTGGCTGGCGCTGTCTGCGACCGGCGGCATCATCGGTGCGATGCTGGTCCTGGCGCTGGCAGCCCTTGGGATGCGCGGTTTGGCGCACCGCATTTCGCGGTCTGGACTGGCCCGGGGACATGTCGCCTGGCGGTCGGCTTTGGCCGCTATCGGCGGACCCCGTGCCGAGACGATGTCGGTTGTCTTGTCGCTGGGCCTTGGGCTTTCGGTGCTGGCAACCATCGGTCAAGTCGACACAAACCTGCGGGCGTCGATTGACCGTGATCTGCCGACCCGGGCTCCGGCCTTTTTCTTTATCGACATCCAGAACGACCAAATCGAAGAGTTCCGGGACCGCTTGTCGGCCAACAGCGCCGTCAGCAAAGTCGACAGCGCGCCGATGCTGCGCGGCGTCGTGACGCGCATCAACGGCAAACCCGCACTGGAAGTCACCGACCATTGGGTGGTGCAGGGCGATCGGGGTCTGACCTATTCGTCCATCCCGCCCGAAGGCACCAAGATCACGGAAGGGACTTGGTGGCCTGAAGACTATGCTGGTGCGCCCCAGATTTCATTCGCAGCCGAAGAGGCCGCCGAAATCGGCTTGAAGCTTGGGGACGTGTTAACCGTCAACGTCCTTGGCCGCGACATCGAGGCCGAGATCACGTCGTTTCGCGAGGTGGACTTCTCCAACGCCGGCATTGGATTTGTGATGTCGATGTCCCCCAATGCGCTGACCGGTGCGCCCCATACCCATATTGCCACGGTCTATGCACCGCCCGAAGCCGAGGCCCCGATCCTGCGCGAGATCACCAAGGCGATGCCCAATGTCACGGCCATTCGCATCCGTGATGCCATCGACCGCGTGACCGAAGCGTTGTCCGCGATTGCCACGGCCACTGCCTGGGCCGCTGCCGCGACGTTGATCACCGGGTTCGTGGTTCTGATCGGTGCAGCCGCTGCGGGCGAACGGGCACGGGTCTACGAGGCAGCAGTCCTGAAAACGTTGGGGGCCACGCGCGCGACGATTTTGACCAGCTTTGCGTTGCGTGCAGCACTTATGGGAGCCGCCGCAGGCATCCTTGCCATCCTGGCAGGGGCCATCGCGGGATGGGCCGTGATGACCTTTGTGATGGACGCCGAATACCGCTTCGAACCCGTTTCGGCCATCGCAATCGTCCTTGGCGGCATCATCACGACGCTGTTGGCGGGGTTGGCGTTTGCCTGGCGGCCGCTGTCCGCCCGTCCGGCTCAGGTGTTGCGGTCGCAGGAATAGAGGTCAGTGCCCGGCCAGAAAGCCCACGGGCGCGCGCTCCAATAGGTCGTCCGCCAAAGCCAAACCAATCCCCGCAGCATCCGCAACCGACCCACGCCGCGCCCCGGCAATCGCTTCTGACCCGTCGGGCCGCAAGATTTCGCCCCGAAGCCACAGCTCGTCGCCCGCGATCACCGCGAGCCCCGCGATTGGCGTCTCACAGGACCCGTCGAGGCGCAGCAGATAGGCCCGCTCCGCCGCTAGCCTGACACCGGTCGGTCCGTCATGGATCGCGGCCAACAGCGCCGCCGTTGCGGCATCGTCCACCCGACGCTCCACCCCGATCGCCCCTTGGGCCACGGCGGGCAGCATCACCTCGGGCGCGATTGCCCCCCGCGCCATATGCGCCAGCCCCAGACGGTTCAGCCCCGCCATTGCAAGGAAAGTCGCATGTGCCACGCCGTCCTCCAGCTTGCGCATCCGCGTCTGCACATTGCCGCGAAATTCCACCAGTTCCAGATCGGGACGCCGCAAGGCCAGCTGCGCGCGCCGACGCAACGACGACGACCCCACCTTGGCCCCTTTGGGCAGATCATCCAGACGCGCAAATCCCGGCGAGACAAACGCATCCCGGACATCCTCGCGCGCCAGATAGCAGTCCAGCACCAGACCGTCCGGCTGCAAGGTCGGCATGTCCTTCATCGAATGGACCGCAATGTCGATGTCACCGGCCAAAAGGGCGTCTTCGATTTCACGGGTGAACAGGCCCTTGCCACCGATGTCCTTCAACGCGCGGTCAAGAATTTGATCGCCCATGACTTTGATCACGCAGATTTCAAAGGCGTCTTCTGAAAGCCCGAAGGCCAACTTCAGGCAGCGTCGCACTTCATGCGCCTGCCACAGCGCCAAGGGCGATCCACGGGTTCCGATCTTGAGCGGGCGGGCGGGGGAGGGAAGGTTCTGCGTCATGGTCCCATGACTTACCCGTGTCAATTGGACCTGACAACACTCTGCTGGCTTGACATCACGGCCCCGCCGTCGGACCCATGGGCCAAAAGGAGCCTTTGATGAGCACAAAGACCATTCTGCGCGCGCTTGGCGGCGAGATCCTTCCGACCCCACCGATCTGGATGATGCGCCAGGCCGGTCGGTATCTGCCGGAGTATCGGGCCACGCGGGCAAAGGCCGGGGATTTTTTGTCCCTGTGCTACAATCCGGAATTGGCGGCAGAGGTCACTTTGCAGCCTATTCGTCGCTAT
>JANPBI010000325.1:0-2050 GCA_031430315.1 Rhodobacterales bacterium | reverse complement strand
GGGCGACGGCATTTACCCGGATGCCGTCCCCCGCCCAGGCAATCGCCAGCGATTTTGTCAGCTGCACCACGGCGGCCTTGCTGGCCCCATAGGCCGGGTTCCGCGGGCTGCCGAACTGTGCATACATCGAGGCGATGTTGATCAGCACGCCGCCTTGCGCCTTCAGCTGCGGATGAAACGCCTCGGCCACACGAAACGTGCCGTGCAGGTTGACATCCACAACACGCTCGAAAAACGCTGGGGCCATTTCTTCGCCCCGTGCCGTGATGGCGGCACAATTGACCAGAACATCAAGGGCTTGCGTGCGGTCTGCCAACCGGCGCACCGCATCGCCATCGGTGACATCCATCTGGGTATACGCGAACCGGCCGCGATCTTCGGGGGCGGGTTCAGGTTCCGCCCCGGTGATGGCCACGCTTGCCCCAGACGCAAGGAAAGCCCGGGCGATGGCCGCCCCGATTCCGGCCCGGCTGGCCCCGACGACCAGCACGTTGGCCTGCGCAAAGTCGAACCGGCAAAGCCCCATCAGCGTCTCTCCCCGGTACTACCTTTTCGTGCGGGGCGATTCTTTGCAACAGGATTTTCATTTTTCTGCGGATGAATATTTCTGACCAGTCGGGGCCCATGTTCCGTCCCCATCCGGCGGCCCAGGCTGACAATGATGGCCTGACAGACGACCATGGCGGGAACCTGGGACCGAAAATGTCCCAACCGCGCCTCGTTCACATAAAGAACATGGTCGGCAAGTCCTGCGACGGGGCTCAGGGCGTTGTCCGTGATGGCAAGGACAGGGTGGCCAGCGCGCGCCGCCATCTGCGCGGCTTCGACCGTCTCGGGCGTATAGTCATCAAAGGTCATCACCAGTAGCGTGCCGCCTGGCCCGATGGCGGCGATCTGTTCAGCCCGCATCGCCCCCAGATTGTCGACCAGATGCGCGCGTTTGCCGATATTGGCCAGGCCATAGACCGTATAGGCCCCTAGGCCAAACGCCCCGCGCGCCGCCGCCACATGCACGGTGTCGCTTTCAGCCAGTGCCGCCACGAATGCATCCAGCGCGTCGCGGTCCAGCGCCTCTTCGATGCGCAACAGGGATTGCACGGCGGCCTCGACGAAGCTGCCAAAGACCTGCGCCGGCTGGTCAAGGTTGCCCTCCACCAAGCGGGCTGACGGTACCGCCATGCGTGCCGCATAGGGCAGGCGGGGTCCCAGCAGGCGCTCGCGGAACACGGCCTGCAGGTCTGCAAACCCCGCAAAGCCCAACTCCTTGGCAAAGCGCGTGATCGTTGCGGGGGGGACTTGAGCCTGATCCGCCAGCCGGACCAGCGTGGTGATTGCGGCCTCTTCGGGATGGTTCAAGAGAAACTGTGCCACCTGCGCCAGCCTGCGACTGAGCGTACCACCCCGCGCCACCAGAGCCGCCCGCAGGCCATCGTAATCGCGGGGCGGGGCGTCCGGCCCTGCAGAGGGGATGCGCGCTGTCATGGTGATCCTGTCCCGCCCCTAGCCGATTGCACCGGTCACCTTTTGCTCAAAGTCGATCAACGCCCCGCTCATCGGCTGTGAGGCGTCGCCCAGCAGGAAAACCGCCAGCCGGGCGGTTTCCTCAATCGTGACCAACCGGCCGAGGGGCAGGGCGGCGGCAACGGCCTTTTGCCAGTCCGGGCCTTTCCCCAGCACTTGCGCCTGTATGCGGTCTTCGGTCTCGGTGGCGACCCAGCCCAGGTTGATACCGTTCACGCGGATGCGGTCGGCCATATGGGCATTGGCGGCATTGCGCGTCAGGGTGGCCATTGCGCCCTTGGTCGCGGCATAGATCGCAAGGTCCGGGATCCCGCAATGAGCATTCATCGACAGGATGTTGACGATGGACCCCGTGCCGCCGCGCGCCAGCATGTCAGAAATCGCCGCCTGCATCAGAAAGAACCCCGCGCGCGCATTGACAGCAAACAACTGGTCCCAGATTTCCGGAGTGCCGGTGACAAAGGATCCGCGCGTCGTCAGTCCTGCGGCATTTACCAGCCCGTCGATGCGCCCGAAGCGGGCGATTGCG
>JANPBI010000324.1:0-7089 GCA_031430315.1 Rhodobacterales bacterium | reverse complement strand
GGTCGGCATAGCCGGGATGTGCACCGACAGTCACGCCATTCGCCCGGGCAGCGGCAAAGGCCGCCGCCATGTCATCTGGGCCACCTGCATGCAGCCCGCAGGCAATGCTTGCTGAACTGATAATGCGCATCATGGCCGCATCGTCGCCGACGCCTTCGCCCAGATCGGCGTTGAGGTCGATGCAGCGGGGACGGTCCGTTCCGGTCATGCGGGGCATATGGGTCTTTGGGACGGGGCCGCAAAACGATGTGGCGCGCGCCGGGGATTGGCAAGGACGGATTTTCGCCGGTGCCCGCCCCGCCGCGGATCACACGGTCGAGCCTGCCGCAAGTTGTTTCAGAAAGGATGCTGCATCCTGCAAGACCCTGGTCTTGTGGTCGTCCTGCATCCGGTCCCAAGTCCGGTACATCTGCGCCATGCGCGGGTTGCCCTGAAACCGTTCCCGATGGCGCAGCAGAAAGTCCCAGTAGAGCAGGTTGAAGGGGCAGGCGTCCGGACCGCTTCTATCACGGACCTTGTAACTGCACGTACCGCAGTAATCCGACATCCTGTCGATATAGGCGCCGGAACTGACGTAGGGTTTGGACCCCACGACGCCCCCATCGGCGAACTGGCTCATCCCGATGGTGTTGGGTGCCTCGACCCATTCGAACGCGTCGATATAGACTGCCAGATACCATTCGTGGACCTGCGCCGGGTAGACGCCCGCCAACAGGGCAAAGTTGCCGGTGACCATCAGACGCTGGATGTGGTGGGCATAGGCGAGGTCGCGGGTCTGGGCGACGGCGTGCGACAGACAATTCATGCGGGTCGGTGCGCCCCAATACAAGGCAGGCAAGTCGCGGCGGTGATCCAGCGCGTTCTGGTTCGGGTAATCCGGTCCTTGTCGCATGTAGATCCCGCGCATGAATTCTCGCCAGCCGAGAATCTGGCGGATGAATCCTTCGGCGGCATTGATAGGAACCCGGCCCTGCCGAAAAGCGGTCTCAACGGCGCGGCAAACCTCCATCGGAAGGAGGAGGCCGATGTTCAGGTATGGCGAGATCAGGGCATGGCTGAGGGTCGGATCATCGGCCAGCATCGCATCCTGTTCGTCGCCGAACCGGGGCAGGGCGTGGGTGATGAAATGATCGAGGGCTTGCAGCGCCCCGGCGCGGTCGGTAGCCCAGCCAAACGGCTCCGCCGCGCCGAAATGTGTGGAAAAGCGCGCCTTGACCAGGGTGATGACGCCTTGCGTCACCGCATCGGGGACAAAGCGCAGTGGGCGGGCACGCAAAAGGTCGGGTTTGGCGGGTTTGCGGTTGTCTTGGTCAAAGTTCCATTGGCCGCCAACGGGCTGGTCGGCGTCCATCAAAAGGCCGGTCTCGCGGCGCATCTCGCGGTAGAAATACTCCATCCGGAGCTGCTTGCGCCCCTCGGCCCATTGCGCAAAACGCGTGTCGGAGCACAGGAACCGGTCATCGGGAAGTTGGGTGACGGGCCACGGCAGATCGTCCAGGGCCTGGATCAGCCGCCATTCGCCGGGGCGGGTGGCGATGACGCGGGCGGCACCAAGTTCGGCGGCGCGGCGGATCAGTTCGCCGGTGATGGTCTGGCTGTTGTCGGGATCGTCCAGCGCCGTATAGGCGACCCGCCAGCCATCCGCCCGCAACTTCGCCGCGAATTTGCGCATCGCAGACAGGATCAGAATGATCTTTTGCGGATGATGCGGGACATAGGTGCCTTCGCCCATCACCTCGGCCATCACCACCACGTCGCGGGCCTTGTCGGCGGCGCGAAGGGCGGCGATGTCGGGGGTCAGCTGGTCGCCGAGAATCAGGACAAGGGCTACCAAGGGATCGTCTCGCCCTTCCAGTCGAAGAAGCCGCCGGTGTCAGCTGGGGTCAGGCGGTCGAGGACGGTGAGCAGGTTGGTCGCGGCCTGCGCTGGGGTCATGGTCAGATGGCCCCCGGCATGGGCGGCGGTCAGGGCTGTGTCGACGGTGCCGGGATGCAGGGCGACAAGGATGGATTGCGGATGGGTGCGGGCGACCTCGATCGACGCGGTGTGGATCAGCTGGTTCAGCGCGGCCTTGGCGGCGCGATAGGAATACCAGCCGCCAAGCGCGTTGTCCCCGATAGAGCCCACGCGCGCGGACAGAACGGCAAAGCGGCTGATGCGGTCGCGGGGCAGGTGGTGGACCATGTGTTTCAGGACCAGAGTTGGGCCGATAGCGTTCAGCGCGAATTGCGCCGCGATGGTGTCGGAGGATAAGGCACGCAGCGATTTTTCGGGGCCATGCCCATTGATGACCAGCGCGCCCGTGGCGACGATCACCAGATCGAACATGCCCTGGAGGTCAGAGACAGCCCGGGTAATTGATGCCTCGTCCGTCAGATCAAGCCCGTCTTGTCGCCGCGACAAGGTGATCACTTCGCCCTTGTCGGCCAATGCCTTGGCAAGCGCCCCGCCGATCCCGCCCGATGCCCCAAAGATAATCGCCCGCATGCTTTGCCTACCGTGTTGCCGGGCCTTCAAGTAGTCCAGCCAGACAGTTCTGCAAGGCGCTGCATCAGACCGGGATTACCGCACATTCCGGCAAAAGGCGCATCACATCCTCAGGTCGGCACAACTGCGTCGCGTCGGTCATCACGGCGGCGGCGGCGGCAGCCGAGCCAAGCGACAGGGCCTCGGCGTGGGTCTGGCCGCGCGACATCGCCAGCACAAAGGCCGCGACGAAACTGTCGCCCGCACCGACGGTCGACTTGACCCTGACCTTGGCGGCGGGTGCAAAGATGCGGGCGCTGGCGTCGGCCAGCACGTTGCCATCTGCCCCGCGTGCGATGATCACCTGTTCGGCCACGCCGCGACGGACCAGAGATTGGGCAAAGGCAGCCGTGTCTTCCCGGCTATTAAGAGAGGTGCCAGCAAGACCTTCGCCCTCTTCGCCGTCCATGCGCAGGACGGCAAGACCCGGAATCGGGTTTTTCACCGCTTCGTTCAGTGCTGTGCCCGAGGTGTCGAGGACGACCTGACTGCCGGGCATCGACAGGGCCAGATCCCGCGGGAAATCGGCGGGCACGCCGGGGGGCTGACTGCCGGAGATGACAGAGATGCCGCCCGGACGCGACGTGGCGCGCAGCAGGGTGAAGACGCGCGCGCGTTCCGCCTCGCCCCAGACGGGGCCTGGCAGCATGAACCGGTATTGCTTGCCTGTGGTGCCTTCGGTCACGGTCAGGGACTGGCGCGTCTCGCCGGGGCCCAGGATCGACAGGAACGTGACGCCCCCGGCGCGGATCAGCCCGGCCAGACGATCGCCGGTAAGCCCGCCCAGCGCGACCAGTGCCAGACTGTCACCGCCAAGCGCGCGGATCGCGCGGCTGACGTTTAGCCCGCCGCCACCGGGGTCAAGCATCGGATCACTACAGCGCAGCTTGTGGCCGGGGATGATTTCGGGAACCTCGGTCGCCATGTCGAGCGCGGGGTTCAGCGTCAGCGTCAGGATCGGGGCGGGCTCGGCCATAGGTCACCTTGTGGCAGCGGGTTTGTTACCGCTATCATAGGTGGCGGACTTGGCAAGGTGAAGCCTGCAAGATGCGCCGCTTTCGGCGCGCCGAAACATGGTCGGTTGGACTCCCGGTTCGCGAAAAACGAGGGTCCGGTGCCGGGCGGGATCAGCCGTTCAGCATCATCTGATAGCTGGCGGGCACAGAGCGGAACCCGTCGCCCGCTGCCTCGACATAGCCGATGCCGGGGAAGGGCATGTGATATCCGATGAACGGCACGCGGTCGGCGGCCAACATGCCGAACACCGATTTACGGGTCGCGGCTGCGGCGGCTTTGTCGGCGTCGAACTTGACCTCCCAATCGGGCCTGGCGAGCGACCAGACGTAGTGGTTGGCGGTGTCGGCGGTGATCACGAGGCGCTGACCCGCACTTTCCAGATTGTAGACGAAATGTCCCGGCGTGTGGCCAAACGCGGCCATGGCGGTGATGCCGGGGACGACGGTGCCGCCATCATCCAGCATGGTGATCTGGTTGTTGAACGGCTTGACGTTGGCATCAAAAAGCTCGTTCGCGGCACCCGCCCAGAAGTTGTGCTCAACCGCGCCCGTCACATAACGGGCGTTCGGAAAGGTTGCCGTCCCCCCTGCCGCCATGCCGCCGATATGGTCGGGGTGCATGTGGGTCAGCACGACGACGTCGATCTGGTCAGGCGCGATGCCCGCTGCTGCCAGGGAGGCCAGGATACCGTCGGGCGCCATGCCGGTGTCGAAAAGGATCAGTTCCGCCCCGGTATTGACCAGAGTGGGGGTAAAGAAGAACTGCGCCTTGTCGGTGGGAATGAAGGCGGCGGAAGAGGCGGCGGTGAAATCGTCAGGCGAGGCATTCAGCCCAAAAATCTCTTGCGGTTTTTCGACTGTCGCAGTGCCTGCAAGCAAGGTCGTCACTTCGAAATCACCAAGCTTGAAGCGGTTGAAGGTGCTCGATGACGCGCCCTGCATCTCGGTCTTGGCCAGGGCCGGCGTGCCAATCAAGACAGGCGCAAAGGGAAGGATGGCTGCGGCAAATAGGGCGTGGCGACGGGAAATGGTAAACGATGTCATAGCAGCCTCCGCTGATGGATGGAGGTCAAATTGTAGGGCCATGCCGCAGCCCCTCCAGTCACGCCTCGGTGAATGCGCCCGCAACCACGCACACTACGTGTGCAGTCATTCCCACCAGGGATCGACTTTTGCGATGTCCTCGTCGGTCCAACCGAAATGATGCGCAAGTTCGTGGATCAGCACATGCGTCACCAGATCGGCGATGGAGACGTCACCCCGTTCGGCCCACTCGTCCAGGATCGGGCGGCGGAAAAGCCAGATCACGTCCGGGCCAAGGGGCTGGTCGCTGACGGATTTTTCGGTCAGCGGCGTGCCTTCGTAGAGGCCGGTAAGTTCGAACGGGTCGCTAAGGTCCATCGCCTCCAAAAGCTCATCCGGCGCGAAATCCTCGATTCGCAGGCGGATCGCCGTCGCCGCCGCGCGATAGGGCGCGGGCAGGGTAGAGACCGCATCATGCGCCAGCTGTTCGATGAGTGACAGCGAAGGTGCGATCGTGTCGGAGGCGGGGTTGTTCATCGGGTCGATATAGGGACGATGCGCCAAGGGGAAAAGGGTGGTACTCTTCGGGCCGCAGCTTTGGCTATTGGGGGTGGCAATGGCCGCCGAGGCAAAGACCAGACCGGGACCAATGACGGTCGCAGACTATCTGGCAGGGCTGGAACCGGACAGGCGAGCAGAAGCAGGGCGGCTGGTCGCGATCTTTTCCGAGGTGACGGGGTTTGCGCCGGTGATCTGGGCAGGGTCGATGGTGGGTTTTGGCCGCTATGACTATACCTATGACAGCGGGCATTCCGGAACGAGCTTTGCTACCGGGTTCGCGGCCCGCAAGGCGGAGTTGTCGATTTACGGGCTGTCGGGCGACGACGAGCGGTTTGCGGCCTTGGGCAAACATCGACGCGGCAAGGGCTGTACCTATCTCAGGCGGCATGATGGGGTGAACGAAGCTGCGCTGCGCGAGCTGATCCGGGCGGGACTAGAGGTTCTGGCAACGCGCTGGACCGTGCATCCGGCATAGCTTTGCGCTGGCTGACAAACTGGACAATCCAACCCCAGTGTGACAGGGAAGGGCGCTTCGGAGGAGCCCGTTCCATGACCGTCACCACCCGTTTCGCCCCCTCGCCCACCGGCTGGATTCACGTCGGCAACCTGCGTACCGCGCTGATGAACTATCTGATCGCACGTAAATCGGGCGGGCAGTTCATCCTGCGACTGGACGATACCGACCAAGAGCGGTCGAAAGACGAATATGCCGACGGGATCAAGGCGGACCTGGAATGGCTGGGCTTGCATTGGGACCGGGTGGAGCGGCAGTCGCTGCGGATGGACCGATACCGCGAGGCAGCGGACCAGTTGCGCGATGCGGGGCGGTTCTATGAGTGTTTCGAGACGCCGGTGGAACTGGACCTGAAGCGCAAGAAGCTGCTGAACATGGGCCGTCCGCCCGTCTACGACCGTACCTCGCTGGCGCTGGACGAGGCGGGACGTGCGGCGATGCGGGCCGAGGGGCGCGAGGGATACTGGCGGTTCCTGCTCAACCAGAACCGGATCGAATGGCTGGACGGCATCCTGGGGCCGATCTCGATTGATGCCGCATCCGTCAGCGATCCCGTATTGATCCGGGCGGACGGGCAAGTGCTTTATACTTTTGCGTCGAGCGTGGACGACATCGACATGGGCGTCAGCTTTATCGTGCGGGGCGCAGATCACGTGACGAACACCGCCACGCAAATCCAGATCATGGAGGCGCTGGGCGGTACCCCGCCATCATTCGCCCATCACAGCCTGCTGACCGGGCCGCAGGGCGAGGAATTGTCCAAACGTCTCGGCACGCTGTCCCTGCGCGACCTGCGCGCGCGGGGGGTGGAGCCGATGGCGTTGCTCAGCCTGATGGCGCGGCTGGGATCGTCCAAGCCGGTGGAACTGATCGGGTCGATGGAGGAGTTGATTGATACCTTCGACATCAGCGCCTTTGGATCGGCACCGACAAAGTTCGATGCCGAGGATCTTTTCCCGCTGACTCGGCATCATGTGCAAGGACTGCCCTTCGCCGCAGTTGCCGACAGGATCGCGGATCTGGGCGTGCCGGATGACATAGCTCAGGCCTTCTGGGCGGTGGCAAAGGGCAACGTCACCGTGTTGGCCGACATGGACCAGTGGTGGACCTTGTTTCGTGACGGGGCGGAGCCTTTGGTGGATGAGGGCGACCGGGATTTTGTGGCACAGGCGCTGGCGCTGTTGCCGCAGCAGCCGTGGAGCCATGCGACCTGGAGCGAGTGGACGACGACGGTCAAGGAGGCGACCGGGCGCAAGGGCAAAGACCTGTTTCGCCCCCTGCGCCGGGCCTTGACGGGGCGCGATGCAGGGCCGGAGATGGCGGATGTGATGCCGCTGTTGCGCAAGCTGCCAAGGGTCTGAGCCTGGCGGGGGGGGGGGGGGGGGGGGGGGCCCCCCCCCCCCGCCCCCGCGCGCGGGGGGCAAACAAAAAAAAGGGGGAGAGGGGGGG
>JANPBI010000323.1:0-16258 GCA_031430315.1 Rhodobacterales bacterium | reverse complement strand
TGGTCGTACCAGTCGATGTCGACGCCCAAGGCTGCGTGGAAATCCTTGCGGGCATGGTCGCGCACCCACATCGTCGCGTAAACTGCGGTCAGGAAGAAACGGATCCACAGTTTGTTGGCGAAGCCTTGCGTCAGCTTGGGGTCGGTGCGCATCAGAAGCGCAAAGGCCTCGCCATGGCTGAACTCATCGTTGCACCATTCGCGGAACCATTTGAAGTTCGGGTGGAACCGCTGTTCGGGATGCGCCTCAAGATGCCGGAAGATGGTGATGTAGCGGGCGTAGCCGATCTTTTCCGACAGGTAGGTCGCGTAGTAGATGAACTTCGGGCGGAAGTAGGTGTATTTCTTCGCCTTGGTCAGGAAGCCAAGGTTGACAGCCACCCCGGCCTCGCGGAGCGCGTCGTTGATGAAGCCGGCATGGCGGGCCTCGTCGCGCGACATGTAGCTGAACAGCTCGCAGATGTCAGGGTTGGTGCCGCGGCGTTTCATCTCCTTGTAAAGGACGCAGCCGGAGAATTCCGCTGTGCAGGATGACACCAGAAAGTCGATGAACTCAGCCCGCAATGCGGGGTCCATGCCGGCCCAATCCACCTCGTCCCAGGCTTCGGTCTTTTTGAAATGGCCCTTGTTCGGGTCCGACTTCATCTGCGCGATCAACTTATCCCATTCGGCACGCACCGGGGTGACGTCAACCTTGTCCATTTCGTCGAAGTTGGTGGTGTAGAACCGCGGGTTCAGCAGCGTTGTTTCCGTCGCCATCGCGGTTGTATCAAACGCTTCGGCCATTTCGGCTTTCAGCTCGTCATGGGTCGTGGCATGCGCGTTCATACCTTCACCTCATCGGAAAAGGAAAATTCGCACAGTTCCATGAAGTCGAGATCCCCTGTCAGTCTTGTCCACTGGCGTTCCAGCCAGGTTGCACGGGTGATGGTGGCCGTACGGTCTTCGATCACCACTTCTCCATAGGCGGCCATGACCGGGGCGCCATGCACCAGCACCTCGTCACCTGGGTTGACGACCGCCCCATTGTTGAAACGCACATGCGCATGCAGCGCCTCAAACCTGTGACTGATCTCGACGGTGCAGGGCACCCTTTCTTGCGTTCTGGTGAAAAATCCCATGATGTCGCTTCCCTATTTGGTTGCCATGAGCCGTTCGAACGCGGCTTTGTTATACCCGCCAAAGGCATAGAGCTCAGCGCTCCAGCCCGTTTCCGGGTCTTCGGCCACCAGACGGCCGTTGGCATATTTCACGATGCGGACGGGCAATCGCGGGTCGATGCCGCTTTTCCGCCGCTCTGTCGCTATTCCGCTTTGGACCACCGTGATGAACCCGCCGTGTGGCAGGTCCATAATGACTGTACCATCTGTGTCCTTGACCACAACCGCCTGCGCATTCAGTCCCTCAAGGACAATCCACTTTTCCTGCACTATGGTCGATGCGGCAGGAACGCCCACCTTCGGACGCTGGGTCGCAACCGAATAAGAGACGAGAACAAGCGAAGCCAGGGCCAGCGCGGCCATGCCCAGCAATAGCGCCTTGGGCACCATTTCGGGATTGCGGCTGCGCAAGCCGGGTTGGCGAAGAACCGGGTCGCTATTTGTCATGTTCGTGCCTCCCCTCATTCCGCTGCAACGGCGACGGGCGCTGTGTTGCGCGACACGACCGGCGCGTTCATGCGGGTCTGCGCCGCCTCTGCCAGCAACGCGGCGACCCGCTTGGCATCCGGGATAGCCCGCAAGGCAGGTTCCGTCCGGCTCATATGCCACGGCCGGACATGCGGCCAGGCAATAAGATAGGAAATCCGCGTCTCCCCCAATGTCTGCAGGGCAATCGTGCCGCTGCCGTCGCGCCGGATGTCGGCAGAGGCCGATCCGATCTGGACGAAAGGCAAGTTGAACGTCACGGGGAGGGCCGCACCGATCTTCATCACGACACGGGCAGAAGTGATCGTGTAAATGGTGCTGCGCGCCTGCACCCAGGCAAGACCGGACACAAGCAACAGGGTCAGCACGGCCGGAATGAGGTAGGGAATGCCCATGGCCGCAGCCATGCCAAGTCCACCATCGGCAAATCCAGTAGCACCGCGCCACAGGACCAACAGGGCAAAGTACGCTGCGATCCAGAACAGGCCATAGGCATCCCGCGCAAGGGCAAGGGGGGCAGGGGAGCCCTGCCAGAGGATGTCTTCACCTTGCGGGGGCCGTTCCGGCAGTCCTGGCAAGGCATCGAAAGCAAAGTCGTCATGGCCTGACATGGCAGACCCTCCGTTGGTTGGTGTGAAAGGCGCAGCCCGGGCGCGGGCAATGCCTGTCGGTCTTTGGCGTCAGAAACCGCGCTTGCGTTTTGCGGCGTCGTACATCCAGCCCCCGGCGACATAGCCTGAGATCTTGTCTTCCTCGAGTTTCGTCACTTCGGTCGAAGACCGGGTGGCAGGGATGCCTGCAAAGCGATCCGACGTGATCGCATTGATCCGCACACGGTCTTCCCAGATCTTGACCATCGTCATCGGGATCAGGCGCTTGCCGCCGGTGTTGAGGTCAACTTCAAGATACCGCACCAGCGCTTCGGAAGCGTCGACCCACATGTCGCTGATGCGCCCTACAACCTCCAGATCGCCGGCCTGCACCGGCAAGCCGCGCGGGTCACGTCCGGCCGACACGGCAAAACCGTCAAGCTTTCCCATCGGCACGATCTTGTTATGGCCATGGCCGTCCAGTTCCGGCACATCCTTGCGCGCGGCCCAAGAGGCAGGACCAACACCATCGGCCATAGCATCCCCAGTCGGGGCATGTGGAAAACCGTCCGAAACGGCCGTCCGCGCCAAGGCAAGACCGTTACGCCGGTGCTCGGCCTCGTTGGCAGCCGAAGGCACCGTAACATCGCCCCGGCCATGCGGCAGCTTGAAAGTTTTGGCCTTGGGCAAGGGGAACGGCCCTTGGTTCGGGGCGGGCAGGCCATCCTCGGTTTCCAGCGGATAGCCCTCCCGCATGTTTTCAGTCTGCAGATAGTAGATGAGCAGGGCAAAAAATCCCCAGAATAACCAAATTGCCAGCGAGGCGAGGTCAAAGTCTCCAAAGAACGTAGTACCAACCATTGCATTGTCCTCCGAGGGTCAGGTTCGTGTCATGTCGGGAATTCGGCGATGGCCAGGCGGTCATCGGCGGGATTGTGGGTAGAAGGGATCAAGGGCTGTCCGATCCGGACCAGCGGTCCAAGCACGGCCAGAGTCGCAAAGAGCAGTCCGATCTCACAGTGATAGACAAAGGAATAGCCAAAGGACGCGTCGGTAAGGGCCGATCCCAGCCGACCACTGGTGGCTAGGTGCCCAACCAGATCGCGCAGCGACCCGCCGACAAAGATAGCCAGCCCCGCCGCCGTCGCCTGCGCCGCACCCCAGGCCCCAAGGGCGAGGCCAGCGCCTGCGCCTTGGGTCTTCATTGCCATCGCAGCAGTCAGGGTCGACACCGCAAAAAGTCCGGCCCCGAACCCGATCCCGCAGGAACTGGCATAGAAAAGGGCGGTGCTTTGCAACGGGCCAGCAAAGATCACGCCGACAAAGGCCGCGATCCCAAAGAGGATGCCCCGGGCCGCCATGCGCATGGGATCGAGGCCCCGCGCCAACCAGCGACCCGACAATATGAACCCGGACAGCGCGCCAAGAGCATAGACCGCCGTCAGCAGCGTCGTCTGACCGACGGAAAGCCCCAGCACCTCGCCGCCATAGGGTTCCAGCAACACATCCTGCATCTGGAAAGCCAGGGTGCCGATGACAACAACTGCCAGCAACCGGCCCGCTGTGCCCCCCGCCATCAGATCAGCCCAGCCATCACGGAACCTTGGCCGCGGTTCGTCCCGCTCGGCCT
Source organism: Rhodobacterales bacterium (assembly GCA_031430315.1). Taxonomy (GTDB): domain Bacteria; phylum Pseudomonadota; class Alphaproteobacteria; order Rhodobacterales; family Rhodobacteraceae; genus JAJNPS01. The sequence goes on along the minus strand of JANPBI010000323.1, from coordinate 12,393 downwards.
TGGACATCGGGCGAACTTTTTCCTGCTGCCAAAGCGCGATCAAGTTCAAGACCATGGTAGCGACCGCACATCCCTGGACCACGCGGACCAGCAAAATCGGATCAAAGTCGCGCAGCAGGAACCCGACAATCACTGCCGACACCGCCATTCCCAAGAGGAACATCACATATAGCAGAGCCACTACACGCGGGCGCGCCTCTTCAGAAGCACGGTCGCAGGCCAAGGCCAACCCGGCCGTCTGCGTCATGTGCAGCCCGATACCCGTCATCAGAAAGGCCAAGGCCGCCAGAACCTCGCCTGCCCAGTTAGGTCCGACATATTGATCTCCGGACAACACGATCAAGGCAAAAGGCATGACAGCAAGCCCGCCCATCTGCCACAAGCTGCCGAACCAGAGATAGGGAATTCGTTTCCAACCGATGGCACTGCGATGGGTGTCGCTGCGGTGTCCCAGCAGAGCGCGGAACGGTGCCACCAGCACCGGAATGGCGATCATCGCCGCGACCACCATGGCGGGCACCGACAGTTCCACGATCATGACGCGGTTCAGCGTTCCCAGCAGCAGAACGGTCGCCATCCCGACCGAGACCTGAAACAACCCCAACCGGATCAACTGCTTTAGCGGCAATCCCTCGGACGCCGCATCCATGAAGGGAAGCCAGGCGGCAGACAAGCCCTTGATATGTTTGCGGCGGAGGATCACGGGCGATACTCCAGACATTCCGAAATGTAGAACCCGCGCGACACCCGGTCGATCCGCGACAGGCCAGGCCCAACGGACTTTGCCAGTGCTGCAAAAGCATGAGGTACCATCGTCGGCGACCGGTCGGCACGCGGGAATGCTTTGCCCAAGGTAAAAAACGTCATCAGGAACGGTGTTCGGGGGGCCACAGTGAAGATCACGGCGGTCGAGGTCCGCGGCCCCATCTTGTGCAAGATGGCCGCGATATCATTGGTGCCGTAGTAGATCAGGCTATCCATCGCCATGACATAGTCAAAGCTGCCAAACTCTGGCGCGGTCATGTCGCCTGCATGGAAGGTGACCCGTTCGCGCAAAGGGTCAGCAAGCCGCGCCTTGGCGATGCCAATCAACTGGGGCGAGATGTCGACGGCAACCACATTTGCCCCGCGAGCCGCCAGTTCTGCCGCCATCAGGCCGGTGCCACAGCCCGCATCAAGGACCCGCGCGCCCCGCAGGTCGGCAGGCAGACGCGACAGCATCAGCGCCCGCATACGGTCACGTCCTTCGCGCACGGTCTGGCGAATGCGGCTGACCGGCGCGTCCGAGGTCAGACGCTCCCACACCTTTGTGGCAGAGCGGTCGAAATAGTCTTCGACCCGGTCGCGTGTGGCGGAGTAGTCGGCCATTCCTAGTCAAACCCCAGCAATTCAAAAATCTCGCGGTCGGGCAATGGCGCGGGCGACGTGCCCTCACCCTGCACGCTGCGCCACAGCACATCGGCCAAGCGCATGTATTCGGCGCGGGCCATGACGATGTCTTCGCTGTCGTCCATCTCGAACAGCGTCTTTTTCTTCAGGCGCGAACGGCGGATGGCATCAATGTCGGGCATATGCGCGATGCGGTTGAACCCCACACGCTCGCAGTACCGGTCAACCTCATTGGTCTCGCGGCTCCGGTTGGCCACGCAGCCGGCAAGACGCACCTTGTAGTTGCCCGCCTTGGCCTGCACGGCGGCAATGATGCGGTTCATCGCATAGATGCTGTCAAAGTCGTTGGCGGTGACGATCACGGCGCGGTCGGCGTGCTGCAAGGGGGCAGCAAAGCCACCGCAGACCACGTCGCCCAGCACGTCAAAGATCACTACATCGCTGTCTTCCAAGAGGTGGTGCTGCTTCAACAGCTTGACCGTTTGCCCGACGACATAGCCGCCGCAGCCGGTGCCCGCAGGTGGCCCCCCGGCCTCGACGCACATCACGCCGTTGAAACCGGTGACGACGTAATCTTCGGGGCGCAGTTCTTCGGCATGGAAATCGACGTCCTTCAGGATGTCGATCACCGTGGGCTGCAACCGGCCTGTCAGGGTGAAGGTGCTGTCATGCTTGGGGTCACAACCGATCTGTAATACCCGTTTGCCCATCATCGAAAACGCCGCCGACAGGTTGGAACTGGTCGTCGACTTGCCGATGCCGCCCTTGCCATAGACCGAAAAGACCTTGGCATTGCCGATCTTCAGCGCATCGTCCTGGTGCACCTGGACCGAGCCTTCGCCGTCAAGGCCTTTCAGCAATGGTATTTCATCACGCGGGCTCATGTCTGACCCCTTTCATCTTTGTTCAAATATCCCCGCCGGAGGCGTCTGCCATTGGGGCCATGGGTGCTGGAGATCGCATTCATTCCGCCGCGATCCCTTCCAGTCTGTCTTCGAGTTCGTCAGCGGCGTTCTGCAACGCAGCCAGAGTTGCTGCATCGGGCTGCCAGTATTGGCGGTCCGACGCTTCCAAAAGCCGCCCGGCCATGCGGCTGGAGGCTTCGGGGTTCAGGTCGGCCAGACGGCGGCGCATCGCCTCGTCCAACACAAAGGTTTCCGACAGGCGCTGGTAGACCCAGGGGTCGACATGGCCGGTGGTGGCCGACCAGCCCATCGTGTTGGTCACATGCGCCTCGATCTGGCGAACACCTTCGGCACCGTGGCGCAACAGACCCTCGTAGAATTTCGGGTTCAGGGCGCGCGAGCGGGTCTCCAGCGCGATCTGGTCCTTCAGGGTCCGCACCTGACCACCGCCACGCGTCTGATCGCCGATGTAGACGGGAGTATCCTCGCCGCCACGGGCGCGTTTCACCGCGCGGGCGATACCGCCGAGGGTGTCGAAGTAATGGTCGACCGAGGTGACGCCCAGCTCGACGGACTCGAGATTCTGGTAGGCCAGATCCACATCCTTCAGCGCTTTCTGCAGCAGCGCCGCGTTCTTCACGGCCTTGCCAGTGCGGCCATAGGCAAAGGATTTCCGCGCCTCGTAGGCGTCGGCCAGTTCATCCTCTTGGCCAAAGGCGGACGACCCGACCAAAGTGTTGACGTTGGACCCATAAGCACCTTCGGCATTGGAAAAGACGCGAAGCGATGCGGTTTCCATGTCGACGCCCATCTCTTCGGCATAGGCCAGTGCATGCGCGCGGATGAAGTTCTGGGACAGCGGCTCATCGGCGGTCGCGGCTTTCCACGCGGCCTCGGCCAGCATCCGGGTCTGCAGCGGCAGCAGGTCGCGGAAGATGCCGGACAGGGTCATCACCACGTCGATACGCGGGCGGCCAAGTTCTGCCAGCGGGATCAGGTCGGCGCCGGAGAGCCGCCCGTAATGGTCAAAGCGCGGCTTCGCTCCGATCAGGGCCAACGCCTGAGCGATGGGACCACCGTCCGATTTGATATTGTCGGACCCCCAAAGGACCAGCGCCACGGTGCGCGGCAGGCGGTCATGGGCGTCAAGCAGGCGCTGCGCCTGCAGCGCGCCATCCTGCATCGCGAAAGCAGTGGGCATGCGGAACGGATCGAAGGCGTGGATATTGCGGCCGGTGGGCAGGATTTCCGGCGCGCGGATCAGATCGCCGCCGGGAACCGGGGCGATGAAGCGACCACCAAGCGCGCGCAGGATGCCGGTCAGTTCGGTTTCGTCTTGGAGGAGCAGGTCGGCCCTGGCGCGGGCCTCGGCATCTTCGGGCATCAGGGCGATCAGTTCGGCGCGGTGCTCAGCCGTCATCTTCCGACCGACGACGTGGAGTCCGTCGGTGATCAGCGCGCCCTCGGCCTCCAGCAGTTTGACCCACAGCTGGTCAGGGGCAAGACCGGCCATGTCGACGGCCTTGGCCTGTTCAGCCATCAGCGCCTCAAGATCGGCACGGTCCCCAGCATCCGGCGCAGTCGCGCGCCAGCGGGTCAAAGTGTCCTTCAGTTCCTGCAGACCCTTATAGAGGCCCGCGCGGGCGAGAGGCGGGGTCAGGTGGGTGACGGTCACCGCGTTGGAGCGGCGCTTGGCCAGCGTCGCCTCGGACGGGTTGTTGGCCGCGTAAAGATAGACGTTGGGCAGGTTACCTATCAGCCGGTCGGGCCAGCACTCGCCAGAGACGCCGGCCTGCTTGCCGGGCATGAATTCCAGCGCACCATGCATGCCGAAGTGCAACAGCACGTCCGCCGCAAAATCCTCACGCAGCCAGCGGTAGAACGTTGTGAAGGCATGGGTGGGGGCAAAGCCTTTGTCAAACAGCAGGCGCATCGGATCGCCTTCGTAGCCGAACACCGGCTGCAGGCCGACGAAGATATTGCCGAACTCGGCACCAAGAACATGGACGCCACGCCCGTCGGTCTGATGACGGCCCGGGGCGGGGCCCCATGCAGATTCGACTTCCCTCAGCCACGGGGTTTTTGCCACGATGTCCGCGGCCGAAACGGTGGTGTGCACGTTGGCGGGCTGGCCATAGCGCGCAGCATTTCCCTTCAGGACGGCCTCGCGCAAGGCCTCGACCGATCCAGGCGGGGTCAGGGTGTAGCCATCAGCGGCCATCGCGTGGAGTGTGTTGTAAAGGCTTTCGAAAACGCCGAGATAGGCAGCCGTACCAGCGGCCCCGGCATTGGGCGGAAAGCCGTAAAGGACGATGCCGACCTTGCGATCTTTGGCTTGCGACTTGCGCAAGGTCGCCATGCGCATCGTCTTGTCGGCCAGCGCCTCGACTCGCTCCAGACAGGGCATCATCGCGCGGGTGTCGAGGGCAGCGGCATCGGTACTGCCACGACGACCCGCGAACACGGTAGGGTTGGTTGCGCCGTCAATCTCGGGCAGCGCGATCAGCATGGTGGTCTCGACCGGCCCAAGGCCGCCTGCGGAGTTTTGCCACTGTTCCATCGTCTGGAATTCCAGCGGATGGGCGGCGATGTAGGGCACGTCGAGCGCGGTCAGCGCCGTGACGGCGGCAGGGCTATCGTTGTAGGCGGGCCCGCCGACGAGCGAGAAGCCGGTCAGCGACACCATCGCGTCGATCCGGCCCTTGAAATAGGCGTCGATTGCGGGGCGGCCATCAAGGCCACCGGCAAAGGCAGGCAGGCAGGCGATCCCGCGTGCCTCGAACGCGCCAATCACCGCGTCGTAATGCGCGGTATCGGCGGCGAGGATGTAGGAGCGCAGCATCAAAAGGCCGACCGTGGCCTTCGCGGCAATTGGACGGGGCATGTCGGCGATGTTGGTGGTGATGCGGCCTTTGAGGCGCGGGTGGTAAAGACCGACATCCGGGTAGTCGATGGGCGCCGCGGCCTTGACGGCCTGCCACTTTCGGTCGGCGGAATAGCGGCTGACCAGAAAGCGGATCATCGCTTCAAGGTTGTCGTCCGACCCGCCCAGCCAGTATTGCATCGACAGGAACCAGGCGCGCAGGTCCTGCGCTTTGCCGGGGATCCAGCGCAGGATTTTCGGCAGCCGACGCAGCATCGCCATTTGGCTTTGCCCTGTGGTCGACTTCTCGCGCGACGGTTTCAGCTTTTTCAGCAGCGCCATCGCACCGCTGGCCGGTCGGGACATGTCCAGATCGCCCATGCGGGTCAGCTTGACGATCTGTGGGTCAGCAATCACGCCGACAAAGGCGTCGAGGCTGTCGCGCACCCGCTGCAGGTCCGGCAGGATGGCGGTGATGTGTTCTTCGATGAACAAGAGGTTCGCCACGATGATATTGGCATCGGCGACGGCGGCCTTGGCACGGGCGAGGGCGGCGGGATTCTCGGCCCATTCGGCAGCGGCATGGACGGACACCTCGATGCCGGGAAAATCCTTGACCAGCCGGGGCGCGATCCGGGCGGCGGGACCGGCGGCATGGGCGTCAAGCGTGATGACGACAAAGCGGTAGCCCGCCTTGGCCTTCACTTCCTCATGATGGGCCAGGTCATCGCGCATAATGGGCCTTTGCCTCATAGAGGGTGTCGACGCTGATCGCTGCCACGCCGCGTTCGGCGGCATATTTCTCGGTGTTGCGTTTGGCCTTGCCGCGCACAAAGAAGGGGATCTTTTTCAACTCGCGCTCGGCGTCCGGCATCCAGGCTAGATCGCCCGCGACGGCCTCAGTCATCTTTGCCGAAACATCCCCGCCGGAGGCTTCCACCGGATCGGCCTCCACCCGGGCAGTTGCCTTGCCCCCATGATGGCTGGCACCGGCCTCGTCATGAAACTCGAAATCCTCCCGGAACATCGTCAAAAGATGCTCTTCCAGACCCATCACAAGCGGGTGGATCCAGGTGTCAAAGATCACGTTCGCGCCCTCGAACCCCATCTGTGGCGAATAGCGGGCCGGGAAGTCCTGCACATGAACAGGGGCACTGATCACCGCGCAGGGGATGCCAAGACGCTTGCCAATATGGCGTTCCTGCTGGGTGCCAAGGATCAGTTCCGGCTGAAGTTTGGCAATGGCGTCCTCGACGTCCAGATAGTCGTCGGTGATCAGGGCCTCCAGCCCATAGGCCTTGGCGGCTGTCCGCATGGGTCGTGCAAATTCGCGGTTGTAGCAGCCCATGCCGACAACCTCGAAGCCGATTTCGGTCGCTGCGATACGGGCGGCGGCGATCACATGAGTCGCATCGCCAAAGACGAAGACCCGCTTGCCAGTCAGATAGGTCGAATCCACGCTGGCCGACCACCAGGGAAGGCGCAGTCCGGTTTCATCCACTTTCGCCGAAACGCCCGTCAACCCGGCGACTTCATGAATGAAATCGCGTGTGGCCCCGACGCCAATGGGAACTGATTTGGTATAGGGCTGGCCGCAGGTCTTTTCCAAATGGCGCGCGGCAGATTCGCCGGTTTCTGGATAGAGCAGCACGTTGAAATGGGCCTGACCCATGCGGGCGATGTCGGCAGGCGTCGACCCCATTGGCGCGCAGACATTGACCGCGATCCCCATCAGGCCCAGCAGTTTGGTGACTTCGGCCACATCGTCACGATGGCGGAACCCAAGACCCGTCGCGCCCAAAAGGTTGCAAGTAATCGCGTCGGTGCGGGCCATGGGGCGCACTAGATGGCGCACCAGCTGATGGAACGTCTCGTCCGCGCCGTAGTTTTCCTTGCGGCTGTAGGACGGCAGATCAAGGGCGATCACCGGGATCGGCAAGTCCAGCGCCTCGGCGAGCCCGCCGGGATCGTCCTGGATCAACTCGGCGGTGCAAGACGCGCCTACGATCATCGCTTGTGGTTGGAATCGCGCATAGGCATCGCGGGCCGCGTTCTTGAACAAACCTGCCGTATCCGCGCCGAGATCACGCGCCTGAAACGTGGTGTAGGTCACTGGCGGCCGATGGTTGCGCCGTTCGATCATCGTGAACAGCAGGTCGGCATAGGTGTCGCCTTGCGGAGCGTGCAGGACGTAATGCAAACCCTTCATCCCCGTAGCAACACGCATCGCGCCCACATGGGTCGGGCCTTCATAGGTCCAAAGAGTCAGCTTCATTCGGCGGCCTCCTGACGCAACAAGGCGCGGCGGCGCAGGGGGCGGGCGAAAAGGGCGGCAAGGTCTCCCGCTTGTTCATAGAAATGGACCGGAGTGAAGACCAGCTCGATCGCCCACTTGGTCGTCAGGCCCTCGGCCTCCAGCGGATTGGCAAGGCCAAGCCCGCACACCGTCAGGTCGGGGCGCGCGGCCCGCACACGGTCCAACTGCAGATCGACATCCTGTCCTTCGGAGATCACAGGCCCTTCTGACAGCAGATCGAGATCCGGACCAACGATGCCGGTCTGCAGATAGGGGGTGCCGACCTCCACCGCTGACATGCCGCATTCGCGGGTCAGGAACCGCGCAAGGGGGATTTCCAGCTGACTGTCAGGAAAAAAGAACACCGATTTGCCGGACAGCGTCGGGACGGCGGCGGCGATGGCCTTTTGCGCCCGGGCGCGGGGGGCGGCGGTGACGGCTTCGAAATGGTCGCGGGCAATGCCGAATTCATCGGCCACGGCACGAAGCCACAGGGTGGTGCCTTCCTCGCCAAAGGGGAAGGCGGCCGGGATATGCCGAGCGCCGCGTCGGGTCAGGGCGGCGTGGGTGTCACCAAGGAAGGGCTGCACCAAAGCAAAGACAGTGTTTTCGCCGACGGACGGCAGTTCGGCATGACGGTGCGCGGGCAGGGTGCGCGTGACGGGAATACCCAGCGATTTCAATAAGCTTAGTGCCTGATCTTCAACAACATCAGGCAGTGCACCGACGATCAACAACTCGCGCGCGGTAGTGGCGGGCAGTGACGGGACCATCGCGGCGAGGCAGGCATCCTCACCCTGGGTGAATGTCGTCTCGATGCCCGAGCCGGAGAAGTTGTAAACCCGGACATGTGGGCTGTGCTGGCCGTTCAGCCGTTCCGCCGCACGGGCAAGGTCCAGCTTGATCACCTCGGATGGGCAAGAGCCGACAAGGAACAGCTGCCGGATATCGGGGCGGCGGGCCAACAGGCGGGCCACCTCGCGATCAAGTTCGACATTGGCGTCGGCGAGACCGGCCAGATCCTTTTCCTCGAGAATCGCCGTGCCAAAGCGGGGTTCGGCAAAGATCATCACCCCGGCGGCGGCTTGCAACAGATGCGCGCAGGTGCGGGAACCCACAACAAGAAAGAACGCATCCTGCATCTTGCGGTGCAGCCAGATGATCCCGGTCAGGCCGCAGAACACCTCGCGCTGGCCGCGCTGCTTGAGAACGGGCGTCTCGCGACAGCCGGTGGCGGGCAGATCCAGGCTCATGCGGGGCCCCGCTGGTCGAGCCGGGCCATGCGCAGCTTCCACAGGAACTGTCCGGCGTTGATCACATAGGCCGCATAGGCCGTCAGCGCCAAGGCCATCTGCCCCGCGGCCGACAGCGAGCCCGTCAACATGGCCCAGAGATAGGCGGCATGCAGTGCGATCACGGCAAAACTGAACACGTCTTCCCAAAAGAAAGCCGGGGCGAAGAGAAACCGGCCAAAGACGACCTTTTCCCAGATCGCGCCGGTAATCATGATGAGAAACAAAAGCCCTGTCTTGACCAGGATCGAGATCGTCGCGGTTTCGTAGCCATAGCCCGTCAACAAGAACCGCACGACCAGCACGACCGAGATGGCAAAAGCAAAGAACTGCACGGGGGCCAGCACGCCCTGGACGGTCGTCCAGATGGTCTGGTCGCGCCGCGCGCGTTCGGCCGCAGTGTATAACGGAGGTCTGGGGTTTGATCGGCTGAGGGCTGTCATTCCGTGGGACCTTTGCTCGCGACACTTCGCAGATGTCAGCCTAGTAAATTGTCGCGATGTGTCAACCTGAACTTACACTATCTGCAGAAAGTGATGCTTTACTCGCTTGGGTTGAAAATTGATTCCGAAAAATGCGTTTTCCAACATAAATGGACGTTTCAGGGACTTTCCCAACAGTTTTTGGCCAGATTTCGCATAACGATCCCCCGAAGTGTCAATTTTCTTTGACAATCCAGAACAGCTGATCGACACTGCCGGAAAGGACATCTTCGGCTTGTGCATGGCCGACGTGTTGTATTGTAAAGTCGCGCTGCTGGTGCGGGGGCACCTGCTGGAGGTTGCCTGAGAATGGATGACCAACGCAGAGGTGTTGAGCTTCAAGGCGAGCGGGCGGGCGGCTTGTCTGATTTTGCATCCGATGTCGTCGCCTTGGTTTTGACCAAGGGCGCTGAACGCCCGGTCGTCCTGGATGAACCCTTGCTGCAACGTTTCATAGCGGCGGTTTTGTCGGGCGATCCAGAAGCAGTTACCTCCCTTCTTCCTGAATTCCGGCGCATGAATGTAACACCCGCCACTTTGGCGGATCTGTACATCCCCGAGGCAGCTCGCAGATTCGGCGATGCCTGGTTGACCGATGAGATGAGCTTTTGCGACGTCACCATCGGCTCTGCCAGGCTGCAGAACATGCTACGCGACATTACCGAAGGGTTTGCCAATCAGGATAGCCGCGATGCGCCACGGGGACTGATCCTTGTTATTGTGCTGCGCGGCGCACAGCATACTTTGGGCGGCCTTGGCCTGGCCGGACAGCTGCGCCGTCGCGGCGTATCGGTTTGCCTGCAAATTGGGCCAAGCGACGACGCCTTGCGCGAACTTGTAGCCGACTGCCGCTTCGACGGCGCGCTGATCACAATTGCAACTACAGACGAGGTTGACACATTGAAAAACGTCGTCAACGTCCTGAAAACCGCCACAAAAGGGACACTTCCGATTGCTATTGGTGGTTCTGTGGTTGCCCTGCACAAGGAACAGTTTTCTGTGCCCGGGGCCGATATTGTGACGAACGATCTAGGCCAGGCACTCGACCTCATGGGCGTCATGACACTGCGTCCCAGGTCAGGACGCTTCTAGAGCTTACGTTGGTAATGACCCCAGAGTTGGAGACAAGGTGACGACGGACGGCAGGCATTTGATGAGTACAGGGCGAGTGCCAATCCTTGGCCCCGAGGTCCTGACGCAGATCATTGCCTCTGCGGCAGACGTCGCATTGCTGATCTCACCAAAGCTGGTGATCGACTCCGTAATCCTGAACCCGCAGCACCGCCATTTTGGCCAACTGGCGGAATGGGAAGGCATGCCGCTGGTCCAGACGCTGGCAAGCGAAAGCATCACAAAATTCGAGACGCGTCTGGCCGACAGCAAAAGCAAGGGTCAGCCGATTCTCGGGATCGAACTGAACCATGCCGACCAGGCGCTTTGGGCCCATCCGGTCCGTTATTCGGTGCACCAGATTTCGGCTGACGGGTCGATGCTGATGCTGGGGCGCGACCTGAGGATGATCGCCGAAGTCCAGCAGCAGCTGGTCACTGCCCAACTGGCAATGGAGCGTGACTACGAAACCCAGCGCGAATCAGACACCCGCTATCGCGTGCTCATGGAAGTGTCGCGGGATCCGGTTGTCCTTGTTTCGGCCACAAACGGGCGTATCCTGGACCTTTCCCCTTCTGCGGCTGCCCTGCTGGGTGGCCCTCGTGTGGAACTTACCGGATCTCCGCTGGCACAGGAATTCGATGGACGCCGCCGCGGTGAATTGCTGGAGGGTCTGACCAACCTGGCTTCGGCAGAGCGCAAGACACCGCTGGAACTGACGGCACGGCGGTCGTTGCGGCGGGTTTTGGTGACGCCGACCCTGTTCCGGGCCGCGGGGGAACGGATCTTGCTGTGTCAGTTGGAACCGATATCCACTGGGGTTGCGCGATCTGATGACCTGACCGACAACCTGTCGCAGCTTTATCACCAGGGCGTCGATGCTATTGTCTTCACCGACGGCGATGGCCAGCTGCGCGCCGTTAACGAGGCCTTCCTCAATCTGACCGATACATCAAATTTCGCTGCCATTCGCGGGCGGTCGCTGGCCGATTTCTTAGCGCGCGGAGCCGTCGACCTGCGGCTGCTTTTGGACAACGTAAAGCGGACCGGACAGCTGAAGTGTTATGCGACCCGGCTCAATACCGATTTTTCCGGACAAGTGGCCGTTGAACTTTCGGCGACCTGGCTGAACGACCGTCCTGTCCCGATCCTCGTCCTCGTGATCCGCGATGCCAGCCGGGCAGATGCCATGCGCCGTTCTGTCATGCCGGGACAAGAGGACGGGTCCGGTAACATCATGGAGCTGGTCGGATCGTCCCCCCTGAAGGACATTGTGGCCGAGACGACCGATGTCATCGAAAAGATGTGTATCGAGACGGCGCTGGAACTGACGCGCAACAACCGGGTGGCCGCGGCGGACCTTTTGGGCCTGTCGCGCCAGTCGCTTTATGTCAAACTGCGCAAGTTCGGGCTGATCAACCGCGACGACGATTGATAAGCCACCTGCTATCTCCTTGCCGATACCATGTCGGACATTTTTCTGCGGATTTAGGGCGCTTCGTAGGTCGATGAAACGAATGCCGCAGGTGCTGCGGGTCAATGTGTCAACGTAAATTTACAACTTTTGCCCAACCGGGCCTTGCCCGACTCCGAGTTGTACTGTTTACTTGACACATGAGCGTCAGCGAAACCCTCTCCACGCGACACTTACCAGAGCCGCGCGCTATGCTGCGGCTGATCAAACCGATCACATGGTTTCCCCCGATCTGGGCCTATCTGTGCGGGTCCGTTTCGGCCGGGGTGCCCTTGGGTGATCAATGGCCGATGGTGCTTTTGGGTATGGTCCTGGCCGGCCCGATAGTCTGTGGGATGAGCCAGGCCGCAAACGACTGGTGCGACCGGCATGTTGACGCGGTCAATGAGCCTGACCGCCCGATTCCGTCGGGGCGGATCCCGGGGCGCTGGGGGTTGTATATCGCGCTGGCGATGACGGTCTTGTCGCTGGCTGTCGGTTGGCTCCTTGGCCCTTGGGGTTTTGGCGCAACCATTGTCGGTGTGATCGCCGCCTGGGCCTATTCGGCAGAGCCGGTACGGCTGAAACGGTCGGGCTGGTGGG
>JANPBI010000322.1:0-21151 GCA_031430315.1 Rhodobacterales bacterium | reverse complement strand
GACCAGTCGAAATCCCCGGTCACGTCGGTCTTTGGCACGCTGTCGGTGCGCCCCTCGGTGGCCGGGCTGACCCAGTACCGATACTTCCGCTATCCCAATAGCGAAGAGCATGTCTATGACATCGCTGCCGATCCGGGCGAGACACGCAATCTGGTGACCGAGGTCCCGGCGACCGTTCCATTGCCGGCCTTGCGGGCGGAACTGGTGGCAGGGGCGCTGGAACTAGGTCTGGATCTGCGCGGGTTTGAGAACCCCGGCGCAGGCGTCAACGCGATGATGGCGGTGGATGGGTCGGTCGTGATGGCGGGCGGCATCGGCGATACCGATTATTGGGCCTATGGCGAGGCGGCAGAGCGGATTGCCGAGGACAAGGACGGCGGCACGGATACGTTGTGGTACATGGCCGGCCCGGATGATTTCACCCTGCATGTGCCCGCCAACATCGAGAAAATCCGCATCGCCACGGTGGTCGCCCGCCCCGAGGGCAAGGGCGGCGCGGGCAAGACGGTCCGGATCGTCGCCCACCCCGACAGCCCGATCCATTTCGAGACCTCAGAGCGGGTGAACGTCAACGTCACCGGCAGCCGGGGCGATGACGTGCTGATCGGCGCACGCTATGCCAGTTCGACATTTTACGGGGGGGCAGGCGATGACGAGATGATCGCAGTGTCGCAGCGCGGATCGACGCGGCATTTCTTTTATGGCGGCGCGGGCAGCGATACCTTGCGCGGCGGGTCGGGGCGCGATGTGCTCGATGGCGGCACGGGCGACGACGTCATTTTCGGCGGTGCGGACGGAGCCAACAAGATCTATGGCGGCCACGGCAATGACGACATCCGCGACGGACGCGGCAATTCGCTGATCCGCACCGGGCCGGGGCGCAATCGGGTCGAGACCTCCGGCGGAAACGACACGATCGAGGTGGGTCGTGGTGAAAACGACCTGATCACCGGGCCGGGGCAGATGGTTTTTCGCGTGGCTTACGGCGGGGTGACGCGCATCCACAAATGGCATCGCGGCTCGCGGCTGGACCTGTCTGACTGGCCCGCCGCGCCGGAGATCAGGCGCACGGCAGCAGGCTTGCGCCTGCAACTGGGCCTCAGCGTGATTGACATCGCGGGCATCACCGACCCCGCTGACCTTGAAGCCGATCCCGATGCCCCACGCGGGCGCAAGCAGGTGGTGGATGTTGATCCCGGCCCGGGCGAAGAGGGGGATGAATGACCAAACATGCCCGCAAGAAACGCCCGCCTGACCTGGTCGAGGGGGATGACGACGACACAGCCCTGCCGCCCACGGATGGCCCGCTGAAACCGATCCCGGTCTTTGACAGCCCCAAGCCGCCGCGCTTTTCAGGGCGCTCGGCGCGGTTCGGCACGGTTCCCTTTGCGCTCAAAGCCAATGTCAGCCCGCACGGGCAGGTGACGGCCGTTTCCATGATGAAGGACGAGGGCCCCTTTGTCGTCGAATGGGTGGCGCACCATCTGGCGGTAGGGTTCACCGATCTGGTGGTCTATACGAACGATTGTTCGGATGGGACGGATGACATGCTGATCCGGATGGAAGAGCTTGGCCTTGTCCATCACCGCCGCAACGACGTGCCCGCCGGTCAGCGCCCGCAGCCATCCGCCCTGAATTTTGCCGAAGACGAACCCGTGGTGCAGGCTGCCGACTGGCTTCTTGTGCTCGACGCGGACGAGTTTCTGTCGATCCGGTATGGCGATGGCGGCATCGACGGGCTGATCGGTGCTGCCCTAGACAAGGGGGCAAACGGCATCGTCATCACCTGGCGGATCTTCGGGTCTGGCGGGATCATCGACTGGTCGCGCGCGCCGGTGACCGAACAATACCTGACCGCCGCCCCGCCGATGTGGAACAAGGGATGGGGGGTCAAGACGCTGTTCACCTATGACGCCAATCACTGGAAGCTGGGCATTCACCGCCCCAAGATGCGCGCCAAGATGATCGAGACGCCGTTTCCTGACCAGGTTCATTGGTTGAACGGCTCGGGCCAGCCGATGGAGGATTACTTCAAGTTTCGCGGCTGGCGGTCGATCACGCGGACGGTCGGCTACGACTGGGCACAGCTGAACCACTATGCGGTCAAGTCGGTGGAAAGCTATGCGCTGCGCCGGTTGCGCGGCAATGTGAACAACAAGGCCGACAAGTACAATGCAGGCTACTGGGCGCTGCAGGACCGCAACGAGGTGCGCGACGACACGATGCTGCGCTATTCGGCGCGGCGGAGTGCGATCATGGCGGCCCTGCTTGCCGATCCGGTGATTGCCGATCTGCACGCCAAAGCCATCGCGCGGGTCGAGGCGCGGCTGGCGATCTTGCGCCAGACCCAGGATTATGCCGATCTGGTGGCAAAGCTGGCCGAAGCCTCGCAGATCCCGATCAGCCAGATCACGGCAGCGCCACCACAGCCGCGCGACCGCGAAAAGATCGCGGCCCTGATGTCGGATGTGGAAAAAAAGCGCGGCGACAAGGACCGCGCCGCCCGCAAGGCCATGCCGCCCGTGTTGCCGCCGGTGGCCGTTCCGCCCGGCATCTATGTGCAGGGACCGATTGATGCGGAACGCGAAGTGCCGCTGGATTGGTTTGCCAGCCATTCGGTGCAGCTGCCTGCCGATCCGCGCGTCTTTACGCCGGTCGGTCTGGATCTGTTGCGGGCCGGCCGGGTCGACCGGGCTCTGGCGCGCCGCTTGCCGGGGCTGTTGCCAAGGCCGTGCCGTGTGGTCGATCTGGGGGCTGCTTCGGGGTTCCTGTCGGCGCATCTGGTGCGCAGCCGGGACGAAATCGACATCCTGATGATCGAGGATGACCTCGGCCTGCGTTGCACGATCCAGCGCGTCCTGGACCAAAACGGCCTTGCCGCCCATGCAGGGCTGCATCTGGCAGCCCCACAGACGGACCCTGCCGGGGCGATCGCGGCGCACCGGGCAAATGTGCTTTTGCTGGGGGACCCGATGCTGGCCGGCGCGCCGCTGACGGCCCTGCTCGGGGGGCTGACGTCCTTGCCCGAAACAATCGTGATCCACGGTCGCCTGCTGGAGCGTGGCTTCGCCGGAATGGCTCAGGTCGAGGCATGGCTTTTGGGCCGGGGCTATCAGTCCGCCTTTGGCTTTGATCCGAACGTGGCGCGCGGATTTCAGCATGCAAGTTGACCACACTCGATCTGCCGCAGGGGTTTTGCCAAGTCCCCAACATCCGGCTAAGGTTGCAAAATCCCTTGGCAGGGTCGTCCGGGCGATCCGACCGGCGTTACAACAGCGGTAGGCAGGGCATGGACAAGACCAAAGCCGGAATGGCCGCAATGACGATGGTGAGAGGGGACCACTTTTTCCTGCAGCGCTGGGTCGACTATTACGGCCGCCATCTGGGGCGCGAGCATCTTTACATCCTCAGCCATGGCCATGACCCGGAAATCAACAGGATCGCCGAAGGGGCTAATGTCATCTATCTGCCGCATGATCCGACGCGGTACTGCTTCAACCAGCGGCGTTGGCAGATGCTATCGCAATTCACTTCCGGATTTACCCGCTATTACAACTGGGTCCTGTGCGGCGATGTCGATGAAATCGTGGCGGTCGACCCCGACATTTCCGACAATCTGGGCGACTATGTCATGCGCTTTGGCGACGACCGCGCGCCCCGCATCCTGACGCCATTTGCCATCGAGATCGTCCACAACCCCACCGCAGAGCCCGAGCCGTTGACCCCGGGGCGCAACATCCTCGAGGTCCGGCGGCACTACCGGACCAATGTGAACTATTGCAAACCCTGCATAACCCGAAACCGCGTGACCTTCAGCCCTGGCGGGCACTATGCCAATGAGAAAGAGGGGTTTCTGGACCCCCACCTGTACCTCTTTCATCTGCGGTTCGTCGATTACCAGATGACGCATGACCGCCTTGCGCTGCGCCGCGAGCAACGCACCCAGCAAAGTGGCGCACTGGGCGAGGTGGAGCGCAAGGTGACCGGCTGGGACACCGCTTGGACCACTTACGAAGGCCTGTCGAAACGCAAGCCCAAGGGCGAAACCGTCGAGCATGCCGAGATGCGCGCTGAGATGGTCAAGAACCGCCATATCCGGGGCGACAATGTCTTTTGGACCTTTGGCGGCGCGCGCAGTTATGATGTCTTCACTTTGCCCGAACGTTTCGCGGCCGTGTTCTAAGGGGGACGGATGGACGAAGACGACGCCACACCGAAACTCGTCCGCGTGCCGGTCGACCTGCCGCCCGTCACCTCGGTTGACGGGGCGTTGCGGTCGGATTTTTGCCTGATCGAAGGGATCGAGGCGAACCTGTGGTTCGAATACCGATCCCGCGTCCTTTACGTCACCTTTGACAATCTTGCCACGCTGGACGACCCCTATCCGCGCCAACCTTGGATGCATGCCCGCATCCGCGATCTTGGGTATTCGATCCTGGGCGTGCAAAGCTTTCGCAAGGATTGGTACCGGCAGGCCACAGCCCCTGCCATGATCGTGGCCCTGACAAAGGCCGGGTTCTTTGAACGCTTTGAGACGGTCGTGATGGTCGGGGCCTCGATGGGTGGTTTTGCGGCGCTGAACTTTGCGCCCCTTGTGCCGGGCGCGCGGGTGCTGGCGTTTTCGCCGCAATCGACGATGAGCAAGGCCATCGTGCCCTTTGAACGGCGGTTCGGATTTTCGGTCGACCGGTCGAACTGGACGGACATGCCGTTTCTCGATGCGGCGGCGGCCATTCCCTACCTGACGCATGCGATGATCATCTATGACCCGTTTGTGCCAGAGGATCGCGCCCATGCCGCCCGGCTTGCCGCACCGAACGTCACCATGGTCAAGACGGATCATGCCTCGCACCAGGCGATCAGGCTGGTGGTGAAATGCGACGCGCTGTCCCAGCTTTTGCGTGACTATGCCGAAACGGGGCGGGTTGGCGCAGAGTTTTGGCCCAAGATGCGGGCAAGACGAACGTTGCGCAGCTGGCGGCGCAGTCTGGTCGAAACGCTGGCCCAAAGTGCGCATCCGCGCCTCGCCCTGCGGGTATGCGAGCTGTTCCTGGCCGAGGAAAACTATCTTTTCGCCACCCGTGCGCGTCGTGATCTGCTGGCGCGGTATCCGGAGCTGGCGGTCGCCAAGAAACGTCTTGCCAAGTCAGGAACGCGCGCATGAAGACACCGACGCCCCCCGCACCCCATCCCTATGATAACCTGCCGCCGGAGGCATTTTGGCGGACGGGGGTTGTCGATCCCGGCCCGGATGCTATCGCGGGGGTCTGGAAACCCCGGTTCCGAATTCGGAGGCGGACCCGTTTCGCGACCGCAGGCAGCTGCTTTTCCCAAAGGATCGGCCAGTCCCTTCTCGACCGCGGGTATGCTTGGATCGATGCGGAGCCTGCGCCGTCGCGGCTGCCCCAGACATTGCGCAAGGACTTTTATTACGGTGTTTTCAGTTTCAGGACGGGCAACATCTACACGCCCAACCTGTTGGCCCAATGGCTTGAATGGGCATTTGGACATAGCACGCCACCCGACGAGGTCTGGGAACGCGATGGCAGGTTCTATGACCCCTGGCGTCCTGCAATTGAACCCGGCGGGTTTCATTTTGCCGACGAGATTGGGCCGTCGCGCGCTGTGACGCTTGCCGCAATCCGCAAGGCGGTGACCGAGGCAAACGTGTTCATCTTCACGCTTGGTTTGACCGAAGCGTGGGTCAATGAGAATACCGGTTTCGAATATGCTGCTTGTCCCGGAACCGTGGCCGGGCAGTTTGACGCACGGGTCCACCGACTGGTGAACCATGATCCCAACGCCACATTTTCCGCCCTGTTGCGCGCGCGCGCCATCATGCGCGAGGTCAATCCTGCCCAGAAGATGATCATCACGGTATCGCCTGTGCCCATCACGGCGACCGCCAGCGGCCGACACGTCCTGGAGGCGACAAGCTGGACCAAGTCCACCTTGCGTGCTGCGGCCGGTATGCTGATCACGGCGGACGCGGATGTCGATTATCTGCCGACCTACGAGTTAGTCACCTCACCAATTTTTGGCGGCCGTCATTACGCAGCGAACAAACGCCAGATCACGCCGGAGGGCGTCGTCTTTGTGATGGACCATTTCTTTGCCGATCAAGAGCGTGCGTTTGGCAAAGTGGCGACCCCGGCGGTAATCTCCGCTACGACGACGGCCACGTCACCGGATCTGCCTGACGGCGATCCCGCCAACGAGGGCGAAGACGACGACCTCCGCTGCGAAGAGGAACTGCTTGATGCCTTCTCGCGCTGATCCGGCCGACCCTGCCACCGCAGCGGCGACGGTGACGCCGCAACGTCTGTGCATCTTTGGCGACAGCCACATGGCCTGTGTGCGGCTGGCGCTGAACATGAAGCCCCTGGGCATGGCTCCGCATGACGTGGAATTCTGGGGCACCGTCGGGCACAGGTTTCGCTATATCAGTCTGAAAGACGGGGCGCTGGTGCCCGATGACGACTTCACCGCAAGACGGTTCAGTGCTGTCAATCGCCTCGGGCGCACCAGCCTGCGGCCCGACGATTTCGACGTCATCGCCTTTACCGGGTGCCGGACCCGTGTCGATGGCCTGTTCATGGAATTTCTGCACCGCAACCGCCATCCGGACCTGTTTTTGTCGTCAGGGGTGCGGCAGGCAATCATCGCCGGGCACCTGCGCGGCCTTTATCCCTATCAGTTTGCGATGGAATTCGCGCGGCAAGGCAAGGCGCGCATCCTTTATCAGCCGGTGTCGTTTCAACTTGCGGGCCATCCGCACCCGATCCTTGACCAGTTCCCGGACGCGGTCCATGGCACCGGACCCGAACGCGCGGCGATCTGGGCGCTGGTGCGCGATGTGATGGCCGAGGATGGCATCACCCTCCTGGCACAACCGGATAATACGGTGACCGGAGGGTGCTTTACCAAGGACATCTATGCCACGCGGTTTGCCGCCAAAGGCGACAGTACCCACAAGAACCGGGACTATGGCCGGTTCATCTTGCGCCAGATCAAGGCGCTGCTG
The DNA here is from genome assembly GCA_031430315.1 of Rhodobacterales bacterium. GTDB lineage: Bacteria > Pseudomonadota > Alphaproteobacteria > Rhodobacterales > Rhodobacteraceae > JAJNPS01. Next base: position 14,127 of record JANPBI010000322.1, on the reverse strand, counting down.
AACGGCTAAGGCCGCCAGCGCAGGAAATTCGCAATCAGTCGCAGGCCTGTCGCCTGGCTTTTTTCAGGGTGGAACTGGGTGCCGACCATGGTGTCGCGCCCGATGATCGCCGTAACATCACCCGCATAGTCGACATGGGCCAGCCGCTCGGCAGGATTTGCGACGTCAAACTTGTAGGAATGCACGAAGTAGGCGTGATCGCCTGTCGCTATGCCCTCCAGCACCGGATGCGGGCGGTCAATGACAAGGTCATTCCACCCCATATGCGGCACCTTGAGCCGCCTGTCCTGCGGCTGAATGCGCACCACCTCGCCCGCAATCCAACCGAACCCGGCGGTATCATGGTATTCGCGGCCCCAGCTTGCCATCATCTGCATGCCAACACAGATGCCAAGGAAGGGGCGCGCGCGCAGCGTCACCGCCTCTTCGATCGCTTCAAACAAGCCGCCACGCGCACCAAGGGCTTGCCTACAGGCCGGGAAAGCTCCGTCGCCCGGCAGCACGATCCGGTCCGCGCGCGCCACATCCTCGGGGCGCGAGGACACCAGGACCTCTCCCGCATCCGCCTCGTCCGCCATGCGCTGAAAGGCCTTGGCGGCGGAATGCAGGTTGCCGCTGTCATAATCGACGAGGACGGTCAGCATGGCGTGGGTCCGGCTCCCGGTGTCTCGGGCCGAAGGTCGGGAGCCTCCGGCGGGGATATTTGTGAAGAGGTGAAAGGGTCTAGAGCGTTCCCTTGGTCGACGGAATGCCGGTTTGCCTGGGATCGGCCTCGACCGCCATGCGCAAGGCCCGGGCAACGGACTTGAACGCTGCTTCGGCAATATGGTGGCTGTTTAGCCCGTGGACCAAGTCTACATGCAGCGTGATGCCGCCGTGGGTCGACAGCGCCTGAAAGAATTCGCGCACCAGTTCTGTGTCGAAACTGCCGATCTTGGGTGTCGGAAAGGCGACGTTCCAGACCAGATAGGGCCGCCCGGACAAATCCAGCGCGGTTGCGACCTGTGCGTCATCCATCGCCAGCGTGAAATGGCCATAGCGGCGGATGCCGCGCTTGTCGCCCAAGGCCTTTGCGAGGGCCTGCCCGAGGGCGATGCCGCAATCCTCGACCGTGTGGTGGTCGTCGATATGCCTGTCGCCTTTGGCCGTCAGGGTGATGTCGATCAGGCTGTGGCGGGCCAGCTGGTCCAGCATGTGATCGAAAAATCCCACCTCGGTCGCAACATCGGCGCGGCCTTGGCCATCAAGGTCCACGGCAACCGAAATATCCGTCTCGGCGGTCTTGCGTGTCAGGTTGGCCTTGCGCATCTGCGTCATCCCTCGGCGACAGTCGCGCGTCTTATAGGGGCAGGTTCGGGCCAAGGAAAGGCATGGCTGCGGCAGGGCGGGGGCGCAGCCCTTCGTCACGCGGCAGGGATGTCAGGACATAGGCGCAGGCTGACGCGTCAAAGCCGGTGATCGCATAGCCTTGCGCGAACCGGGTGATCAATGTGTCGCGCAGCGCCAGCCGCAAGGCCAGCGCAGCGGGCAAATCCGTTTCCAGCAACCGGGCATAGCCGGGGTCCAGCGGCACCCTCAACCCGGAAAGGCTTGAGGCCGCCAGACCGGCGGCGCGGCGCGCGACGGCTTGTGTGTCCAGCGCCCATTCGACCAACAACCGGTCAGACGGCACGCCGTGGTTGATCCCAAGCATGGCCCCATAATAGTCGGGATAATAGGTCCGAGCGGTCCCGCCCAGCCGCCCAATATTCAGACCTGCATTGACATGGCGCAGGGGGTCAAAGGTCCAACGCACTTGCAAGATGCCGCGCGCCCGGCACCAGTCGCGCTGGTACCATTTCAGTGCCAGGCCCAAGCCCAGGCCCCGTGCATCGGGATGGGTCGCCAGCCTGTGCGAATGCTGGATGCAGGGGTCGGAGGTTGGAAAGCCAAAGACATATCCCAGCATATGGCCTTCGCGGAACGCCCCTGCGGCCAATCCCCCTTCGGCCGCGATCACCATCATCAGATCGCCGGGATCGACCTTGTCGCCGGGACCCCAGACCTCTGACTGCAACCGCTCTGCCGCCAGAAATTCCGCCATCCCGTCCAGATCCCGCAGGACGATGCCGGTCATCCGGCAAAGGTCTCGGTCGACAAGGTGACCGTTGCCAGAAAGTCGTGGTCCAGCGTCACGCCGATGCCGAGACCGGGAGGGACGGGCATGCGTCCCGCTGTCGCCTCCAGCTTCTGCTCCACGATGTCGCGGGTGAAATAGCGGCTGGCCGATGACGTATCGCCCGGTTTGGCAAAGTTGCCCAAGGTGGACAGATGGATGTTGTGGGCGCGCCCGATCCCGGATTCCAGCATACCGCCGCACCAGACCGGGACGTCAAAGGCCGCGCAAAGGTCATGGATGCGGATGCTGTCGGTATGCCCACCCACACGCCCTGCCTTGATGTTGATCACCCGCGCCGCACCAGTTTGCAGCGCTTTGCGCGTATCGGCTACCGACCGGATGCATTCATCCAGACAGATGGGCGTGGTGATCCGGGACTGCAGGGTCGCATGGTCGTGAATGTCGTCCCAGGCCAGGGGCTGTTCGATGTAATCCAGGCCAAAAGCGTCAAGATCCCGCAGAAGGGCCGTATCGGCGAGCGTGTAGCACGAATTTGCATCGACGCTGAGCGGCGTATCCGCAAACGCCGCCCGTACCGCGCGCACCAGCGCCACGTCATGTCCCGGCTTTACCTTCAGCTTGATGCGTTTGTAGCCAAGATCGACATGGGCGCGGACCCGGTCCAGCGTGCTGTCGATAGGGCCGATCCCCAAGGACACGCCGACATCAATGGCATCGCCTTGCCCCCCGAGCACGGTCTGCAAAGGCAGGTTCAGCGCCTTGGCCCACAGATCCCAGTACGCCATGTCGATCATCGCCCGTGTCATCTGGTGCCCCCGCCAGGGGGCCAGAAACGCGTGCAACGCCTGGGGGTTGGCAAAGGACTTGCCGACCACAAGCGGCAGGAACAGATCGCGCAACAACGCCATCGACCCCGACACTACCTCGTCCAGATAGTCCGGCAACACGTCCATGACCCCCTCGCCATAACCTTCGAGGCCCCCCGAACGCAGCGTCAGCAACGGAAAGACCTTTTCCGTGACCGTGCCGGTAGAAATTGTAAATGGCGTGACCAGCGGCAGGCGCACCAGTCGCAATTCCGCACCGTCGATCTTCAGGGGGGCGGCTGTCGGGGGCATGGTGATTCCTTGAGTGGGACCGGTCGAGCCTAAGCGCAAGAAAGTTTTCTTGCAAGATTGACCGAAGGAAATTTAACTGTCAGTCTTTGTTGAGAACTCCTTTGCAGTGGGCGCGAATCGTGGATGTCAGGACCGAAGTCATGGCGGTAGGAGATTTGCGCGACCGCCTTTCGGCCAGCACTCACAACGCAACCAAGACCGAGGCGGCGATTGCCAACTACATGTTGACCAACCTCAAAAGCCTGCCGTTTGAGACGGCGGCCTCGGTCGCCCAGCGGATCGGCGTATCAGAGGCGTCGATTGGCCGCTATTGCCGCAGCATCGGGTTTGCGCATTTCAAGGCGCTCAAGTCCCAGTTGCAGGCCGATCTCGGTGACAAGGCCTGGCTCATCGGCGACCGATTGCGCGATTTCCACGAACGCTCGCAGCAGGGAGATGCCGAAGCGGCTCGGGCGCTGGAACAGGAACTGGCGGCCATCGTCGCGGTGCACGAAATTGCCCATACGCCCGAATTTGCCGCTTGTATTGCACGCCTTGCGTCCTGCCGGTCGGTGTATGTCGCGGGTTTCCAGACGGAACGCTTCCTTGCGGCGCAACTGGCACATGGGCTGCAGTACCTGCGGCCCGGTGTGCATCTGGCCGACCTGTCGGGCGGCAACTATGCAGATATCCTCCTGGACGACCCCGATCATTCCGTGCTGGTCCTGATCGATGCGCGCCGCTATTCGCGCCATACCCAACAGCTTGCCGCCGCCGCCCGTGCCCGTGGCATGCCCGTGACCCTGATCACCGATCCCTATTGCGACTGGGGCCGCAACCTGGCCTCGGAAATGTTTGCGGTGCCGACCGATCTCAACCACTTCTGGGATGCCACTTCGCCAATGGCGAGCCTGATCGGTCAATTGATCAATGGCGTCTTTCGTCAACTCGGGGCTGAAACGGAAACGCGGATGGCCCAGGTTTCTGCACTTTACGGCGATTTCGTCGGGCACACTGGCGATGCGCGCCATACCCGTCCTACCAACAAATAAACGAACAACAACAAGGGTGTTTCCATGACCAAGCGGTTTCGACACGCGGCTTTCGCTGCGACGGTAAGCTATTTCGCTCTGATGGGGACCACCCCCGCCGTGATGGCACAAGAGGCAGTCTTTGTTCTGCCGCTCAGCGAAGTGGGGGTGCCCAGCTATAACATCGTGACGCAGGGCAACACCAATCTGGGCGCCTACATGATCTATGACACGCTGGTCGTGCAGGATGCCGACCAGTCCTTTCACGCGGGCCTTGCGACCGCCTGGGTCGAGGCCCCGGACGGCATGTCTTGGACCTTCGAGATCAAGCCCGGCGTCACCTTTCACAACGGCGAGCCGCTGACGGCTGCGGCGATCGTCGCCTGGCTCGGCTTCTTTACGGACAGCGACAACTCGTTCACCACGCAGAGCATCGAAAAGGCCGAGGCCACGGGCGATCTGACCGTCAAGCTGACGATGAAGAACCCCGATCCGAACCTGCTCTTCAACTTGGCGTCCAGCACGATGGGCGTGATCGAGCCCAAGGCCTATGTCGAAATGGGCGAGGATTACGGTGTCACTGCCGCCGTCGGGACCGGCCCCTACAAGATGGAAAGCTTTGCCATCGGGTCGGAAACCGTGCTCGTGCGCAACGATGACTACACCTGGGGGTCGGACCTTGCCGACAACAAAGGCCCGGCCAAGATCGCGCGCATCACCCTGCGCGAGATTGCCGAGGACAGCACCGCGTTTCTGGAACTGAAGACCGGCGGCGTCGACATGCTGATGTCGGTCCCAACGGATTTTCTCGGCGAACTGGCCAAGGAACCGGCCATCTCGACCCTGACGCTGCCGGGGCTGGAAGTGGTCTACATGCCGATTAACGTGACCAAGGCACCCTTTGACGACATCAAGGTCCGCGAGGCTGCCGCCTTTGCCGTGAACCAGCAGGAAATCCTGGACTCAGTCTATGGCGGGGTGGGTGCGGTGGCCAACCAGTTCCTGATCTCGGCGCTGCCCGAAAGCCAGGTCGATCCGAAGTACCTGATCAGTTATGATCCGGCCAGATCGGCGGCCTTGCTGGACGAGGCTGGCTGGGCCATGGGGGCCGACGGCATCCGTATTAAGGACGGCGCACCCCTAGCGATCAGCCTGTGGACGCAAAGCGACAGTTCGTTCCGGCGTCTGGCCGAAGTCGTGCAGGCCGAGATGAAGGCCGTGGGGATCGCCGCTGAAATCACCACATTCGACAGCTCCACCATCCGCGACCAATACAAGACCGGCGAACAGCAGCTGGCGGTACGGTCCTACTGGTGGGCGAATGCCGACATCGTCGACTGGTTCTTTGGCGGCGACCGGCTGGGCTATCCCAACGTGTCGATGTTCAATGACCCCAAGGCCGAGGTACTCCGTGCCGCAGCCATGACGGGTTCCAAGAACAGCGAAGAGCGGATCGCCAACTTCAAGGCCTATCACGAATATGTCCTGTCGCAGTTCACCATGGCGCCGATCTACCAGCCCGTGCAGAATATCGGTTACAACAAGGACCGCCTGAAGATGCCAGCCACGATCCGGGCTCCGCGCATCAACGGCCAGACGATCCTGTCGATGGAAATCATCGAGTAACCAGACGGCATCGCGGGGAACACCATGCTTGGCTATGTACTGAAACGATTGGTCATGCTGCTGCCGGTGTTCTTCGCGGTGTCCGTGGTGATTTTCGCCATCATCCACCTGATCCCCGGGGATCCGGTGGACAGTCTTCTGAAAGTCGGGTCCGGGCCTGAACAGCGTGCCATCCTGACGGCACGCTACGGTCTGGACCGGCCTTTGCCGGTGCAGTACGCGATCTGGCTGGGCAATCTTCTGACCGGCGACATGGGCACTGCCATTGTCGGACGTCGCCCCGTGGCCGATCTTGTTATGGCGGCGCTGCCGCATTCGCTGGCCTTGGGGGGCCTCGCGCTGCTGTTTTCCACCATCATGGGCATCGGACTTGGTGTCATCGCCGCCCTGAAGCGCGACACGTGGGTTGATCAGGCCATCATGGGCGGGGTGCTGATCGGCTCTACTTTGCCCGGCTTCTGGCTGGGTCTGCTGTTGATCCTGGCCTTTTCGGTGCATTTCGCCTGGTTTCCGGTCTCGGGGGCGCGGGGCTGGTCCAGTCTGGTGCTGCCGGTTCTGACCATCGGCCTGGGCGGCACGGCGCTGGTGGCCCGCGTCACGCGCGTCGCGATGATCGAGGCGAGCGGGCGGGATTTCGTCCTGCTCCTGCATGCCAAGGGGCTGCATCCGCTGCGCATTTCCCTGCGCCATGTCCTGCGTCACGCGCTGATCCCGGTCGTCACGATCCTTGCCCTGCGCATCGGTTGGGTTTTGGGCGGCGCGGTGACGGTCGAGGTGGTCTTTGCCCGACCCGGCCTGGGCACCCTTTTGATCAAGGCGCTGAACCAGCATGATTATCCCGTCGTACAGGCCTGTCTCTTGATGTTGGCCATGGCGGTGATGCTGGGCACGCTTTTGGGTGACATTCTGCAGGCCGCGATGGATCCGCGCGTCCGGGCGGCCTTGGCGTGACCGCGCTGGCTGACAGCCCCGTCGGGCGCACCCTGCGCACGCCCAAGGGCGCGATTGCCGGGGGCTGGATCGTGCTCTTGATCTTGCTGGCGGTCTTTGCACCCTTGCTCACGCCCTATGAATATGACGTGCAGAACTTGCCAGGCGCATTTGCGCCGCCTTCGGCGCAGCACTGGTTCGGTACCGACGAATTTGGTCGCGACCTTCTGACCCGCATCCTCTATGGCGCGCGGACATCCCTGTCCGTCTCGGCCATCGCCATCGGCTTGTCGGTCAGCGCTGGCATGGTTCTGGGGGCGGCAGCGGGCTATATTGGCGGGCGGTTCGACCGGATCGTGACCTCGATCGTGGACCTGACCTGGTCCTTCCCCGAGATCCTCGTGGCGCTGATCCTTGTGGCCATCATCGGCCCCGGCATTACCGGCACGCTGGTCGCTATCGGCGTGGCCTACCTCGCCCAGTTCACCCGTCTGACCCGCGCCCAGATCATGGCAATCAAGGGCGAGACCTTTGTCGAGGCCGCCCGCAGCCTTGGGGCCACCGACACACATATCCTTTTGCGCCATCTGATCCCGAATGCGCTCGCGCCGGTCCTTGTCTCGGCCATGCTGGCGACCGGCGATGCCATCATCCTGGAGGCGACATTGGGCTTTTTCGGGCTGGGCGCACAACCCCCCACGCCCAGTTGGGGCGGCATGATGTCGTCAGGCACCGCGCAACTCTTCAAGGCGCCTTGGATCATCCTGTTCCCCGGTCTTGCCGTCGCGATCACCGTCATCGCGATCAACCTTTTTGGCGACGCGTTGATCCGCGCGCTGGACATCCGGTCAAGGATGCGCTCCGCATGACCCTGCTTTCCGTCGAAAACCTGTCGGTCGGCATCGGGCAGGTTCGCCCTTTGGATGGCATCAGCTTTGCCGTGGACCGGGGCGAAATCCTGGCCCTGGTAGGCGAAAGCGGGTCCGGCAAGTCGCTGACCGCCCTGGCGGTAACCGGCCTCTTGCCGCTGATCGGCGGGCGGGTCACCGGGGGTTCTGTCACCTTTGACGGGGTGGACCTGACGAAGCTAACCGAGGCGCGCTTGCGTCCCTATCGCGGCAAGCGCATCGCCTTTATCACCCAGAACCCGATGACCGCGCTCGACCCTGTGCAAAAGATCGGCCCGCAGGTCGACGTGATGGCGCGGCTTCATCTTGGTCTCGATGCCCGCGCCGCCCGCGCGCGCAGCATCGAGACGCTGACCCAGTTGCGCATTCCCGATGCCGCCGCCATCTGCCAGTCCTATCCGCATCAGCTGTCCGGCGGCATGAAGCAGCGCATCGTCATCGCGATGGCGCTGGTCGGCGCGCCTGACCTGATCGTCGCGGATGAACCGACGACGGCGCTGGATGTCACGGTGCAGGCGCAGATCGTACATCTCTTGGCCAGTCTTGTGAAAGAACGGGGTCTGGGCTTGATCCTGATCACCCATGACATGGGCGTTGTGGCGCAGGTGGCCACGCATGTCGCCGTCCTTTACGCGGGCCGTCTGGCCGAATCCCAGCCGGTGGACGCCCTTTTTGCAGCACCTGCCCATCCTTACACGACCGCGCTGATCGACTGCATCCCGCGCGAGGCGATGGCACCCGGTGCCCTGACCGGCATTCCCGGGGCGGTGCCGGGCGTCGCGCAATACCCCGTCGGATGCCGGTTCCATCCCCGCTGTGGCAGGGCCGAGGCGGTGTGCCAGAACGATGTTCCGGCCCTGCGTTCAGTCCGTTCCGGAACCGTTGCCTGCCATTTTCCCGGGGGTGAGGCATGACGGTGGAACCGATCATCAGCTTTGACGCCCTGACCCGGCGCTTTACGTCGCCCGGTGGCTGGCTTGCCCCCGCGCGCAGCATGACGGCGGTGCGCGATGTCACCTTGCGTATCGCCAAAGGGGCCGTCGTCGGCGTGGTCGGCGAAAGCGGGTGCGGCAAGTCCACCCTGGCGCGGTTGGCCCTGCGGCTGATCACGCCCAGCGACGGCTCCGTGTCGTTTCAGGGCACCGACCTGGCGGCACTGGGACCCAAGGACTTGCGGGTCCTGCGTCGCAAGATGGGCATGGTGTTTCAAGACCCCTATGCTTCGCTGGATCCGCGCTACACCGTGGCCGAGGTGTTGCGCGAACCTTTTACTGTCCAGGGTCTGGCCCTGACCCCCGCCCGTATCGGCGACCTTCTGGATCAGGTTGGCCTGCCTGCCAATGCCGCCGCCAACTACCCCCACCAGATGTCCGGCGGCCAGCGCCAGCGCGTCGGCATCGCGCGCGCATTGGCGACTGAGCCGGATTTTGTTGTGCTCGACGAACCAACGGCCTCGCTGGATGTGTCGATCCAGGCGCAAATCATCGCCCTTCTGTCCGACTTGCGGGCAAGGCGGGGGCTGACCTATCTGTTCATCAGTCACGACCTCGGACTGGTACGTTACTTCTGCGACCGCATCGTGGTGATGTATCTGGGTGCAGTGGTAGAGGATCTGCCCAGCCCCGCGACACCGCCCCGCCATCCCTACACGGCGGCCCTGATGGCCAGCACCTTTGCCCCGGACCCCGCGCGTCGTCGCAAGCTGGCCCCTCTTGCCGGCGAGATCCCGTCGCCCTTCAACCTGCCGAAAGGCTGCGCTTTTGCCGCCCGCTGCCCCAATGTCGGCGATCGCTGCCGGGCAGAGGTGCCGCCGCTGCTGGCCGGTCCGGACGGCCACGCACTGGCCTGTTTCCACCCGCTCTGACCCTTTCGACCTCTAGGCAATGCGGTTGCCATGTCTGTGCCACCCACCCTTTACCTGCGCGCCATCCCCGCTATGGTGGCCGCGCAGAGCCGCCCCGCATTGCCCGCGTGGTGAAATGGTAGACACTGGGGACTTAAAATCCCTTGGCCGTATGGCCGTGCCGGTTCAAGTCCGGCCGCGGGCACCACTAAATCGAACATAAATTATATAAAACAATGTCTTGTGCTATTTCTGAACATACTTGCCCTCCACTGTGTCCACCCTACGCAGCATTCCCGCGTCTTCTCAGGGCCTCGTAGAGTTGACCCGGTCCAAGCAAGATATCCTTCAAGCCTTCGCGGACTTGGGCAGAGTCTAGGGCCTGTCTACTCATTGTCGAGTGGGCTTCAAAGGCGTCGATCACAGCATCGAGAATGGCCTGAGTCAGGGCAGGCGAGTTCGAAAACTGTTGCTTGCTGTTATGGTTGGCTTGTTGAAGTAGCGCCTCGCTTTCCATTAGTTTTCCTTTGAGCACGTTGTTCACATAGACCAACTGGTCGTCGTCACTTACGTCGCCCTGAAAGAGGTCGTTCAGTTTCGCTAGTATCTCGGCAATTAGTGCCTTCTCCTTCTCATGTAGGCTGCCAGTCCCAGTCGCCGTCAGCGGCTTAAGGGTCTCGGCGTCGCCGCCAAGTGAAAGCAGCTGCTGGCCCTGCGACTTCAGCTTGTGATGAGTAAGGACGATCTTGGACACATCGAGGGTCATCCGCTCCCGTCCAAATTCCAACAGAGGAATAAGGCGGCGATAGAAAATGCTGCGCGCTTCAATGGCGGTGTTGCCGTAATCGAAGATTTGCGACAGGAAGCTATAGAGCCGCAGAAAGGCCCCCATGTCATTGCGGAACAGTAGAAGCGCGCTGATCTCGTCCTGAGCGTCCTTGGCTGAATTGTCGTCGTCACCTTCGCGGGCAGTCCTCAGGCGCTCCTGGGCGGCTCCATAGGCTTTCAGCAGGCGGTCTGCGACGGGGGAGATGGCCGCTACTAGGTCGCCATGGGCGCTATTCGGGTCCACCTCTATGCGCACAACGCGGTCTACCTCAAAGTCATCGTAGTGGCCAGATGCGTCCAACTTGGCGCGTAGGTCGAAGACTATGTTCGGGTCGGTGACGTCCTCCAAGGTCGCGGTCTGGTAATAGGTCCGGAAGGCCTTCAGGATGTCTTCGCTGCTGTTCACGAAGTCCAGCACATAGGTCGTGTCTTTGACCACACCGCCGCTCTGATAGGCCCTGTTCAGGCGCGACAGGGTTTGCACCGCTTGGATGCCCGCCAGCCTGCGGTCGACATAAATGCCGCACAACAGGGGTTGGTCGAAGCCGGTCTGGAACTTGTTCGCCACCAAAAGGACGTGATAATCGGGCTGGCTGAAGGTCTCGCGGATGTCGCGCCCTTTGAGGCCCGGATTGAGGGTCCTGCTAGTTTCGCTGAAGGGTTCGGGGCCACTTTGCGGGTCGTTCACCTCGCCCGAGAAAGCGACGAGCGTGCCCAGCGCATAGCCCTTGAACTTAATGTATTTCTCGATGGCCAGCTGCCAGCGCACCGCTTCAAGACGGCTGCTCACTACGACCATCGCCTTCGCCTTACCGTCCAGCAGGGGCTGCACCATGGCGCGGTAATGCTCGACCACCACCTGCACCTTCTGGCTGATGTTGTAAGGGTGCAGACGGACCCAGCGCATCAGTGCCTTTACCGCCTCGTCGCGCTCAACCTCCTTCTCGTCGATCTCCTTGCCTTCACCTGCCAGCCGGAAGGCCAGACTGTAGGGCGTGTAGTTCTTCAGGACGTCGAGAATGAAGCCTTCTTCAATTGCCTGCCGCATCGAATAGACATGGAATGCCTCAGGCAGATTGGTGGAACTGGCGGGCTGGCTGGGGTCCGGTCTGCGCCCGAACAGCTCCAGCGTTTTGGTCTTGGGCGTGGCAGTGAAGGCGACGTAGGTGATGCCATTTGCCCCGGCGCGAGCCGACATGTTGGCGGCAAGCAGATCCTCGGCACTCACTTCGCCACCATCCGCCACGTCCGCCGCTTCTTCGGCAGACAGCACCAGCTTCAGCTTTGAGGCTGCCTCGCCGGTCTGGCTGGAATGCGCCTCATCCGCGATGACCGCAAATCGCTTGCCCTTTGAGGCTGCCAGTTCCTGCACCGCTGCCAGCGCGAAGGGAAAGGTCTGAATGGTGCAAACTACAATCTTCTTGCCGCCCGCCAGCGCCTCGGCCAACTGCCCACTCTTCGCCCCGGCCTCGCTGCTGATCGTCGCCACCACGCCGGTCGTCCGTTCGAAGCTGAAGATGGCTTCCTGCAGCTGCGTGTCGATCACATTGCGGTCGGACACCACCAGCACCGTATCGAAGACCTTCTGGTGATCGAGATCATGCAGGTCCGCAAGGAAGTGGGCCGACCACGCGATGGAGTTCGTCTTGCCCGAACCTGCCGAGTGCTGCACCAAATACTTGCCCCCGGCACCGTCCTCCAGAACCGCCGCCAGCAGCTTCCGGGTGGCATCAAGCTGGTGGAAGCGGGGGAAAACCATCCCCGTGATCTGCTTCTTGGTATCCCACATGGCCACCATGTATCGACCCAGAATTTCCAGCAGGCTGTCGCGCTGCCAGACCCCGTCCCAGAGGTAGGCCGTTCGGTGCCCCTCAGGGTTCACCGGGTTGCCCTTGCCGCCGTCATCACCCTTATTGAACGGCAGGAACCTTGTCGCAGGCCCGTCCAGTTTCGTCGTCATCATCACTTCAGAGTCGCTGACGGCGAAATGCACCAAGGCACCTCCGGGGAAGCCCAGCAGGGGTTCGGGGCGCTGTCCCTTGGGGATAGGGTGCCGGTCGAACCGATACTGGTCTACGGCGTCCTGAATGCCTTGGGTGAAGTCGGTCTTCAGTTCCACCGTCGCCACAGGCAGGCCGTTCAGAAAGAGCACAAGGTCGATGCTGTTCTCGTTGGCCTGCGAGTAACGCACCTGCCGCACCACTCGCAGGCGGTTGGCGTGGTAGCGGTTCAGAAGGTCGGCGTTCATCGCCAAGGCGGGCTTGAACTGGGCCAGTGCCACGGGCGCGCGAAGGCCGATCAACTCGACCCCCCGGCGCAACACCTCCAAGGTCCCGCGTTCGTCCATCTGCTTGCGGATGCGGTCGAGGAGCATGGCTTCCGCCGCCGCGCCGTGGTTCTTGGTCAGGGTCTCCCATGCTTTGGGTTGGCTGGCCTGCACCCATGCGACCACATCGGCGGGGAACAGGGCGCGGGTTCGGTCATAGCCTGCGGCGTCGCCTTCAGAGTGCAGCCATCCAGCCGCCGCCAGCCGGTCGCAGATTTGGGCCTCGAGGTTGACTTCTCGGTGAAGGCTCATGCGTCCCCCGATGTCTTAGCTGGCCTTGCAGCAATGCCCAGCGCGGCAAAGCCTAGGACGGCTTCGGGCTTCATGGTGAAGCGGCTGCCGTCGGGGTCGAAGTCGGCAAGGATGCCGCAGTAGAAGTTTGCATCACGGGTGGCAAAAGGTTCGGCGGGCCAGAGGTCGGCCTCGCGGGCCTTGGCCATGTTGCCGAAGTGCATCTGCCAGATTTGGCTGTCATGGCCGTAGGCCTTGGACAGTTCGTTCGACGTCGCATGTGGGTTTTCGAGCAGCGCCCGGATTACGTTTTCTTCCCCCCGTGTGGGTGGGCGCTTGCGGAACGCCTCGGCCACGCGGACGGACATGGGCATCTTGGACAGAAGGTCGTTCAGCTTTTCCCGCTCGGCCATGACGGCGGCGTCCAATGCGTCCAGCAGTTTCCGGGCATCGGCCTTATGCGCCGGGGTGCCGGTGGTCAGCCAGCGTTCGGCATTGGCGCGCATCTTCTTGCGGTCGGCCTCGGTCTTGTCGGGCAGGCTGGCGATGATCTTGTCTATGCTCATGCGGCCTCCGTCGCGGCGGGAGATAGGTGCCGCACGTCGATCTTGCCGGTAACTGCGGCGGAAATGAGGGCGACGCGGCGTTCCTGCAGAAGGGCGATGGCGGTTTCGGCGATGTTGGTGAGGGTGTCGAGTTTGGCGCAATCCTCGTCCAGCTGCTTCGAAATCGAAGCTTGAGTTGTGATTGGAGGGAGGGCGACCTTGAACTGATATAGGTCACTCATTCGAAAAGATGCTTGCATGTGTTCCGGTATCTGTTCTCGGAAATATGCGAACAAGGGTTGGAAGTGATAGAAGAAGAACCGTGGAAGCACCAAGCCAGTCGTCGGCGAGATGATCATGCAGTTTTGTGACAAGCTGAATCTCCCCCGAAGATGAGATACTGTCATCGCCTTTGCGCCAACGGTTGTTGAGAAGAGAACCCCGCTTTCTCCAACATCAAAGTCAAAGTCTTCGATCTGACCCATGACCCCATTGTTATCCGTCTGCCCACTGTAGACGGGAAACTCTCCCGGAAACTCGCCGCAGTATTCCTTTGTCAGTGTCTGCCCTCTAGGCCCTTTTGATGCTGTGAAGTGCGCCGATAATTTCACCACCTCCCACCCCTCCGGCACGTCGCCGAGCC